>SECN01000207.1 GCA_004173515.1 Myxococcaceae bacterium | reverse complement strand
ACCTGGTCAACCGCGTCCCGGAAGAGGTGCGCGAGCTGGCCCGCATGAAGAACCAGCGGTTCAAGGAGCACGTGCGCGCCAGGCTCAAGGACCGCATCCAGGCCCTGCTGCCGGCCATCATCGAGCTGGCCGCCCTCTGGGATCCGAACAACCTCTCGAGGGACTTCAGCCGCGAGGAGCTGGAGAAGGCCCTCCGCTGAGATTGGCCGGCGCGACCCAGGGCCGCGCGTCACGATGGCTCGGGCTGCTGCGCGCGGGGCGCGCTTTTCGTAGAATCCCACGCCATGGGCCTCCTCACCTTCGGTCTCAATGTGACTTTGGACGGGTGCATCGATCACACCCAGGGCATCGCGGACGACGAGCTGCACGACTATTGGACGCAGCTCATGGAGCAGAGCGGGGCGATGCTCTTCGGGCGCAACACCTACGAGCTGATGGAGGGAGCCTGGCCCGCGGTGGCACGCGACGAAAAGGCGCCGCGCGCGATGCGCGAGTGGGCACAGAAGCTCGAGGCGAAGGCGAAGTACGTCGTGTCAGGCTCGCGGAGCGACTTTCCGTGGCGGAACACGATCAAGGTGGAGGGTGACCTTCGCGAGGCGATCTCGGCGCTGAAAGAGAAGACCGAGCGGGGTGTCCTCGTCGGAGCGCCCAAGCTCGCGACTGCGCTCGAGGAGTGGGGGCTCATCGACGAGTACCGCATCGTCGTTCATCCCGTCATCAGTGGCCGCGGGCCGACGTTGTTTCATGGCCTGTCGAGTGCGCGACAGCTCGAGCTCCTCTCGACGCAGCGGTTCAGGTCCGGCGTGCAGGCGCTCCACTTCCGTCGCAAAGCGGGATGAGTGTTCTGGTATCTCCCGCTCCATCCGCGGCTCCCGGTTCTCCTTATGAAACCGGGAGAGCTCCTCGCGCGCCACCGGAAGGCGCTACAGACGGGCGGGAAGGCGCGCGCTGTAAACGCTCCGGTCGGATCCGGCGCCCGTCCAGAGGACGAAGAGCTGGTTTCCCAAGGGCGCCAGGGTCGGCGTGTCGGACGTGGCCGCGACAGGGATGCGTGCCTGGCTGGACCAGCCCGTGGCCGTTTCGTAGCTGGCCCACCAGACGCCATTATCGCCGCTGCCCTTCCAGGTCATCCAAAGCTTGCCGTTGAATGCGGCGAGCGACGGTCCCTTTTCCGAGCCAGCGAACGGCACCGTGGACTGGGCGCTCCAGCCGGAACCCTCGTTGATGGCGAAATAGAGGCTGGCATCCGTGCCAACGCCGCGCCATGCGGCGAAAAGCTTGCCTTCAAAGACCGCGAGGGCCGGGCATGAGCTGGTTCCGACTCCTGGAATACGGAATTGAGGAGACCACGCCGTCGCCCGATTCCAGATGGCCCACCAGAGGCCATTGTCACTGGCCCCCTTCCAGACCAGATGCATCTGGCCATTCCAGAAGGCCATCGCGGGAGCCTCGGACGTCCCGACATTCGGCACCTTGTATTGCGGCGCCCACATGTTGTTCATGAAGACCGTGCCATAAATCCCGGCATCCGAGCCTACGCCTCGCCACGTCAGGAACACCTGCCCCTGGTCGAAGGCGATGGCGGGAGCCGCGCTGGTTCCGACACCGTCGAGCCGAACGGATTGACTCCACTCCGTGGAGGGGCTGCGGGCCGCCCAGTAGACACCGTTGTCGCCGTCGCCCTTGTAGGCCATGACGAGGACCTCGCCGTTGGCGACCGCTCGCGGGCCAAACGCCGCCTTGGTCCCCCAGGGGATTTGGGACGGAACCGACCAGCCGGGCTCCTCGTTATAAAGAATGGTGAGAGCGGCTTTATCCAGGTCGGACAAAGAGCTCCAACTGCTCGGTCCCAGAGGAGCGCCCGGGTTGGGCTTGAACGTCATCGTGGCCACCTCGACGTTCGAGGGGTGGCCGCCCCATCCCTTGGCGGGAGCGGGGTAATGCATGATCGAACGTGTGTCGTAGGCGGTCAGATCTCGGCTGTTCGTGATGATTCCGAAATCTCGTGTTCGCCGGTCTTGATCGGGGTCGATCAGCTCCCAGTTCATCTGAACGAATGTGTCGCGATCCACGCGGCTTTGTTCGTGAATCAGGCCCAGGGCATGACAGATTTCATGGAGCGCGGTGTATTCGTTGCTCGTGTTGAGGATCTGCTCTCCCCCCTGCATCCCGCACCAGCTGACCGAACCCGTATTGCCATAGCTGAATCGAAGATAGTTCGCATCGGACGTGCGTTGGGAGAAGAAGATGGGCGTGTGGCTTTCGACCTCTCGCATGGCGGCGCGAATTCTGGATTCAAAAGGGTTGCCCGGATCGATGATGAAAGGAACCTTGCGGTAGGTCCAGCGCTTGATGTTGGTGTAGGTCGAGGGCATGAGCGTATTGGGTCCGATTGAAGGAACACTTCGTTCCGTGTTTTGGGATGGAATGCTCAGCAGGTAGGCATTCTGCGCATACGACAGGCCCTCGTCGTGGAAGGCCCGCACGATGACGCGCTCCATGGGCATGACATCACCTGAATGAATCAGTCGTGGTGTCTGTCCGCTCCAGGTCGCCGCATCAACAGGTTCACCGGAGTCGCACCTTGAGACGTCGCGAAATGCCGGTGGGTCGCGGTCTTCTTCGGGATCCTCGGGAGCGTGGAGGTGGAGCCCCTCATGACGGATTCCTGGTGGCGCTTGGGGTTGTTCATGGTGTCCTTCGTGGGAGTGGATGGTTGTGAGGGGCCCAGGTCGAAGGCAGGCCCGGCGTCGTCACCGCTCAAGGCATTTGCATGCTGCATGCCAGACACATCCCGCGCGGCTTCGGAGAGGACTTTCGCTCGTGAAGCTCGGACGGTGGGAGCCGGGGCCCGGCCTGACGACTTCACCTCGCCCTGTCGCTGGAGCGCCGCCGACATATCGGAGGGCGTCGTCGGCACATCGGCGTAGAGTGCGCTGGCCATGGACGGGAAGGACGGCGGCTTGATGCGAGAGAAGGTGCCCGCGGACGTCTCCACCGAAGAGGGCCCTGTTCGGCGCGAGCGGGAGCATCACGACGGGCTCCTCCCGGCGTTGACCCTGTTCGCCCATCCCAGGCCCTCCCGGGTGGGAGAGCGGCTCCTGCTGGAGGCGCTCATGGCCGGGCGGGAGGTCGCCGTCGCTCGCAACGGCCCGGACTTCACGCGGCCTGGAGAGGGGCTCGGCGGCCCCCTGGCGGATCCCTTCCTGAGCCGCAAGCCGCTGCGACTCATCCCGGGGCCCGAGGGGCGGATCCGGCTGGACCCCGGCGACGGCAGTCAGGTCATCGCGTCGGGCGAGCCGCTCGAGGGCCCTCGGGAATTCAGCGTCCAGGAGGTCTCCGCGGGCGTCGCGTTGGAGCTGGGGGGGCGCGTGGGCATGGTGCTGCACCTGGCGGAGCCGGGAGGCGGCGGCGCGGTGGACATGCTCGGAATGGTGGGCGCGAGCCCTGGCCTCCAGCGCGTGCGCCAGCGCATCGTGCAGGTGGCGGATCTCGGCGTCCCGGTGCTCATCCGCGGCGAGACCGGCTCGGGCAAGGAATTGATCGCGCGGGCCGTCCATGAGCACAGCCCGCGGCGGCAGCGGCCCTTCGTCAGCGTGAACGTGGCCGCCATTCCCAAGGAGCTGGCGGCCGCGGAGCTGTTCGGCGCGCGCAAGGGCTCCTTCACCGGCGCCGTGCGGGACCAGAAGGGGTTCTTCCTCGCCGCGGACGGAGGAACGCTGTTCCTGGACGAGGTGGGCGAGGCGCCGCCCGAGGTGCAGGTGATGCTGCTGCGGGCGTTGGAGACGGGGGAAATCTACCCGGTGGGCTCGCATGGACCGGTGAAGGTGGACGTCCGGGTGCTCGCGGCCACGGACGCACAGCTGGAGGCGCAAATCGAGGAGGGACGGTTCAAGGCGCCACTGCTGCACCGGCTCGCCGCGTATGTGATTCATGTCCCGCCGCTGCGGGAGCGCCGGGAGGACATCGGGTTGCTCTGTCACCACTTCGCCAGGGAGGAGCTGACCGCGCTGGGGGAGGCGCACCGGCTGGCGCCGGAGGATGCCTACGCGGAGCCGTGGCTGTCGGTGGGACTGGCCTCGAAGCTGGTGCGGTATGGGTGGCCGGGCAACATCCGGCAGCTGCGCAACGTGACGCGGCGGCTGGTCATCGACAGCCGTGGCAGACCCTGCCTGCGCCTTGATGCCGAACTCGAGCGGGAGCTGTCCATTTCGACGCCGGCACTCCCTGCCTCTGCGCCGTCCGTGCCCGCGGCCCTACGGGTGAAGCGCCGCAGGGCCTCCGACATCACCGAGGCGGAGCTGGTGGCGGCGCTCCGGGAGTGCGTCTGGGACCTGAACCCCGCCGCGGACCGGCTCGGCATCGCGCGGGCCTCCCTCTATGACTTGATTCAACGCCATCCAAACATACGCACCGCGGGCAGGTTGAGCAATGAGGAGATCTCGCGCTGCCATCAGGAGTGCCAGGGGGACCTGGAGGCCATGGCACGGCGGCTCGAGGTCTCACGGAAGGCGCTCGCGCGCAGGGTGAGGGAGTTGGGGCTGGATGCGAAGGCCCGTTGACGCGGACGTTGACGCTGGTTTCATGGGCAGCCAGACTTCGCGCATGACAAAGAAATCCAAATCGACTCCAAAGACAGGCATTCCGGATCGGAAGACCTATGTCATTCAGTGCGCCCCGGACGGGTTCGACAGGCCGGGGCTCTTGGGCGCGAGGTTGGACCTGCAGGTCAATCCCGAGGACCGGGTCACATTCGTGGGGGGACTCATCGAGGCTCAGACGGTGAGGGTTTCCCGGGAGGAGGGCGGTTGTCCTGACTGCTCCCTTTTCGGGAAGGGTGACATCTGCGTTCCAGGGGAAATCAACCTCAGTGGCGCCGTGTTCACCGTCTCCAAAGGAGCATCCAAGACGTACTGGCTCCGTCTCATCACCCACAGCAAAGGCGGCAACCCGGAGGCGGAGGGCATGAACGGCACCATCACCGTCAACCCCGGTCAAGACCCCGACCGCGAGCGCTAGGGTGTGGCGCCGGGGAGCGCCTCCCTGGCTTCGCGTGCGAGGTGGGCGTTGGTCGCGACGGCCCCCGAAAGTTCCTCCCGTCCCTGGCGGCGCAATGCCTCCCGCTCAAGGGGGCGGGTCACCGTTTCGGCGCGCAACAGGAGCAGTTGGCCTCGGAGGAGCCGCGCCTCTGGCCACCCGGGCCTCCGCGCCAGTGCGGTTTCCGTGTCTTGGAGCCCTCGTTCCAGCAGGGGCTCCGTGGCCTCGCCTCGCGCCCTGCTCCAGACGGCCCACTCCCGATGAAGACGGCCGGAGGCGAGCCGTGCCTCCAGCCGCTCGGGATCCAGCTCCAACGCCTTCTGGAAGGCGCGCGCGGCGTCCTCGAAGGCTTCTCTCGAGCCCTGCCCCCGCCGTGCCTGCCAGCGCGCCCGGAGCGCTCGGGTCTCGCCCTCCCACTGCCAGCCTTCCGCTTTACCTCCCTGGCGCCTCAATGCCTGCGCGAGCGCCTGCGAGGCGCCGGTGAGTTCCGGGCGGGGATCTCCCCTCCGCTCGAACGTGTTCAGCGCCAGCGAGGCATGGCCCCGGGCGAGGTTGGTCCAGGGCTGGGCGAAGTCGGGGAGCCGTTCAACGGCCTTGCGTGACAACTCCATCGCCGCATGGAGGGGGATGTCCGAGGGCTCACCGAGCACCCGCTGATAGGCCGCGCGCTGGAGCAGCACCTCGCTGATGTTGTGGTACGCGAAGCCCTGCTGCGGGGAGGTGGCGATGGCGCGCTCGAAGGTGGCCCGGGCCTCGTCGAGCAGCGCGAACGGCTCTTCGCCCCGCTCCCAGGCCTCCTTCGCCTGATCGAGAAGGACCAGCCCCGCGCCATTCAGCAGTTGAGGAAGCTGGGGGTTGATGGCGCTGCCCTGCCGGTACTGCTCGAGGGCCCGGGCCAGCGTGGGCCGGGCATCCTCGCCCCGGGCGCGGTGCCGTCTGGCCGACAGCTCTTCGACCTGGGCCGAGAAGAAGTAGGGGGCCACATGCTGGGGATTGAGCGCGCGCGCCCTGTCGAGCGCATCCCGGGCCTGTTTCAAATCCGCGTCCGGCGCCGGGCTGCTGGGGGCGGAGGCGCGCGTCAGGTACGCGCTGCCGAGGTTGATCCACGCATCGGGCAGCCGCGCGTCGAGCTGGGTCGCCGCGGAATAGGCTGCCAGGGCCTGTCCGAGGTGGGGCAGGGGATCTTCGCCGCGCTGCTGCTCGTCGCTGGCCCAGGTCCCGAGGAGCAGACCGAGGTTGATGTAGAGCTCGTAGTCCCGCTCCTCCGGGGGAATGTGCTCGAATTCCTCGCGGGCCAGGCGCAGCTGCTCGCGGGGATCCTGGTTGCGCTGCTGGAGGTACTGGGCCCAGCTCCAGTGGCACCGGCCCAGCAGCACCCGGGCCTGCGACCACGTGGGGGCCAGGCTTCGCGCCGCGCGCGCCGTGTCGACGGCCTTGCGCAACATCTCCTCCGCGTTGGCGCCATGGTTCATCTGGTCCTCCGCCCGGCGGCGGTAGAAGCTCGCCTCCAGCCGCCGGGCCCTCGCGGAATCTGGCAAGGCCTGGAGCGCGCGCGCCACCGCATCCATGCCTCGGGTGAACGGCGGGAGGATGTCCCCCTGGCCATACAGCTCCATCAGCAGCGCGTCGAATTCGAGCTCCGCCAGCGACAGGTGCAGGTGGGGGACGCTTTCGGCGACGTCGATCGCCGCGGCGTAGGCGCGGCGGCCTGCCTCGAAGTCCAACCGCGCCCCGTCGCGGTCCCCCTGGTTCCAGCGCCGGGTGGCGCGGGTGCGGAGGATGTCTGCGCGAAGCTGAATCGCCTCATGGAACCAGGATCGCGGTGGGCCCATGGACTCCAGGCGGGCCAGCGCGTCATCGAGCCGGTCCTCGTAGAAGGCGATGAGGGAGGCCATGTATTCGGGAGAGGCCACGTTCGCGCCCTGGCTCTGGCTCAGGTACTCCAGTGCGGGCTCCCGGCACTGGCGCCGCAGTTCGGCCAGGCGGGCTTCCCGCTGCTCGGGACCGCGCAGGCGCTCCGCTTCGCGAAGCCCGTCCTGATACAGGTGTCCCAGCACGAGGGCCAGCGCCCACGAGGTGCGCGGCTCATGGAAGCCGCTCGCCCACGCCGCCTCCAGATGCTCAAGGGCGGACCTGTCGTCCCCCAGCGCGAGATGGCCATGCCCCAGCGCGTCGTGTCCCGGGCCCAGCGCGAGCGTGCCCGCGTCGCGCATCTCCGCTTCCAGGGCGGTCATGGCCTCGCGGATCTCCTGCCGGTCGGCGCGCGTGTCGTGGATCCGTGAGAGGGCCGAGTAGCGGGCGAGGGCCTCGAGGTGGTTGGCCTTCTCGGTGAAGCGGCGGATCAGTTGCTCGCGCCGGGAGGACTGGCTGTAGGTGAAGCCGGCCCAGCCCAGCGCCAGCGTGACGGCGACGAGCGCCACGCCGGCCACGCCCACCACGGCCCGGTGCTTGCGCGCCTTCTTGCGAAGCCGGTAGCCCAGGCCCGCGGAGCGCGCCCGCACGGCCTCGCCCGCGAGGAAGCGATCCAGGTCCTCCGCGAGGGCATGCGCCGAGTCGTAGCGGGCCGAGCGATTCTTCTCGAGGCACTTGAGGACGATGGCTTCGAGATCGACCGGGATGTCTGGAACCGCGGCACGTGGCGGGCGCGGCTCCTCCGTGGCGATGCGGCTGAGCACCTCCAGCGCATTGGCACCGGGGATCGGCACCTGGCCGGTCAGCAGGTGATAGAGGGTGGCACCGAGGCTGTAGACGTCCGCGCGGCGGTCCAGGCGGCTCACTTCGCCGCGAGCCTGCTCGGGGGACATGTAATGGGGGGTGCCCGCCATCGCTCCGGTGGCGGTGGTGTCTTGCGCGCTCCAGTCGCGCGCCAGACCGAAGTCCATGACGTAGGGCTTGAGGCGCCC
The DNA here is from genome assembly GCA_004173515.1 of Myxococcaceae bacterium. GTDB lineage: Bacteria > Myxococcota > Myxococcia > Myxococcales > Myxococcaceae > Corallococcus. The sequence goes on along the minus strand of SECN01000207.1, from coordinate 3,480 downwards.
GTCGTCGGCACGCTCGACCAGGATGTTGGAGGGCTTGATGTCCCGATGGATGAGACCGGCGCGGTGGGCGGCGTGGACGCCCTCGGCGGCATCGCGCACCACCGCGACCTTCTGCTCGACCCTGAGCGAATGCAGGAGCAGGTGGAGTGGCTGGCCATGGATGAACTGCATGGCGATGTACGGGCGACCCTCGACCTCTCCCACCTCGTACACCTGGCAGACGCGCTCGTGCTCGACCCGGGCCTGGGCGCGCGCCTCGTTGAGCGCACGGCGAAAGACCGCTTCGTTGTCGCTGCGGACGAACTTGAGCGCCACGTGACGGTGCAGGCGCAGGTCCTGGGCGAGGAACACCTGTCCCATGCCTCCCTGGCCGAGGAAGCGCACGCCCTGATAGCGCTCCCAGCCAGGCACAGGGAAGCGCGGGAGCTCTGATGGGGGCGCATCCCGAGACGAGGAGGGCTCCAACGTCGCTGCGCCCTCCAAGGCGATGGGGCCGGGAGAGACCATGGCCGCGGCGATGCGCCGGAGCGAGGCGACGGTGTCCGGTGAGAGCGCGTGCCGGTGCGCCAGCAGCGACAAGGGACTTCGCCGCTGACGGAGGGCATCGTCGCGCAGCGCGCGGACATCCCCCTGCGCGAGCAGTCCCTCGACCACGGCGAGTTGCAGTTCTGCCTCGTGCTCTGAATCCATTCGGCCGGGATTAACCCTTCTGGAGATGGGTCCGCACAAGCCATGCACTGGGTGGAACGACGGCGCGCCCTGGGGATGCCATCGAGGCAAGCCTGTCCAGGGCGCCCCAGGGTGATGGTGACCCAGCGTGCCGGGTGCGTGGATCCCAGCCATCGCGATGTGCCGCCGATGTGCCGCCGTCGCTCCGGTCAACTGCCCGGGGCGCACCGTCCAGGGGTCCCCCGTCGGGTCGACTGCATTGGCTCGCTGCCTGCAATGCCTTTCATCGCTGACTCATTCAGCCAGCGCACCCGCGACGGTGCGTCCACCCTCAAGGTTGGAGTGAACACGATGAAATCCATTCTTCGACGCATGGGCCTCCTCACCGGCTCCGTCCTCGTGTCGGGACTTATCGGCTGCGGCCCTGACCTGTCCCTGACCGATGGGAGCACCGCGCCGTTGGCCAGCCCGGGCACGCAGGCGGCGCCGCTCACCGTGAATCCCTCCACCGGCGCGCAACTCCCCTCCATGGGGACCCCGGGCACGCCCTTCTCGGACTCGTGCCCGGCTGGCTCCGTGGGCACGGGCTTGAACGTCCGCGGCAGCGACAGGCTCGAGCAGGTCCAGCTCATCTGTCGCAAGCTGAATCTCGATGGGACGCTGGGCGCCACCGCCCTGACGCCTGCTCGTGGCGGGGCGGGAGGGACGGCCGCGACCGGGAGCTGCGCGAGCAACCAGATCATGTCGGGGCAACTGCTGGGAGGGGAGCCGACACTCCGCCAGGTGGGGGCCCTGTGTTCGACCGCCACGCGACTGAAGAACGCAACGGGCGGGTCGGACAGCGCGCTCGGTCCGCTCGGCCTGGCGGGGCCTTCCACCACCACGGCCTGCCCGGCGGGCCATGCCATCACCGGCCTCTACGGTCGCACGGGCGTCGGGGCGGAGCAGCTCGGCTTCAAGTGCACGAAGCTGGATGACGTGAAGAGCATTGTCACGTTCGGGATGGGCGGTGGTCTGGCCCTGGTCGCAGATGTGAGCATCAACGGCTCCATCGGACCGAGCACCACGGTCGCTGCCGGCCAGAACATCGACCTCAGCCTGTCGAATGTGATCAACAACGTCCAGGGCTTCTGCACGAATTGCAGGACCCAGTACCAGATCGTCGTCGCCTGGGTCTCCTCGAATCCCGCGGTCGCGTCGCAGCCGTTGGGGTGCACGTTCAACGCCAGCCTCGACTGGGGGCAAAGCGCGTCGGCCTTCACCCGCGTCTCGCTGCCGGCGCCGACCCAACCCGGGACCTATACCCTCCGCGCGATCGTCGATTCGCTCCACTCCTCCTGCGACCCGCAGGAAGGTTGGGATCTCTGGAGCTCGGCCGCGGGCATCATCGGTGAGATCCAGGTCAACTGATCAGCTCCGTGGAAAGCGTGTTGCTCTGACCGGTTGAGCGTGCCGCCGCGTTTTTCAATCTCTCCCGCTCCATCCGAAGCTGGCGCACCTCGCGGCGCAGTTGGGCGAGTTCTTCCTTCTCGCCCAGCGCCAGCTTCACCGCTCGGGCTTTGAACTCCGGCGTGTACTTCCTGCGCTCGCGTCTCGGCATCGTCGTGGACATCCTCCGGTCACCTCATCTCGGGTACAGAACCCGGGGAGGCTCGGTGCCGGCTGGCGCGCGGTCCCAAGCGAGGCGAGTCGCACCGGGGCATGGCCCCCCCGACGCCTGTCAGTCAGCATCTGCAGGATTGTGCCCACGTCTCCTGGCGATGACGGCTGCTCTCGTCGTGGTGATAAGCGGCCGGCATCGCGGGCCTGGGCATCGTGCAGGTCCCACGTCATGGCCTCGAGCGACATGACCACACGCTCGTCGAGATTCTCCCGGAGTTCGTCGCGCGGCCCGTGCCCATCGCGCTCCTGCATACGCACGGGCGCTCGGTGCCGCGCCGCGTGCGGGTGGTGATGAACCGGTTGATGGGAGTGCTCGCGCCCATCGTTGGTGAGCTGGTGCCGCGCTGAACGAGGCTGGGGGCTTGTTCATGCGCCATCCTCGCGAGAGGGTGCGCCCCCCGCCGCAGCAGAGCCGCGGAGCCAATGGGATTTTGGGTAGGCACAGGGCACCTGCGCGCCCCCACCGCCGGCACCACCGGGGGCCCAGGCAGATCTGAGCCATCTGGCAGGACCTGCTTGCCATCCCCCCCACCGTCAATGCCAATCTGGCCGGATGAACCGCGTCCTCCTGCTGGCCGGACTGTTGAGCCTCATTGCGTGCAAGGGCATCATCGAGCCAGGCACCAACGACGGAGGCCCCAACAACCCCGGTGACCCCGGTGATTCCGGTGTGAACCTGGGCGCCGCGTGCGTGGTGCAGTCGGTGCTCGCCAACCGCTGCGCCAGCTGTCACGGCGCGCTGCCGACCCAGGGGGCGACGCTGCCGCTGCGCACCCTGCACGACATGCGGGTGAGCTCGGCGATGGATGGGAGGCTCAGCAACGCCCAGCGCGCGCTCATCCGCATGCGCGACGACGCGTCTCCGATGCCGCCGGCCCCGCATGAGCGCGCGAGCGCAGCCGAGCTCGCCGCGCTCGATGCCTGGATCGGGCAGGGGATGCCCCTCTGCAGCGGCACGGATGGCCCGCCCGTGACCGTGGTGTCCGAGCCCAACCTGCTCGATCAGTCCGCGCTCTTCAGCTGCACCGAAGGCGTGCGCTCGGATGCGCCGACGCGCATCCGCCGCATGAACCGGCGCGAGTTCACCCGCAACGTCGGTGGCTCGGTCGAGCGCAGCTGGACCGGGTTCAGCTTCTACGACAACCCGCT
>SECN01000206.1 GCA_004173515.1 Myxococcaceae bacterium | reverse complement strand
GACGGGATGGGCACCGCGGGCTTCATCTGCCCGACGATCTCCGTCGCGGTGGAGGAGCCGCGCGCCGCGCTGCCGATGGGCATCTTCCCGGTGAGGAAGTAGCGGTAGCCCACCTCGTGCGTGAGCGTGCTCATGTTGATGCCGCGCACCACGGTCATCAGGTCGTAGTGGTCGGACAGGTTGGGGTTGCGGATGTCGCCCACCCCGGGGCCGAACGTCATCGTCGGCGCGCCCGCGCCCGCGCGCTCCTTGGGGACGATGGGCATCGTCGAGAAGCGCGCGTCGGTGGACAACTGGTTGTAGCCCGGCACGATGCGCGTCTGGCTGACCCGGTCGTCCGTGAACTCGGTCGGATCGCGGGGGTCGAACGCGAGCAGCTGGTCCCACCCTCCGGAGAAGTAGACGAACACGAAGCAGCGGTCGGCGGGGGCCAGGTTCGTCGCCTGGGCCACGGCCTTGAAGGGGATGCGGTCAGTAGGTGATGAAGCGCGAGTCCGTCAGCATGGCGATGCACACGACCGCCAGCGCCTGGTCCCGCTTCTTGAGGGTTTCGGCACGGGCGGCGGCCTTGCGGAAGAAGGTCGCGTAGCGGGCCAGCTCTTCACCCGCCAGGGGCGCGCCCCAGAAGCGGGTGGACAGGTAGACGATGGTCTCGTTCACCTGCGCGTCCGTGAGCTTGGTCAAATCGCTCATGGGCGTGGGCAGCGTGCGGCCCAGCGTGCGCAGCGACAGGTCCGGCTGCGCGATGTCCTTCTGCGCCTGCGCGATGCACACCTTGCGCGCGCCGTCGTCCAGGAAGCGGGCGAAGACGAGGTTCGGCTCGGTGTTCTCCGTGGTGATGAGCGCGTAGTCGGCGCGGCCCAGCGACTGGGCGCGGGCCTCCAGCTCATCCCACTCCATGCCCACGGCGATCTTGATGGACTCCTTGAGCTGCGCGACGGTGAGCCGGCGCGCGGCGCGGCCCACGCTGCCGCCCTGGGCCTCCGGGTCTGGCAGCGGGTCGATCTGCGTGCCGTCCCCGTGCGGGTTCGGAACGGGGTCCAACTGGGCATCCAGCGGCACCGGCTTCGCGGGAGCATCCACGGAGCCCTGGGTGCAGCCCGCTGCGAGCGCGAGAAGCGCGGTCAACACGAGGCGGCGCATCAGTCGATCCTCCGGTACGCGTCGGACATCACCACCTGCTCGATGAGGCCCTTCATGCTGTGGTTGTTCTTCGCGAAGTCCTGCGACAGCGTCTGCAGATACATCCGCTGCTCCTCGGTCGTCATCGCGCGGCCCAGGAACTCGTTCCACACGCGCTTGACGGTGCAGCGCTCCAGGTCGCCGGTCTCCATCATCCGCTTCACCAGCGTCTGGGGACCGCCCTCGATGTTCTGCTCCTCGGCCGCGGAGCGGTAGAGGTAGGTCTTCAGGAGGCCCAGCGAGTTGGCGCCGTCCCCGTCGAAGGCCTGCATCACGTACTGGCTGCACTCGCCGCCGCAGTTGGTGTCACCGGCGATGGCGCAGTCGCGGCACTTCGGATCCAGGCGGGGGAACTGCTCCGGCGACAGGAACAGCGCGGAGCGCTCCGCGTACCGGCCCCAGTGCGCGCCCGTGGGCTCGATGGTGGCGTGGCAGTAGTTGCAGCCACAGCGCTTGGCCAGGTTGTTCTCCCGGTTGCAGGCGTCGTCCGGGGGCGGGAGCGTGGCGTCCGCGGCCGGGGAGAAGTGCTTGCAGAGGAACGCCTCGTAGAACTCGTTCACGCGGGCGCGCTGGGTGGGGAAGCGGTAGAGGAACGAGGGCGTGGTGAGCACGCCGGAGTGCGTGCTATCGCGCGTGTACTCGGTCCAGGTGGTGCTGTTCGCGTACGCGACGGCGGGCAGCGTGGCCACGTCCGCGGGCGCCTTCACGTTGAAGACGTTGACGCCCTGCTTCTGCCGGTAGAACTCCGACAGCGTGCCGTTCACGAAGGAGCGGCGGGTGGTGAGGATGTTGAAGTAGGGCTCGTCGTTGCGCACCACCGCGTCGGTGATGAGCAGCGGCTCCTCGTTGAAGGAGGCGACGCGCGCGGTGTGCACGTCGGTGATTTCGCACCGGCGCATCTTGTCGCCGCAGCCGCAGCTTCGGTCGCCGTTGAAGCGGCCCGTCTCGCAGGACTCGCCCGTGTACGGGTTGGTGGCGCGGTTCTGCGCCTCCACGGCGCACACCTTCACCGGCTCCGTCGCGACGGACCAGTAGGGCTGCACGGTGGTCGTCACGTAGCCGTCGCGCTGCACGCAGCCGCGCTGTGGCACCCAGGTGCCGGTGACGCCGTTGCGCCTGGCCAGGTCGAACGTGCAGCGATCCAGCCGAGGCAGCGACGGGTTCGTCTCCGGGTTCGGGTGCACGAAGGCCGTGATGACGCCCGTGGCCGGCGACGGCAGCAGCACGTTGGTGCTCGTCTTGGCCGGGTCCGGCAGGCACAGGTAGCCCACGGACTTGCCCGCGGTGCCGTTGTAGCGGTTGTCGCAGAAGTTCACGTACTTGCCGTACGTCGCGTCGGCCTTCAGCGCGTTGCAGTCCGCGAACTTCAGCTCTGGCGCCGTGGAGGCCGGGTCCAGCAGGCGGCACTGGTAGAAGTTCGGGTCGTAGTCGTAGCTGACCGGCAGCGGCACGCCCTGCTCGTCGCGACAGGTGGTGGGCGTCAGCGAGTGCCCGTCCTGCGGGTTCGCCTTGCAGCTGTCCTGGGCGATCTCCCCGTCACAGCGCTGGCTCTGGCCACCGCGCAGCGCGTTGGAGTTGTTGCCCGCGAAGCTCAGCGGCGTGCCGGAAACCCGGTAATCGCCGTTGCCGTTCACGCTGGAGTTGATGTTGGAGCGCAAAAGGGCGCGGTGGAATTCGCGCATCCGTGCGTAGAAGGGCTCCTGGCCCATCATCTGCCGGACGTCCTCCGCGGTGACGGAACCTTTCGCCTGGAAGGTCTTGTACTCCTCCATCGTGGGAGGGCGGCCCAGGAGGTCGAGGGAAAGCTGCCGAAGATGCCGCTCCAAAGGGACTTTCGCCACGGGCGCGCACACCGCTTCTTCAGCGGCTGCGGGCAGGGCGAGCAGGAGGGCGGCGCTCGCCAGAGGGGCAAGGCTACGCACGCTGAACACGGGGAACCTCCGAGAGGGGGGGTCGGGGGCGACGCGTAGGAGTATGAAGGAATTTCCGGTTTGAGATCCAGTTGACCTTACCGATTCCATTCGACCGACATGTACGCCCACGTACGACCCTCCTCTGGAGAGGAGTTGCACGCGGGGGGTGACGGGGGGCACAAGGGGCCATGTCCAACGCCGCGCTCGGGTTGTCCCCCCCCTCGTCGCCGTCGCGCGACCGGTCGTTCTTCATCGCCATTGGCGTGGTGTCGGCCGGAGCGCTGGCGCTGCTGGCGTGGCTGCTGCTCATCCGCCGGGGCGGCGCGAACATGGGCGTGGATCTGCGCTTCATGCCGGCGGTGAACGCGGTGCTCAACGCGACGGCGGCGACGCTGCTGCTGGGCGGGTGGATCGCCATCAAGCGGAGCGCGCGCCGGGTGCACCAGAACCTGATGGTGAGCGCGTTCGCGGCGTCCGCGCTGTTCCTGGTGGGCTACCTCGCCTACCACTTCGTGCACGGGGACACGCGCTACGTGGGCGACTTCCGGGGGCTGTACCTGACGCTGCTGGCCAGCCACGTGCTGTTGTCCATGCCGGTGCTGCCCCTGGCGCTCGTCGCCTTCTACTTCTCCTGGCGGCAGCAGTTCGCGCGGCACCGCAAGGTGACGCGGTGGCTGGCGCCCATCTGGCTCTACGTGTCGGTGACGGGCGTGGTGGTGTACTTCATGCTGCGCGGCGGCATCCCCGCGGTGTCCTGAGGCGTCCCGACGAAGCCGGGGCCCGGCTCACTGCGCGGAGTGCGAGGGCCCTCTCACCGGGGCGGGCCCCTGCGGTGGGGCCTTCGTGGGGAGCGCGCTGACCTGGAGGCCCCGGGGCAGGCGCACGATGAAGGTGGAGCCGATGTTCTCCTGGCTCTCCACGGACAGCGTCCCGCCGTGCAGCTCCACCATGCGCCGCGCGCTGGCCAGGCCCACGCCACTGCCGGGCACGTCCTGGGAGACGTTGCGGCCGCGGTGGAAGCGCTCGAAGACGAAGGGCAGGTCCGCCGTGGGGATGCCGATGCCCTGGTCCACCACGTAGAGCAGCACCGACTGCTGGGGGTCCTGCTCCTCCACCGCCAGGCGCACGGTGACGGTGGAGCCCGCGGCGCTGTACTTCACCGCGTTGCCCATCAGGTTCTCCAGCACGCGCTCCAGGGCATGCGCGTCCCAGTCGCCCGTGAAGTCGCGGCCTTCCGGCGCATCCAGGACGAAGGTGTGGCGCGACGCGGTGGCTTCCAGCTCGCGCATCTTGCCGCGCACCATGGCGAGCAGGTCCATGGGTTCGCGCTTGAGCGGACGCTCCTGGCCGCGCGTCACCTCCAGGAAGTGGTCGATGAGCTCCCCCATGCGGTGCGCGGCGCGCACGATGTGGCCCAGGCGCGTCTCCAGCGCGGGGGTCATCGTGGAGGCGGGGATCAGCCGGCGCAGCACCTGGGCGTTGAGCGTCATGATCTGCAGCGGGCCCTTGAGGTCGTGCGTCGCCAGGGAGAAGAGCTCGTCGCGCACGGCCAGCGCGTCCCGGGCGACGGCCTCCGCCCGTTCGGCGCGCAGGCGGCGCTCTTCCAGCTCGCGCGTCATGCGCACGGCGTCCACGGCGGCCTTCAGGCTGCGGCGCAGGCGCTCCGGGCTGAAGGCCTCCTTGACAAGGTAGTCCTGGGCGCCGGCCTTCATGGCCTCCACCGCCACGCGCTCGTTGCCGCTGCCGGTGAGCACCACCACGGCGGGCACGGTGGGCAGGCCCAGCGCGGCGAGCTGCTGGAGCAGGGCCACGCCGTTCATCCCGGGCAGGTGGTAGTCGAGCAGCATCGCGTCCACGGCGTTGTGGGACAGGTACGCCAGGGCCTCCTCGGCGGAGGCCACCTGCGCCACCTCCCACTGCGTGTCCGGATCCTTCGCGAGCGCGCGGATGACCGCGACGCGGTCCGCCAGGCCGTCGTCGACCAGCAGCACGCGCAGCCTCACGGGCTCTGCTCCTGGGGCACGGGCAGGCGCGCGGCCTTGAACCAGAAGGCGTGCAGCGCCTCCGCGGTGGCCTGGAGCTGCGGGCCCACCTCCGGCTTGAACAGGTAGCTGTTGGCGCCATCCGCGTAGGCGCCGTCCACGTCCTTCGCCTCCACCGAGCTGGAGAAGATGACGACCGGGATGGCGCGCAGGTTCGGATCCGCCTTCAGCTTCGTCAGCACCTCGCGCCCGTTGATGCCGGGCATGTGCATGTCCAGCAGGATGAGCACGGGCCGCTCCGCTTCCGCGTAGGCCCCCCGTCGGTAGAGGTAGTCCAGGGCGCTCTCGCCGTCGCGCACGCGCACCACCGGTACGGGCAGCGGCAGCCGGCGCGCGATGCGCTGCAATGCCTCCGCGTCAGGGTCGCTGTCCTCCACGAGCAGGAGCGGGTTCATGCGCGGGGCTCCTCGCCGAGCGTGAAGAAGAAGGTGGCGCCCCGCCCCGGCGCGGAGTCCAACCACAGCGTGCCACCGTGCAATGACACCAATCGCCGCGCGATGGCCAGCCCCGCACCGCTGCCGCCGCCAAACGCCTGCGCGGGGTGCAGGCGACGGAACAGCTCGAAGATGGCTTCGTGGAATTGCGGCGCGATCCCGATGCCAGGGTCCTTGACGTAGAAAAGGTAGGGCGCGATGACATGCCGCGCCGCCTCCGGACGCGTTTCGCCCGGGCCGAAGTAGCCCACCTCCACCCAGCGGGGCTCGGCCGTCTGGTACTTGGCCGCGTTGGAGATGAGGTTCGCCCACACCTGGCGGATGCGGACGGGGTCGCACGCGACGGTGGGCAGGCGACGGGGCAGGCGCATCGCCACCCTGCCCTCCTCCAGCCGCACGCTCAGCGTGCGCAGCACGTCCTCCACCAGGGCCTGCTGGTCCGTCGCCTCCCACGCCAGCTCCAGCCGGCCCAGGCGGCTGTATTCGAAGAGGCTGTCGAGCAGGTCATGCGTGCGCTTCGCCAGCCACGTCAGGGACTCCAACTGCGCGCTGCCGGCGGGGCCCAGCGTGGGACCGAAGTCCTCCTGGAGGAAGGAGCTGTACTGGAGGATGCCGCGAAGGGGCTCCTTGAGGTCGTGCGCCACGGTGCCACCGAAGGCGTCCAGCTCCGCGTTGGAGCGGGCCAGCTCGCGCGACAGGCGCGCCACCTCCTCCGCGTGCCGCAGCACCACGCCCACCAGCGCGCCCTTGAGCGCGCGCGCCGCCTCCAGGTCCTGCGCGGACCAGGGCAGCGACGCGTCCCGCACCTCCTCGCGCCACACGTCGAAGGACGCGCGGGGGTGCAGCCGTGCGTGCCCCGGCTCCGGGCGCACGGGCTTGTTCGGATTGCCGGCCCACGTCACGGTGCGCGCCACCTCCGGCCGGAACCACAGCGCGAAGTGCGGAACCGCCGGGTCCAGGCGCACGGCCAGCAGACCCGCGGCGACCTCCGCGCGCGAGGCCAGCGGCGCGTAGACGTCCCCCAGCCGGTCCACGTGGAAGAGGTCGCCCGGAAGCTCCTGCCGGGCCAGCCACGCCACCAGGGCGAGCACCTCCGCCTCCGACGGCGTGTCCCCCAGCAAGAGCGGGGCGCCCCCCGGCAGTCCCGCGCTCGCGCCCAGCACCAGCGCCACGCCCGTGGCGCCGGTGAGGTCCATCAGCAGCGGTGCCTGCGCCTCCAGGGCCCGCGCGGGACTGCGCTCGCCCAGCCCCGGCACCACCAGGACATCCAGCAGCGACGCGCGACGCGCCTGGGCCGCGGACTCCACCGCGCGCTCCTCGGCGGAGAGCTGGAGCGACAGCAGGCGCGCCAGCACCTCGCACGCCTGACGCCGCGCGGCCGACACGCCCCGGGGCGACAGGTGGTGGCAGGCCATGAGCCCCCAGAGCTGCCCGTCCTTCAGCAGCGACACGCTGAAGGACGCGCCCACGCCCATGTTGCGCAGGTACTCCAGGTGGATCTCCGACACGCTGCGCAGCGCCGCGCTGGACAAGTCCAATGGCCGGTCCGTGCCGGGCAGCACGGCGGGGACCAGCCCCACGACCTTCGCGTCCACGTCCGCGATGAGGCGCAGGGGGTTGCGCGTGTAGAGGGCCCGCGCCTGCACCGGGATGTCGGTCGCCGGGTAGTGCAGGCCCATGAAGCGCTCGACGCCTTCGCGCACGCTTTCGGCCACCACCTCGCCGTGGAAGTCCGCGTGGAAGCGGTACACCATCACCCGGTCGTAGCCGATGAGCGCCCGCACCGCGTTCGCGGCCTCCTGGAGCAGCGCGGCCGCGCCCTTCGCCCGGGCCAGCGGCAGCACCAGCCGGTGCACCGCCGTCAGCGCGTCCTCTTCCGCGCTCGCGTCCGCGTCCGCCAGCGGCTCCAGCTCCAGCACCCCCAGTCCGTCGCTCTCGTGCAGGAGCGCGGAGCACCTGCGCCCGCCCACCTCCACGTTGACGGGCCCCAAGGCCACGGCCGCCTCCACGCGCGCCAGCACCTCGCGGGGAATGACGCGGGAGAGGAGCTGGCCCACGAGCGCGTCCGGGCCGACGCCGAGCAGCGCGGCCGCGTTGGAGCTCACCACGCGGATGGAGCCGTCCTCCTTGTCGAAGGCAACGAGCACGCCCCGGGGCTGGATGCCGCCCAGCAGGTGGATGGGTTCACGGTCGCAGACACTCAGGTCTGCGTCAGACACGGACGGAGACATCGTTCTCCCGCATCAACCAGCCAGCGAAGGCGTCGAAGGTGTCGCGGGCGCCCTGGACGACGGCCGCATCGAAGGTGTCGGAGGCCGCCCGTTCGGACGCCTGGGTGACGACGTCGCCGAAGGCCTTCCACATGGGGCCCACCTGATCACCGTAGGCCCGGAAGAAGGCAAAGGTGCCCACGCGCGCGTCCGGGCCAAAGTGCCGCGTCAGGTGGCGCAGGATGAGCTGCCCGCCCAGCGTGGATCCCTCCAGCACGTATGCGCAGCCCAGCGCCTCGGCGAGCCCCGGCAGGGACGGCAGCGGAAAGGCGCGCGGCAGCCGTGCGAGCGAGGCCGTGTCATGGCCCAGCGCCCGCAGGTCCTCTTCCAACAGGGGCACCTTCCAGCGCGACTCAAGCGACAGCGCGGGCCCCACCACCGACAGGGGACCGGCGAGCCGCGCCTCCAGGGGGACATAGAGGCCGTGGAAGTCCTCCAGGTGGCGCTGGTAGTCGCCCGGCGTCAGGTGCGCGTCCATCAGGCGCACCACGCCTTCCGTGCGCTCGTGGTGAGCGCGCGTCTCCGTCTTCAGTCGCTGCAGCAATCGCAAGGTGGCTCCGAGGATGTGAAGCACCGCGGCAACAGGAAACAACCATCTGTCCCGAATGTTGGCCGTTCATCCGTTCATCCACGGCCTGCGGGGCTGATTCAACGCTGGGTGCGGGATGTTTCACGGGCCCGTCCCCCCGGTCCCACTCCGCTTGAGGCATCAACCCCCTGAGCCACCCTGTCTTTACGGAGTGCGACACGGCGCGTTAGCCTGCAAGCTCCACAGCTTGGCTTCCCGTGTCATGCGGGAAAGGGGTCCACACGATGTCGTTCACCCTCCCGCGGCGCTACGGCCTGTATGAGCCGGAGACCGAGCACGACGCGTGCGGCGTGGGGTTCGTGGCCCACCTGAGGGGTCAGCGCTCGCGCGGCATCGTGGAGGACGCGCTGGAGCTGCTCAACCGGCTGAGCCACCGCGCCGCGGCAGGACGCGACCCGGAGACGGGCGACGGCGCCGGAATCCTGGTGCAGTTGCCGCACCGCTTCTTCAACCATGAAGCCCCCAAGCTGGGCTTCGAGCTGCCCCCGCGCCGCCAGTACGGGGTGGCGCAGGTGTTCCTGCCGCCGGAGCCCGAGGCGCGCCGCGCGTGCGAGGCGCTGTTCGAGGACGTGGTGGAGGAGGAGGGCCAGCGGCTGCTCGGCTGGCGTGACGTGCCGGTGGCGCCGCAGGAGCTGGGGTCGCTCGCCCGGCAGGTGGCGCCGGTCATCCGGCAGCTCTTCATCGCGCGACGCCGCGTGGTGCCCAGCGCCTTCGAGCGCAAGCTCTACCGCATCCGCAAGCTGGTGGAGAACCGCGTGCTGGCGCGCGGCGTGGATCCGCAGGGCCGCTTCCACGTGGCCAGCTGTTCGTCGGAGACGCTCATCTACAAGGGGCTGCTCCTGCCCCGGCAGCTGCCGCGCTTCTACGCGGACCTGCGGCACCCGGAGTTCGTCAGCGCGCTGGCGCTGGTGCACTCGCGATTCTCCACCAACACGTTCCCCACGTGGGAACTGGCGCAGCCGTTCCGCTTCATCGCGCACAACGGTGAAATCAATACACTGCGTGGCAACCGCAACTGGATGACGGCGCGGCGCGGCCTGCTCCAGACGGCGAAGCTGGGCGGCAGCCTGGAGCCGCTGTGGCCCATCATCGTTCCGGGCAAGAGTGACTCCGCGCAGTTCGACAACATGGTGGAGCTGCTCTACCTGGGCGGCCGCACCCTGCCCCACGCCATGATGATGATGATCCCGGAGGCGTGGGAGGCGCACAAGCAGATGCCCGACGAGCGCCGGGCCTTCTACGAGTACTCCGCTTCGCTGCTGGAGCCGTGGGACGGGCCCGCGGCCATCGCGTTCACGGACGGGCAGCTCATCGGCGCGACCCTGGACCGAAACGGCCTGAGGCCCGCGCGCTACCTGGTGACGGAGGATGACCGCATCATCCTGGCCTCGGAGACGGGCGTCATCGACGTGCCCCCGTCGCAGGTGCGCCGCAAGGGTCGGCTGACGCCGGGCCGCATGCTGCTGGTGGACACCGCCGAGGGGCGCATCATCGAGGACGAGGAGGCCAAGCGGGAGATCACCACGCGCTGGCCGTACCGGCGGTGGTTGCAGCGCAACGTCTTCACCTTCGAGGACCTGCCCGCGGTGCCCGCGCCGGAGCGGCTGAAGGGCGAATCGCTGTGGCGGCTCCAGCGCGCGTTCGGCTTCACGGACGAGGACGTGCGCACCACGCTGGTGCCCATGGCGGAGACGGGCAAGGAGCCCACCGGCTCCATGGGCACCGACACGCCGCTCGCGGTGCTGAGCGACCAGGCCCCCACCCTCTTCAACTACTTCCACCAGCTCTTCGCGCAGGTAACCAACCCGCCCATCGACCCGCTGCGCGAAGCGCTGGTGATGACGCTGGCCACCGCGCTGGGCCCCGAAGGCAACACCTTCGAGGAGACCCCCGAGCAGTGTCACCGGCTGTCGCTCCCAGGCCCCATCCTGACCAACGGGCAGCTGGCGCGGCTCGCGAACCTGCGCGGTGACACGGGCCTGTTCGAGCCACGCACGCTGAGCCTGCTGTACCCACACGCGGGCGGCGCGGCCACGGCGCTGGAGGTGGCGGTGGAGCGGCTGTGCATGGCGGCGGTGGACGCGGTGGACGCGGGCGCCAGCGTGCTGGTGCTGAGCGACCGGGGCGTGGACGCGGCGCACGCGGCCATCCCGGCGCTGCTGGCCGTGTCGGCGGTGCACCAGCGGCTGGTGCGCGACGGCACCCGCATGTACACGGGCATCGTGCTGGAGACGGCGGAGCCGCGCGAGGTGCACCACTTCGCGTGCCTGTTCGCCTACGGCGTGTCGGCGGTGAACCCGTACCTCGCGCTGGACACGCTGCGCGCGCTGGCGGACGCGGGCGAGCTGAAGGCGGGCGAGGACAAGGCCCAGGAGCAGTACCTCCACGCGCTGGAGGAGGGCCTGCTCAAGGTGATGTCCAAGATGGGCATCTCCACGCTCCAGTCGTACCGAGGCTCGCAGCTCTTCGAGGCGGTGGGTTTGCAGCGCGGGCTGATTGAGAAGCACTTCACCGGCACCCCGTCCCGCATCGAGGGCGTGGGCCTGCCGGAGCTGGGGCGGGAAGTCTCTGAACGGCACGCGCGCGGCTTCGGCCAGGCGGCGGACGGCGAGGAGGGCCTGCTGCCCGTGGGCGGTCAGTTCCGCTGGCGCCGGCAGGGTGAGCGGCACAAGTGGAACCCGGCCACGGTGGCGAAGCTCCAGGCGGCGGTGCGCGCGGACGACGCGGTGGCGTTCCAGGAGTATTCGAAGCTGGCGGACGACGAGACGCGCGAGCACAGCAACCTGCGCGGCCTGCTGGACGTGGTGACGGAGGGCTGTACGCCGGTACCGCTGGACGAAGTGGAGCCGGCGCTGGAGCTGGCGCGCCGCTTCGTCACCGGGGCCATGTCCTTCGGCTCCATCAGCGCGGAGGCGCACGAGACGCTGGCCATCGCGATGAACCGGCTGGGCGGCAGGTCCAACAGCGGCGAGGGGGGCGAGGAGGCGCGGCGCTACACGAAGGAGCCCAACGGCGACTCGCGCCGCAGCGCCATCAAGCAGGTGGCGAGCGCGCGCTTCGGCGTCACCGCCGAGTACCTGGTCAACGCGGATGAGCTTCAAATCAAGATGGCCCAGGGCGCCAAGCCCGGCGAGGGCGGACAGCTCCCGGGCCACAAGGTGGATGAAAGAATCGCGCGCGTGCGCTGGTCCACGCCGGGCGTGACGCTCATCTCCCCGCCGCCGCACCACGACATCTACTCCATCGAGGACCTGGCGCAGCTCATCTACGACCTCCAGTCCGTCAACGCGAAGGCGCGCGTGAGCGTGAAGCTGGTGAGCGAGGTGGGCGTGGGCACCATCGCCGCAGGCGTCGCCAAGGCGGGCGCCAGCGCCGTGGTCATCGCCGGCTACGAGGGCGGCACGGGCGCCTCTCCCCTCTCCAGCCTCCAGCACGCGGGCCTGCCGTGGGAGCTGGGGCT
>SECN01000205.1 GCA_004173515.1 Myxococcaceae bacterium | reverse complement strand
TGGGCGGCTTCTGGATGGCGCTGTTCGACCGACGCGGCCAGACCCTGCATGACAAGCTGACGTCCACCTTCGTCGTCCAACCGAGCTGAAACCGGCTCATTGTGCCTTGCGGCCGCGGCCGTAAGATGCCGCGGCCTTCATGCCTTCCCGTCTTGCCCAGCACCTCGTCTCGCGCGGCCTCCTGTCCCAGGAGCAGGCCGGGGAGTTGTTGCGTCAACACCAGGCCCAGGGTGGCCACCTCGACACCGCGCTGATGGAGCGCGGCATGTCCGAGCAGGACGTGCTCGCGATGCTCGGCGAGGCCTCCGGCTTCCGGCCCGTGAACCTGGTGGACTTCGAGCCCAACCAGGAGGTCGCCACCTTCATCCCTCCGAAGATCGCGGAGCGGCTGAGCGTGGTGCCCCTGTCCCTGGACGGCACCACGCTGCACGTGGCGTGCGCCTACCCGGTGCCGAAGAAGGAGCTGGACGAAGTCGGCTTCCTCCTGGGCAAGCCGCTGGAGCTCTGGGTCGCCATCGAGCTGCGGGTGCGCGAGTGGATCTCCATCATCTACCGCCAGCCGCTGCCGCCGCGCTTCGTCCAGTTGGGCGAGGCGCTCGCCGCGCAGCAGGCCGGGACCCACACCCCGCCTCCGCCGCCTCCACCCGAGGACGAGTCGATGTCGGTGGACATGGTGGAGCAGCTCGCGCGCTCCGTCGCCCAGGAGCCCCTGGCGCCCGAGGCCCGTCCCGCCGCCGCCGCGCGTGAGCCCGAGCCCGCGGACATCCCGCCGCCCGCGTATGTGCGCGAGCCCCTGCGCCTCAACTCCTCCGCCGGCCCCGTCACGTCGGCCCGGGCGGTCCAGCGCCCCACCCCGCCTCCGGCGCCCGCGGACATCCCGCCGCCCGCGTACGTGCGCGAGCCCCTGCGGCTGAACATGCCGGGAACGCCGGCCCGCGCCACGCCCCCCGCCGCGACGCCGAACCGGAGCGCGGCCGTGCCAGCGGGAGGCGCGCCCCCGACGCTCTATCCCCCCGGCGAGAAGCCGCTCCCGCCTCCGCAGCCCGTGCCCGTGCTGATGCCCGTGGGGCCGGCCACGCCCGCCGCGCCGGCGAACCGCACCGCTCCGCCCTCCGCCTCTCCCCCGTCACCGGCCCAGGGAACACCCGCCGTGCGCCCGGCGGCGCCCCAGGCTCCTGTCCGGGGAATCGCCACGGACGGGGTCGCAGGAGCTCCCGGTCCGCAGGCTCCCGGGCAGAACGCCCGACCGGGGACCTCCGCTCCGACACAAGGCACCGCGACCGCGCAGCAGCCTTCCGGTCAGGCCGCCCGACCGGGCACTACCGCCCCGGGACAGGGCACCTCCGCTCCGGCACAGGGCACCGCTGCCGCGCCGCAGGCTCCGGGACAGAATGCCCGACCGGGCACCGCCGCGCCGACAGCCCCAGTCCCGCCGCCCGCCACGGCTTCACAGCCTTCCGCGCAGCCTCCCCGGACAGCGCCCGCCGCACAGCCGCCACCGACCGCGGGAAATCGCACCGCCACGCCGCCGCCCGTGTGGCCTCCCGCGCCCGCGCAACAGGCCCGTGAAGCCGCCCGGACCACGACGCCGACCCCACCGCCGGTTCCTCCGGCGCCGCCCCGGGGTGAGCCGTCGTTCATCATCTTCAGCAACCCGGCGTCGAACCCGGGCGCGAACCGTCCGCGCAACGCGCAGGAAGGCGCGCCCCCGGTGGCCGGTGCGTCGAGCGCGCCGGGCGCACCGGTGCCTGACTGGACGCTGCCCCAGGCCCGCTCCGCGCTGCGCGAGGCGACGCGGGACCGGGACCGCCTGGTGGACGTGGCGCTGCGCTTCGGCCGCCGCACGTTCGACTACGTGGCCGCCTTCGCGGTGGTGCGAGGCGCCGCTGGCGGTTGGGATGCTCGGGGCGAGGGCCTGGACGCGAGCGCCCTGTCGCAGGTGTCCATCCCGCTGGACGCGAGCAGCGTCTTCCGCACCGTGGCCGTCACGCGGGGCAGCTACGCGGGCCCGCTGCCGCCGGACGCGCTCACGCGGCACTACCTGGAGCTGTTCGGCCGGCAGGCGCCGCGCACCGTCTTCCTGTACCCGGTGGAGGTGAAGGGCCGGCTGGTGGCCATCCTCTACGGGGACTGCGGCCAGAAGCCGATGAGCCAGCGCCGGCTGAGCGACTACATCCTGTTCTGCCAGGACCTGCCGGCGGCCTTCCAGGAGCTCATCCTCTTCCGCAAGCAGCGCGTGTCCGAGCTGCGCGCGCCGGAGGAGGACATCACCATCGACGTGGACGTGCCCGGCTTCCCGGCCGCGTCCCTGCCGGCCCCCGCGCCCGCGGTGGTCGCGGGCCTCGGCTGGAGTCCGTTCTTCGGTCGGGGAGGCGTGGGCAACCTGGGCCGCGCCGCCGCCATGCCGCCGCGCGTGCTGTCCCCCGAGGAGCGGCCGCCCCCGGACTTCGCGCCCCTCTTGCGCCGGCTCACGGGTCCAGACGCCGCGCAGCGCTCCAGCGCGATGGCGGAGCTGGCGCGCTCGCCCGAGGCCAGCGCCCGCGTGCTCGCGCAGCACTTCCCCGGCCCCACGGCCTGGAGCCGTCTGCCGGTGGTGGAGCTACCGGAGGCGGACGAGCTGGGTCCCATCCCCGCCGCCCTGTCGCGCCTGGGCCGTCCCGCGGCCGTCGCGCTGGCGCCGCTGCTGGATTCGAATGACGCGGACGCGCGCTACCTGGCGCTGCTCACGGCGGGCAACCTGCCCTACGCGGAGCTGGTGGACGGGGTGCTGCGCGGCCTCTTCGACATGGAGCCGGACATCTCCAGCGCCGCGCGCGTGGCCGCCGCCGCGCTCAAGCACCTGCCGCGCCTGGATGCATCCCTGCGCGACCTGCGCCAGGAACTCACCAGCCGGGACGCGCTGCGCCGCTCGCTGGCGGCCCGGGCGCTGGGCACGCTGCACGACCGCGACGCCATCGAGGGCCTCATCAACCTCACCGGCAGCGACGACGCGATGTGCGCGCAGGCCGCCGCCGAAGCGCTGCGGGAAGTCACCCGCGCGACGCTGGGCCTGCAACCGCGCCAGTGGACGTCGTGGTGGGCGGAGAACCGCAGCCGTCGCCGCGCGGACTGGCTGGTGGCCGCGCTTCGCCACCGCGAGCTGGACGTCCGACTGGCCGCCATCGAGGAGCTGAGCCGGGCCCTGCACGACACGCTCGGCTTCTACGCGGACGCGCCCGACGCGGAGCGCGAGGCCGCGGTGCGACGCTGGGAGGCCGCGGCGGTGGATCCGGCCAATGCCCGCCGTCTGGGCATGCTCTGAGGTCTCCTCCCGGGAGCGCGCGATGACGGGCGCGATGGGCGTCAGCTTCCTGTGGGTGCGCGCGGGGCACGGCGCACGCGGCTCTTCCCCTCTGGAGCGCGCGCGATGACGGACACAGGACGTCCCGCGTCCCACCGCATCGCATGGGCTCCGGGGTTCGTGCCCGGGAGCGCGCGATGACGGGCGCCATGTGGGTCAGCCTGTTGGCGTGCGCGGGACAGCTCGCGCTCGCCGGCATCGCGCTGGCCCGCGTGGGCAGGAGTCCGCTCGCGCTGCCGCTGTCGCTGCTGTCCATCGCGCTGTCCACCTGGAACTTCTCCGCCTTCGGACTGGCGCGCTCGGGCGACACGGGCTGGCGGCTGGTGGGCTTCGCCGCGGCGCTGATGACGCTGCCGTGCGCGGTGCACTTCATCCTCGCGTTCGTGGGTCGCAGGCGCCGCTCCGCGTGGGCCATGTACGGCACCTACGGCGTGATGAGCGCGCTGGCGTTCGCCATGCTCGTGGCCATCGGCGTGCCTTCGCTCGCGCAGCGGATCAACACCGTCCGCTTCGGCGTCGCGGTGAGCCTCCTCGTGCTGCCCATCCTCACCACCGGCTTCGTGCTGCTCGCGCGGCACCTGCGCCGCTCCGGCCTGCCGGACGAGCGGGCCCGCGCGGGACTGGTGCTGCTGGGTCTGGCGCTGCTGGTCGCGATGCTGCTCACGGACCTGGCGGCGGACATGGGCCTGCCCGTGCTGAAGCTGGGCAACGTGGGCACGCTGCTGGGCCTGCCCGTGATGGCCACCGCGTCGCTGCGCTTCCAGCTCTTCGGCCAGGACGCTCGGGCCACGAGCGCGGCGGTGCACGCCGTCGTCCTCGCGCTGGTGGGCGTCCTCGCGTACCTCGCGCTCTTCCGTGTGTTCGCCGCGGAGTCCGGCGCGCTCGTCGTGGGCACCACCGCCATCACCTTCTCGCTGCTGGCGGCGGCCCGACGCGTCGTCACCGGCTTCGTCACCCGGCGCGAGCGCATGGAGCAGTTGGCCACGCTGGGGAGGTTCTCCGCGCAGATGTCCCACGACCTGCGCAACCCCATCGCCGCGCTCAAGGGCGCCGCGCAGTACCTCAAGGAAGAGCATGCGCGCGGCCACTCGTGGGAAGCGCACGGCGAGTTCCTGGACCTGCTGCTGGAGCAGGTGGAGCGCCTGGACCGCGTGGCGGGCACCTACCAGCGCCTCGCGCGCGTGGAGCCGCTGCGCAGACCGCTGGACCTGAACCGGCTGGTGGACGGCGTGCTGTCACTCCAGGCCTTCGCGAACCCCGGCGCGGTGGTGCTCACCAAGGTGCTCGCGCCCGACCTGCCCGCGTGTGAAGGCGACGAGGACCTGCTCGCCAACGCGCTGGAGAACCTGGTGCGCAACGCCTTCGAGGCGATGCCCACGGGCGGCACCCTCACCGTGCGCACCGGCGAGGACGCCAGCGCAGTGGTGGTGAGCGTGGAGGACACCGGCAGCGGCATGGACGCCCGCACGCGCGAGCGCGCCTTCGACGACTTCTTCACCACGAAGGCGACGGGCAGCGGACTGGGGCTCGCCTTCGTGCGCCGCGTGGCCGAAGCACACGGCGGCACCGCGTCCCTGACGAGCGGCGAGGGCCGAGGCACCCTCCTGCGCCTGCGCCTGCCCAAGGCCCCTGCCCCGCCGTCCCGACAATCCAAGGAAGAAGCCGCGTGAGCGAGCCACTCAAAGGCCATGTGTTGCTGGTGGACGACGACCCGGCCCTGCTCAAGGTGCTGGGCGCGCTGCTCACCCAGGCGGGCCTCACCCCGCACCCCGCCTCCAACGCGCGCGACGCCCTGGCCCTGCTCGCGCGCCGGCCCATCGACGTGGTGTTGAGCGACGTTCGCATGCCGGGCATGAGCGGCCTGGAGCTGCTCGCGGAGGTCGGGCGCGGCTGGCCGGACGTGCCCGTGCTCCTGATGACCGCGCATGGCACCGTGCCCCTCGCGGTGGAGGCGATGAAGGCGGGCGCGGCGGACTTCGTGCTCAAGCCCTTCGACCGGGAGGAGCTGCTCTTCTCCCTCCACAAGGCGCTGTTGCGAGCCCAGAAGGAACCCGAGCCGACACGCGACACCGGCAAGGCGCCGGACGGACTCTTCGTGGGTGCAAGCCGCGCCATGGCGGACGTGAAGTCCCTGCTGGCCCGGGCCGCGGTGGGCACGGCCACGGTGCTCTTGCGCGGCGAGTCCGGCACGGGCAAGGAGCTGGCCGCCCGCGCGGTGCACGACGGCAGCCCCCGGCGCGCGGGACCGTTCGTGAAGCTGCACTGCGCGGCGCTGCCGGACACGCTGCTGGAGAGCGAGCTGTTCGGCTACGAGAAGGGCGCCTTCACCGGCGCGGCGACGCGCAAGCCCGGCCGCGTGGAGCTGGCGCACGGTGGCACGCTGTTCCTCGACGAGATTGGCGACGTGTCCCAGGCCGTGCAGGTGAAGCTGCTGCGCGTCATCCAGGAGCGCGAGTTCGAACGGCTGGGCGGCACGCAGACGGTGAAGGTGGACGTGCGCTTCGTCGCGGCCACGCACCAGCCGCTGGAAGACCTGGTGCGCCGGGGCACCTTCCGCGAGGACCTCTTCTACCGCCTCAACGTGGTGCCCCTCTGGCTGCCGTCCCTGCGCGAGCGCCCCGAGGACATCGAGCCGCTGGCCCGTCACTTCCTCGACGTGCACGCGAAGACCAACGGCCGGCCCCCGTTCACGTTGAGCGCGGACGGCCTCGCGGTGCTCCAATCCCAGCCGTGGCCCGGCAACGTGCGCCAGTTGCAGAACTTCATGGAGCGGCTGGTGGTGCTCTCCGACGGGCCCCAGCTCACGGGCGCGGACGTCGCGCGCGAGCTGTCGCGCCAGCCCGGCCTCGCCCCGCCGCCCGTCGCCGCGCCCCTGCCCTCCTCCGACTCCGGCACGCTGGAGTCCCGTCGCAAGGACGTGGAGAAGGACGCGCTGGTGGATGCGCTGAAGCGCGCGGGCGACAACCGCACGCTGGCGGCTCGGCTGCTCGGCATCAGCCGGCGCACGCTCTACAACAAGCTGGAAGAGCACGCCCTGCTCTGACGCGGGTCATGCATTCGTGACATGACCGACATCGTGGGCGTGCGGGGGAGCAACCGATGCGCTCGGGATGACAGGGAAATGCACGGGCCGGTCCGCTGGCACTATGCTGCCGCGCCTCTCGCCCCCGACGAGACCGGAACCGAACCCCCTCCAGCCGCGCTCCGGTTGGACGACCGAAGGAGCAACATCCCATGTCCCAGACACTCGCAAGCCGTGTGAGCTGCCCTGTCTTCAATTCGCAGGATGCCGGCTACGCGCCGGAGGTCGCCGGCTTCAACGTCACCATCGTCCACACGCCGGAGTACGTGGTCGCCGCGCAGTCCGCCGCGGACGTCGCGGAGGCGGTGCGCTTCGCCCACGAGCACAAGCTGCGCGTCACGGTGCAGGGCGCGGGTCACGGCTCCTACGTGCCCGTCACGTCCGGGGTCTTCATCTCCACGCGCCGGATGAACCAGGTGAGCATCGACGTCGGCTCGCGCACGGCGACCGTCGGCGCGGGTGCGCGCTGGGACGTCGTGGTGGAGGAGGCCGCGAAGCACGGGCTGGCGCCCATCGCGGGTTCGTCCACGAACGTCGGCGTGGTGGGCTACGTGCTGGGCGGCGGCATCGGCCCGCTCGTGCGCAGCCACGGCATCAGCTCCGACTACGTCAGCGGCTTCACGGTCGTCACCGGCGACGGGGAGCGCGTGGAGGCGAGCGCGGAGAAGAACCCCGACCTGTTCTGGGCGCTGCGCGGCGGCAAGGGCGGCCTCGGCATCGTCACCGAGGTGCGGCTGCGCCTGGTGGACCTGGCCATGCTCTACGGCGGAGGACTCTTCTTCGCCGAGGAGCACATCGACGCGGCGCTGCGCGCCTGGGTCCAGTGGACGCAAGGGGCCGACGCGCGCGTCTCCACGAGCGTCGCCATCATGCGCTTCCCGCCGTTCGACTTCATTCCGCCCCCGCTCCGGGGCCGCACGGTGCTCCACCTGCGCTTCGCGTTCCCGGGCAGCAGCGAGGAAGGCGCCCGGCTCGCGGCGCCCCTGCGCGCGGCGGCCCCGGTCTACATGGACATGCTGGGGGATCTGCCCGCCTCGCAGATCGCGCGCATCCACAGTGATCCGGCGGATCCGATGCCCACCTGGACCAGCGGCATGATGCTGACCCACGTGGATCAGGACTTCGCGTCCGCGCTGCTGCGTCACACGGGTTCGGGCGTGCAGACGCCGTTCATGATCGTGGAGGTGCGTCACCTGGGCGCGGCGGCGTCGCGCGACGTCGCGGGCGGTTCGGCCGTGGGCGGTCGCAACGCCAACTTCGTCATCGGACTGGTGGGGACGGTGCCGCCGCTGTTCCAGACCGCGATGCCCGCCGCCGAGGAAGGGATGCGCGCGGAGCTGAAGCCCTGGCTGTCGCCCGAGATGACCATCAACTTCATGGGCAAGCCCCGCTCCGCCGAGCACTACGACAGCGCCTGGTCCGCGGACACGCGGACGAAGCTCACGGAGGTCCGCGGCAGGTTCGACCCGCACGGCCTCTTCGCGCACACGAAGTAGTGCTCAGGGAGCCACCGTCGCCAGCGCTTCCAGCTCGTCGAGGAACGCGGCGACGAGGGCCCCCGGCTCCGGCACCCGCGACGCATCCGAGGCCACGCCCAGGGTCACCTGTCCGGCGTAGCTGAAGAGGCTCACCCCCAGGCCCACGTGGCCGGCCTGGGGCACCCAGAACGTGAGCCCGTCCAGTCGCGCGCCCGCCAGGGACACCGGCTGGCGCGGTCCGGGCACGTTGGTGGCGACGAGGGACGCCTTGGTCCCCATCACATCCACGACGACGCGCTCCAGGGCCGCGGGCGTGCGCCCCAGCAGCTCCAGCGCGCCGGACGTCACCACGGCTTCGGGTGAGCGCTTGAGGGCCTCCATCCGCTTCGCCACTTCACGGAGTCGGCGGCGGGGATCCTCCAGGTGCACCGGCAGCCGCAGGAACACCACGCCGAAGCGGTTGCCCAGGGACCTCGGCACGGGTTCATCCAGCGGCCGCAGGTTCACCGGCACCAGCGCATGCAGGTCCTCCAGCGGAGCGCCCAGCGACGCCAGGTAGCGCCGCAGCGCGCCCGTCACCGCCGTGAGCAGCACATCGTTCACGGTGCCGCCGAGCGTCTGGCCCAGGGCCTTCACGCGAGCCAGGGACACCGGCTCCGACCAAGCGGCGACCTTGCGTGTTCCCAGCGGTCCGCGCAGGGGAGAGCGCGGGTCGGGAGGCAGCACGAGCAACTTGCCCAGCGCCGCCGCGCCCCGTGCACCTTCGCGCACGAGGTCGCCCGCGAGGATGGGCTCCTGCACCAGCTCCACGCCCTTGCGGAACGCGGCCCGAGCCCCACGGGCCAGCCGCATCCACCCCGGGGCGGACAGTGACTCCGCGTTTGAGCGCGAGACAGCTTCGCGGTCACGAGTCCGCGAGGACGTACGGGCGGCATCGGCGGGAAGAGCCTTGGGCCCTTCCTCGTCGCGAGCCCGTGAGTGCGTGCGAGCCGCATCCTCCACCGGATCCGTGAGTGACAGCAGCACCCGCGCGAGCGCGATGCCGTCCGCCATGCAGTGGTGCAACCGCGCCAGCAGCACATCCCCACGCGGCGAGCCCTTCACCAGGTGCAGGTGCCACAACGGCCGCGAGCGCTCCAACGGCACGCCCATCCAGTCTCCGACCACCGCCTCCAGCGCCGCGCGCCCTCCCGTCGCCGGCACGCGCAACGTGGACAGATGCGCGTCCAGGTCGAAGTCCGTCGCGTCCTCCCAGTGCGGCGCGCCCAGCGCTCCCGGCACCACGCGCTGACGGAAGCGCGGATGGCGCTCCACCAGTCGCTCATGGACCACCGTGCGCAGCCGCTCGCGGTCCAGGGGACCGTCGAACCACAGCACCGCGGTGATCATCATCAGGTTCGCGGGCTCCTCCATCTGGAGCCACGCCGCGTCCATGCTCCCCATCCGCTCGCGACCTGCCATGGCGTCCTTCTCACCCGCCCGCGCCCGTCGGAGCAAGGCCCAACACCCGGCACCGCCTCACGGCTTGGGCGGCGGCTCCGGGGCCTGGGGCTTCTCGCGCTCGAACTGGAACGTCTGCCGCGTGGCGCCCGGCACCGTCAGGATGAGCGAGTCCTTCTCCTCGATGGCGTACGTGTAGTCCCCGCCCTTGAACTTCCCCTTGGCCAGCGGCACCACGCGCTCCTTGCCGCACACCGGCCCCAACGCCTGTCCGTCCTGCGTGCGAAGCGCGAGCTTGTCCTTGCCAGACACCTCCACCGTGCCCCAGGCGCGCACCTCCAGCGTGCTGCCCCGGCCGAGCGTCGCGTCATCCAACTTGGTGCGCAGCACGAAGCACCCCGTCGGCGTCAGCCGCAGCGACCGCGCGTAGTCCGAACGCGGCTGCACTTCGATGCGGTCCTCGGTCCCCTGCTCGACATCCGGCAGGCTCGCCGCGGACAGCACCCACGTGCCCACCAGCTCCGCCGGCACCGCCGAGCCCTTGAGCGCCTTGGGGCCCTCGCACGGGTCCTTCACCGGCTTCTCCGGGCTCTTCGGCGCGGGCTCGAAGGCGCGCGTGCACGTCAGTCCACAGGAGGAGGCCGCGCACTTCGTGTCGTCCGGCGCGCAGGCCGCCTTGCTGGTGCAGGCCTTGAGCCGCTTGAGCGACTCCTCACATCCCTCCCGCATGCACTTGTCGACGCACTCCGCGTCGATGCACTCCGACACACAGACCCAGTTGGTGCGACCACACACCCCCGCCACGGTGCGCGGGGCCTGGGCCGCCGCGGGCAGCGCGGCACTGGAGACGAACAACAGCAGGAGGAGTCGGGACGGTCGCATGCGTACCGCAAGCTAGGCAGTCCCACCTCCCGCGACACCTGGAGGCAGGACGCCTGTCCACCGGCCATCACTCCAGGGTCCCGCACCGCCGTCAGGTGAACTGCCACCGCCAGGTGCGCGGGTCGGACGGGTTGGGCAGCTCCAATTCGAAGTCCAGCGTCTCATAGCGGCTGAACTCGCGCGGCTCCACGCGCAGCAGCGTCATCGCCGTGGCGTTGCGCTCGCGCAGCGGGGACACGGTGAAGTCCAGCTCGGAGTCGAAGGCCACCTTGTAGAACAGGCAGAAGCCATCCACCCGGCCGTCCTCCTCCACCGGCCTCCGCAGGTGCACGCGGGAAGGCAGCCCGTCCGCGCTCATCGTCTCCAAATCGAAGCTGAACGCGGCCTCCGGTTCGCACAAGAGGTGGTCCACTTCATACGGGCGCACCAGCCGCGTGAAGTACGACGGGCTCATCGCCTCGCGCAGCGACTGGAGGCAGCGGAAGTCCACGTGCGGCAGTTGCTGCGTCCAGATGAAGGGGACGCACGCCTCGTCACGAAGCTGCACCGGCTCCACGAAGACCTCGAAGCGGTTGGGGAGGATGCGGCCCCCGGGCTTGAGCAGGCGCGAGCGCAAATCCAGCATCCGGGGCACCAGCCCCGCATCGAACAGCGCGTCGCCCATCAGGTCGTGCAGCAGCACGTCCACCTTCTCCGGGGGCTGGAAGTGCCAGAGGGGCTCCCGCACGAAGTCGATGTGCTCCAGCCCGTTGCGGCGCGCCACCCACTGCGCGGTGTCCAGCAGGCGCGAGTCGTCCACCGCGTACAGCCGGCGCGGGTGCTGGTGCGCGGCGAGGAAGGTGCGCAGGCCCGTGCCCGCCTTCACGTCCACCACCACGTGGTTGGGGCGCACGTAGCGCTCCACCGCGCGGCGCCAGGTCTCCACCCGCTGCGAATCCGCCAGCATCGAGTCCTGCGGCGAGGGACTCGACAAGGTGAGGCTGTCCGGTGCGTGCCGACGCTGCAGGTGGGAAACGAGCGGCAGGTGGCTGATGCGCGAGCGCAGGTCCATCAACGCCTGACGAGGCAGGTCAATCAGGTTCAGCATGGCTATCCCCCCGGAAGGCCCGTGACGTTCCCGGGAGAGGTGGGCCGCACGCCCCCACCCCCGAAAACCAGGACCCGGGACGATGCGGGAGTTTCCCCACCCGGCCCATCCGCCCCCAGGGCAGACC
>SECN01000701.1 GCA_004173515.1 Myxococcaceae bacterium | reverse complement strand
GAGCTGCACGGCGGTGAAATCTGGGCGGAGAGCCCGGCCGACGGCGGCTGCACCTTCGTCTTCACGCTGCCGCTGGCGCAGGAGGCCGCGCGCAACCCCCGGCCGCAGCCCGCGCCCGGCGCCGCGCCCGAGCAGCCGCGCGTGCTGGTGGTGGAGGACGAGCCGGAGATCGCCGCGGTGCTGTCGGAGGTGCTGCGCTCGAAGTACCGCGTGGAGGTAGCGCGCGACGGCGCGGAGGGCCTGGCGAAGGCTCGCGCGTCCCGTCCGGACCTGGTGGTGATGGACGTCTTCCTGCCCAAGCTGGACGGGTTGGATGCGGCCATGGCGCTCAAGTCCTCGTCGGACACGGCGCACATCCCGGTCATCCTGCTGTCCGCCCACCAGGGCGTGGCCGACAAGGTCCGCGCGCTCAACCTGGGCGCGGTGGACTACATGGCCAAGCCCTTCAACGCGGTGGAGCTGCTCAACCGCACCGAGCGGGCCCTCAAGCTGCGCCAGGGCGAGAAGGAGCAGCAGGACAAGTCGTCCCCGCTCCAGAAGCGCACCGGAAGCGACCCGGCGACGGGGCTGCACGACCGGCGCGGGCTGCTCCTGCGACTGGAGCAGGAGGTGGCCCGCAGCCGGCGCTACCACCGCTCGCTCACGCTGGCGGTGCTCCGGCCGGACCGCAACCTGGAAGCGCTGCCCTCCAACATGGCGGACGTGATGCGCAAGCGGGTGCGACACCCGGATGCCATCGCCCACCTGGGGCAGGGCGTCTTCGCGGTGGTGCTGCCCGAGTGCAACGCGGACGCCGCGCGCACGGTCATCAACCGCCTGATGCCGGACGTGGAGAAGGTGACCTCCATCGAATACCGGGCGGCCCTGGCGGACGTCAGCCAGGACAGCGACCCGGTGGAGAAGCTGCTGGAGAAGCTGGGCGCTCCGCCGCCCGAGGTCCTCTAGTTCCGTACCGCGCCCCCTGACCCACGGGAAAAAGGGGGCGCGCCGCGCTACACTGGGCTTCTGCGTGCGCAAGCTCCCGTTCCTCAGCCGTGCCGCCGTGCTGTGCCTCGTCCTCGTCACGGGGGGCGCGGGCGCCGCCGCATCCCCGGGGGACCAGGCGAAGGCTCCGGCGAAGAAGGCCCCCGCCCCCCACGTCGACCCCGAGGCGATGCGCGAGGCGATGGACTCCGCCGCGCACGACGACCCCGCCGCGTCGTCCGCCAGCTACGCGCACTACCTCCAGTCGCGCCTGCTGCACCTGGGGGGCAACCACAAGGGCGCGGTGGACGAGCTGCGGCTGGCGCTCGCCACCGATGACGGCAACCCGCGCCTGCTCACCCAGTTGGGCGAGGAGTACGCGCGGCTGGGCGACCTGGAGCGCGCCGAGCGTGAGCTGCGCCGGGCGGTGGAGAAGGCCCCCACGTACTACCCGGCGCACGTGCTCCTGGGCCGGGTGCTGATGGAGTCCGGCCGCCTCACGCGCGCCCGCCAGCACCTGCGCCGCGCGATGACGCTGCGCCCGCGCGACCCGGAGGCGTACCTGGTGCTGTCGCAGCTCCACCTGGACGCGAAGGCGCCGGACGAAGCGGTGAAGGTGGTGGAGGCGCTCGCGCACGCGCTGCCCGGCGAGGCCTCCGGCTACCGGCGGCTGGGGCTGGCGCTGGCCGAGCGCGGCGACACCGCCCGCGCCGAGCGGCTGCTCACCGCGGGCCCGGGCGTACTTCGACCGGCTGCTGTCGCTGTCGTCCTCGCCGGAGCTGGCGGTGCGGGTGGCCTTCAGCTACCTGTCCGCGCACCAGTCCGCCGCCGCGGAGGCCGTGCTGGACGCCGCGCGCAAGGACGCGCCGGACGAGCCCCGGCTGGCGTACTACGCGGGCCTGGTCGCGGAGCGGATGCGCCGCTTCTCCACCGCCGCCACGGCCTTCGCCGACGTGCCTCCCAACTCGGAGGTGTTCCTCGACGCCCGCGTGCGCAGGGCCCGCTGCCTGTCGCTGGCCGGAGACCACGCCCGCGCGCTGGTGCTCTACCGCGCCGCCGTGAAGGAGACGCCGGAGGACGCGGAGCTGCGCGTCGCCTACGCCCGGGCGCTGGAGCGCGGCGGTTCTCCCGCGAAGGCCGAGGGCGTGCTGCGCGAGGCCCTGGGAGGGGAGGGCGCGGCGATGGCGTACGAGGCGCTGGCCTCCCTGCTGGAGCGCCAGGGCCGCCCCGAGGACGCGCTCACGCTCCTGCGCGACGCCGTCTCCCGTTCGCCCAGGGATCAGGACCTGCTCTTCTCCCTGGGCGCCGCGCTGGAGCGCCAGGGGGATGTGGCCGGGGCGCTTTCGCGGATGCGCACGGTGCTGGCGGTGGCGCCGGAGCACTCGGCGGCGATGAACTTCATCGGCTACCTGCTGGCGCAGCATGGCCGGGACCTGGACGAGGCGGAGCGGCTGGTGCGGCGCGCGCTGGCGCTGCGGCCCGACAGCGCGGCCTACGTGGACTCGCTGGGTTGGGTCTACTTCCAGCGCGGCGAGGCCCGCAAGGCGGTGGAACTGCTGGAGCGCGCGGTGGAACTGGCCCCGGACGAGCCCGCCATCCTGGAGCACCTGGGGGATGCCTACCTCAAGGCCGCTCGCGCCTCGGATGCCGCCGCGTCGTGGAAGCGCGCGCTGGACGTGCTCACCCTGGAGCCGGAGGCCGCCGAACCCGCCAGCCAGCGCACGGCGTTGGAGCGCAAGTTGAAGGCGCTACCCTCGCCAGCGCCGGGCCGCTAAGGTCCCGGCACCCATGGCCCGCCACGACGAAGGCTTCTTCACCGGCAAGGACAACACCCGGCTGTTCTGGACGCAGGACCTGCCGGACTCCGGCGCTCCGCGCGCGCACGTCGCCATCGTCCACGGCTACGGGGACCACATCGGTCGCTACCGTCCCGTCATCGACGCGCTGGTGAAGGACGGCTACGCGGTGCACGGCTTCGACTACCGGGGCCACGGCCGCGCCGACGGACGCCGCGCCTACGCGGAGAAGTGGCCCGACTTCCTGGACGACCTGGACGGCTTCTGGCAGCGCGTGCGCGCCGCCGCCGGCACGCAGAAGATCTTCCTGTTGGGCCACAGCCACGGCGGCCTGATGGCGGTGCACGCGCTGGCCAAGGGCATGGAGGGCCTCACCGGCGCCATCCTCTCCGCGCCCTACCTCAAGCTGGCCATCACCCCGCCCGCGGCCAAGGTGCTCGCCGCCCGCATGGTGGGCTCGGTGATTCCGTGGATGCATGTCAGCTCCGGCCTCACCCCGGACATGCTCACCACCGACCCGGAGATCCAAAAGGCAGTCACCCAGGACCCGCTGTACGTCACCTTCGCCACGCCGCGCTGGTTCGTGGAGTCCACGGCGGCGCAGGCGCAGGCGCTGCTCCTGGCGCCGAAGATTCAAGTGCCGCTGTTCGTGCTGTGCGGACAGGACGACGGGGTGGCGGCGCCCGCTGCGGCGCGGGCCTTCTTCGAAGTGGCGGGGACGGCGGACAAGAAGTTCAAGGAGTACCCCGGCATGCGGCACGAACCGCTCAACGAACGGGATCGCTCGACGGTGTTCCAGGACATCTCCGGCTGGATCTCCGCGCATCTCTGACATAATCAGGTCGCCCCGCTCCCAAACGGAGCAGGCGCTGGCGAGGATCACCTCATGGCACAGGGTGAAACGGGCATCATTGGCAAGGGCATCGTCATCAGGGGCAACCTCACGGGCGGAGGAGACCTGGTCATCGAAGGACGCGTGGAGGGGCAGATCGCCCTGAAGAACCACCTCACCATCGAGGGCACCGGCAAGGTGCAGGCGGACATCCGCGCCGAGGAGCTGACCATCAACGGTGAGGCGAGCGGCAACATCGACGCGTCGACCCGTGTGGCCATCAATGCCTCGGCGAAGGTGGCGGGCGACATCAAGGCCCCGCGCGTCGTCATCGAGGATGGGGCCGTGTTCAACGGCTCCATCGAGATGGACGTGAAGTTGAGCTTCGAGAAGGCGGACAACACTCATGGCGAATACGGTCATTGGTTCGAGCATCGTCATCGACGGGGAGATTTCCGGTGACGAGGTCCTGGTCATCCAGGGCACCGTGAAGGGGAAGATCTCCCTCAAGGAGAGCCTCTACGTGGAGGGCTCCGGCGTCGTCGAGGCGGACATCGACACGCAGAACGTGGAGATCGCCGGCCGGGTGACGGGCAACATCGTCGCCAGCGACAAGGTGGAGCTCAAGACGGACTGCCGCGTGGTGGGCGACATCAAGGCCCCGCGAATCCTCATCGCCGACGGTGCCTCCTTCAAGGGCAACGTCGACATGGACATGAAGGAGCGCTGATCCGTGGCCACCGCCAAGGAGCTCGCAGACAATGCCGTGGACAACACCGTGGTGGGGCCGTCCATCCTCATCAGCGGTCGTCTCACGGGTGACGAGGACCTCACGGTCCGCGGGCGCGTCGAGGGTGAGCTGACCCTCAGCCGCACCCTCATCGTGGAGCCCTCGGGCGTCGTGAAGGCCAACGTGGCGGTGAAGAACGCCATCGTCAGCGGCGTGGTGGTGGGCAACATCAACGCCACCGAAAGCGTGGAGCTGACCCGCGAAGGCCGCATGGTGGGCGACATCCGCGCCCCCCGCGTCATCATCGTGGATGGCGCCAGCTTCCGTGGCCGTGTGGACATGGGCGATGTGGAGCCGGGCCGTCTGCCGGCCGAGCGCCCCACCGTCGCGCGCCCGCAGGCCGTCACGCGTCCCACGGTGCGCCCCGGCGCCACGCCGCCGCGCCCAGCAGCACGGCGCCGGCCACCGTGGTGTCCCGGCCGTCGGCTCCGGCGAACAAGCCGCTGCCGCCGCCTCCGCCCGCGACGCCCACGTTCACCCCGCGCGCGCCCGAGCCGCCGCGTCCGCCTCCCACTGAGCAGGCGAGCAGTGCTTCGCGACCCATGTCACCCGTGGTGGCGGCTGGCGCGAAGAAGAAGGTCGTGGTGAAGAAGTCCCGTTAGAGCCCGCCCACCGCGCCGTCATTTCCGGCGGCGCGGGGGTGGAACAACCGGGGGTGCCACCATGGACGCCGAGCACAGGGCCGAGGGACAGGAAGGAATGCCGGGCACACCTGGGGAGAACGCGACGCCGTCCCAGCAGGAGGGCGCGTCCGAAGCGTCTCCGCCGGGGTCTGGCGAGGGCGTGGCAGGGACCTCGCACGCGCAGGGCGCGGGTGGGGAAGTGACTTCGGAAGGCGCCTCTCAGGCGGGAGCGGGTGGCGACGCCGTGAGTGGAGCGCAAGCAGAAGCCAGGGGTGGTGGTGATGGTGCGGGCGAGGCCTCCGGGGCCCCGGTGGAAGCCGGCGTCGCTCCAGAGGGTGCGTCGCGCAGTGGCGCCGATGAGGGCACGGCCTCCGTGACGGATGCGTCCGCGACCGGTTCCGGATCAGACCCGGCGTCCCCTGCATCGAGCGGTGCCGACGCGGGCGCTCCGTCCGAGCCGAACTCCGAGGCCGGCGAGGCGTCTGGAACGGCCGGCGAGGCGTCTGGAACGGCCGGCGAGGCGGGTGCAACGTCCGACGCGGTGTCCGCGCAGGGCGTGGATGCCTCCACCGAAGCCTCGGCCCCGGGCCGCTACGTCGAGCTGCCGTCGGGCGGCGACGCGACGGACGCGGCGGGCGAACCGAAGGATGAACCGCGCTCCGGTCCGGTGTCGGGCGTGGACGCCGCGCTCTTGAGCGCCGGCATCTGGGACGTCGCGAGCCGCGCGAGCCAGGAAGACGCGCCCGGCCCGGAAGTCAGCCCCGAACAGCAGGATGAGGCGACCCCGGGCGAGGCGCCCCTCGCGGAGGCCGTGGAGCCCCGCGTGATGGGACAGGTGACGGCGATGGTGTTGCCGCTGGAGCGACTGGAGGAGGACACCACCTTCCGGTTGCGGGACGAAGGCGACGTGTCCGAGCTGGCCACGGACCTGGCGCGACTGGGGCAGTTGTTCCCGGTGGACGTGCGTCCGCGCGGCGACGAGCGCTACCAGCTCATCTGCGGCTTCCGGCGCGTGGCGGCGCTGAGATTCCTCAAGCGCGACCAGGTGCAGGTGCGCGTGCACGAGGAGCTGTCCGACGAGGACGCGCTGCTCCTGTCCCTGGCGGAGGCCATCCACGCCTCGCCGGTGGAGCACGACACGCTGGCGGCCAAGCGGGACGCGCTGGAGACCGAAGGCCGGCTGACGGCCCCGGTGCGCGACATGCTGGAGAAGGCGCTCGCCACCGAGGAGACGCTGGCGCCCGAGGGCGTGGAGGAGGAGATCGACGCGGATGAGCTGGCGGCGGACGTCGCGCAGCGCATGGGCGCCCTCAACCAGGACCTGTCGCTGCTGGCGGACGTGTTCTCCTCGCTGGACGAGTCCCGGCGCGCGGAGCTGCTGATGCAGGTGCGCTACTCGGCGGAGCTGGTGAAGTACCTGGAGGGTCTGTAGGCCATGGCGGAACCGCTCACTCGCGACCGCGCCCGGCTCCTGGAGGTGCTCACCCAGCGCTCCTTCGAGCGCAGGCGCGTGGTGCT
>SECN01000204.1 GCA_004173515.1 Myxococcaceae bacterium | reverse complement strand
CAACCCCACCCCCCGCTCGCCCACCACCGTGTCGTAGCCCTGGGGCAGCGCCTGGCCATCGCTCGGGCGCTGCTCACCGACCCGCGCCTGCTCATCCTGGACGACAGCACGTCGGCGGTGGATGCCCAGACGGAGGAGGCCATCCAGGGGGCGCTGGACACGCTGATGCGAGACAAGCGCAGGACGGCGGTGGTCATCGCCCAGCGCATCAGCACCGTGCGGGACGCGGACCTCATCCTGGTGCTGGACGAGGGGCGCATCGCCGCGAAGGGACGGCATGAGGAGTTGAGGGCCTCGAGCGAGCTGTACAACGACATCCTCGGCTCGCAGCTCCAGCCCGCGCGTCAGGAAGGTGCGGCATGAGGCGGCCGGGCGGCATCGAGGCGCTGGCGGAGCTGGAGGCCGACCGGGCCCAGCGGCGCGGGAAGGTGCTCCGGCGGCTGGTGGGCGAATTGCGTCCGCACTCGCGCCTGATGGGCGTGGCGCTCGGCTTCATCCTGGTGGGGGCGCTGTGCCAGGCGGCGGGGCCGTATCTGGTGAGCCGGGCCATCGACCACGACAT
This sequence comes from Myxococcaceae bacterium, assembly GCA_004173515.1. Lineage (GTDB taxonomy): Bacteria > Myxococcota > Myxococcia > Myxococcales > Myxococcaceae > Corallococcus. The sequence goes on along the minus strand of SECN01000204.1, from coordinate 16,386 downwards.
CGGTTCGGGGGATGGACGCGGGCTGCTGGGGACGCTGACTCTGTTGCTCGGCGTCTACGCGGTGGGCGCGCTGGCGCAGCGGGCGCAGACGTGGCGCGTGGGCCACACCGGGCAGAACGTGCTGGCGGAGCTGCGACGGCGTCTCTTCGAGCGGCTCAACCATCTGCCCCTGTCCTGGTTCGACCGCCGTCCCCTGGGCGACCTGATGAGCCGGCTCTTGAGCGACGTGGACACGCTCAACCAGCTCTTCGCGCAGGGGCTGACGCAGTTGCTGGGGTCGGTGCTGGGGCTCGTGGGCGTGCTCATCGCGATGCTGGCGCTCAATGCCCGGCTGGCGCTGGCGTGCTTCTCCATCATCCCCGCCATCGTGTTCACCACGTGGTTCTTCGCGGCGCGGGCGCGCAATGCCTACCGCAAGACGCGCCAGACGGTGGGCGACGTGACGGCCAACCTCCAGGAGGAGATTGGGGGCGTGCGGCAGGCGCAGGCGTTCAACCGCACGGAGAAGAACATCGAGCGCTTCCGCGACCGCAACGCGGCCAACCGCGACGCGAACGTGGCGGCGGTGGGCATCACGTCCGCGTTCTCGCCGGCCATCGACCTGTTGTCCACGCTGTCCACCGCGCTGGTCATCGGCTACGGCGGCGTGCTGGTGCTGGACGGGCGGCTCACCGTGGGAGGCATGGCCGCGTTCCTCATCTACGTGGCGCAGTTCTTCCGGCCGGTGCAACTGGCCGCGTCGGTGGCCACGCTGATGCAGTCCGCGCTGGCGGGGGCGGAGCGCATCTACGGCATCCTGGACGAGACGCCGGAGCCGCCGGACGCACCGGACGCGGTGGAGCTGGGGCCGCTCAAGGGCCAGGTGGTGTTCGAAGGGGTGTCCTTCGGCTACGACCCGGAGCGGCCGGTGCTGCGCGACGTGTCCTTCCGCCTGGAGCCCGGCCAGACGCTGGCACTGGTGGGGCGCACGGGCGCGGGCAAGACGACCGTGGCCAGTCTGGTGCCGCGCTTCTACGACGTGACGGCGGGGACGGTGCGCATCGACGGGGAGGACGTGCGGCAGGTGACGCGCGCGAGCTTGCGCCAGCAGATGGCGATGGTGCTCCAGGAGCCGTTCCTCTTCAGCGGCAAGGTGGCGGACAACATCGCCTATGGAAAGCCGGGAGCCACCCGCGAGGAAGTGGAGGCCGCGGCGAAGGCGGTGCATGCGCACGACTTCATCCTGCGGCTTCCGCAGGGCTACGACAGCGTGCTGGGTGAAGGCGGCGCGACGCTGAGCCAGGGACAGCGGCAGTTGCTGGCCTTCGCACGAGCGGTCATCGCCGAGCCCCGGGTGCTCATCCTCGATGAAGCGACGGCGAACATCGACACGCGCACCGAGGCACTCATCCAACTGGCGCTGGGCAAGCTCCTGTCGGGCAGGACGAGCATCGTCATCGCGCACCGGCTCAACACCATCCGGAACGCGGACGTCATCCTGGTGCTGGAGCAGGGGGCCATCGTCGAGCGTGGCACGCACGACGAGCTGCTCGCGAAGGGGGGCCTGTACGCGGACCTCTACCACCAGCAGTTCCGCGACACGCCCGAGCCGACCCAGGCGCTGGGCTGAGGCAGCGTCCAGAGGACCCGTGCCCCACACAACGGGCGCGCGAAGGAGGCACGCCGAAGCGCGCGGGTCGCATCGCCTGCGCGGGCCGCCGGAAGTGCGTGGCCGGGCGGAAGCCCAGCTCGAGTGGATGCATCCAAGGTCAATCGACAGGCGCTCCTCCCAAGGGGACCGAGCACCATGAACCCGGGAAGGGGCAAGGGCTGTGGCTGCTCACGAAGCTTGGGGCCCGGGTCGTAGGTCCTGAAGGCGTCGGAGATGCGCAGCCACCCATCACCTGGGAGTGGGACCCTTGAGCGTCGTGAGGCAGTAGGCCAGCCCCCCTTACGCACCGCACTGCGGGTTTTTCCGCGAAAGCCGGAGGGGCTCGGGCTGGAAGCCCCCTTCCGCGAACGCCGCGTTCCAACCTGTCCGACTGTCGGACAGGTTTCCGAAGGAGGAGCCCGGTACCTCCTCCGGCGCTCTTCTCGCCACAACCTGTCCAACTGTCGGACAGGTTTCGAAAGGAGGAGCCCGGCACGTCCTCCGGCGCTCTTCTCGCCACAACCTGTCCAATGGTCGGACAGGTTTTGAGAGGAGGAGCCCGGCGCGTCCGGCGGCGCTCTTCTCATCAGGCTCCCCGGGAAGGGCTTGCACCATGGGGGCGGAGTGCCCCCATGAGCCCCGGTGTGCCCGGCGGCTGGCGCGATCAGGCCACGAATCGCTGACGGCCTGTTGAGCGCGGGTTCGCCACTGAAGCGCGCCGATGTCGCCGCCGTCCTTCGGCGGTTCCGCCACGTGGTGAAGCCGACCCATGTGCACCGTGGAGGCACGAGCGGGTTGCGCGCATGCCCTGCCCCCGTTACCCAGCGGGCAAGGGTGCGGCCCTGGCGGTTTCGCCATGGCCCGTGCGCTTCGCGGGGACGGTCGCCGTCTCCAGCATTCACCTCGGCGGGGCGCGGCCCCGCATCCATCTTCCCAGGGAGCAGGCATGGCAGGCAGTCGAGGGACCGCGTTGGTGACGGGCACGTCCGCGGGAATCGGAGAGGTGTACGCGCGGCGGCTGGCGGCGCTCGGGCATGACCTGGTCCTCATCGCCCGTCGGGAAGAGAGGCTTCAAGTGCTCGCGGAGAAACTGACGGCCGCGCATGGCATCCGAGCGGAAGTCATGCGAGCCGACCTCACGACGGACGTGGACATCCACCGGGTGGCCGAGCGCGCGGCCGGGGAAGACATCACCCTGGTCATCAACAACGCGGGCGTGGGTGGCTACGGCCCCTTCGCGCGGATGGAGCCCGCGGTGCTGGAAGGCCTGACGCACCTGCACATCCTGGCGCCCATGCTGGCCACCCGGGCGGCGCTGCCGGGCATGCTGGCGCGCGGCAAGGGCGCGGTCATCAACGTCGCCTCCCTGCTCGCCTTCTCCGGCGCCCTGCCCCCGGTGCCCCTGCCCCACCGCGCCACGTACGCGGGCGCGAAGGCGTTCCTCGTCCACTTCACCCGCACGCTCGCGGGCGAGCTGCGTGACACGCCGGTGCGCGCACAGGTCGTCTGTCCGGGCATGACCGCCACCGAGTTCAACGGTGGCTATGTCGGAGCGATGCCTCCCGAGGACGTCGTCACCGCGTCGCTCCTTGCGCTGGAGCGCAACGAGACCGTCTGCGTGCCCGGGCTGGAAGCCGAGGAAGCCCTCGCGGCCCTGGCGCAGGCCGAAGCAGGGATGTTCCGAGGCAACAAGAGCACCCTCGCCCGGCGCTACCAGACGAACACGCCGTCCTGACGCACCCCATCTTCAGTTCACGAGCAGCTTCCATTTCCAGGAGGAAGAACCATGAGCGGCACTTCAACGCGTCCCGTGGAGAAGAGCGGCACCTTCAAGCTGGGCGGCGACCTGCCCGTCCACCGCCTGGGCTACGGCGCCATGCAGCTCACCGGCCCCGGCATCTGGGGTCCGCCCAAGGACCGGGCGGAGGCAGTGCGCGTGCTGCGGCGCGCGCTGGAGCTGGGCGTGGACTTCATCGACACGGCGGACTCCTACGGGCCCTACTTCAGCGAGGAGATCATCGCGGAGGCCCTGCACCCGTACGCGAAGGGGGTGGTGGTGGCGACCAAGGCGGGCCTGGTGCGCACGGGCCCCAATGAGTGGCACCCGGTGGGCGCGCCCAAGTACCTGCGCCAGGAGCTGGAGCTGTCGCTGCGCCGGCTGAAGCTGGAGCGCATCGACCTGTACCAGTTGCACCGCATCGATCCGAAGGTGCCGGTGGAGGAGTCGCTGGGCGAGCTGAAGGCGCTCCAGAAGGAAGGGAAGATCCGCCACATCGGCCTGTCGGAGGTGTCGGTGAAGGAGATCGAACAGGCGCGCAAGGTCGTGGACATCGTGTCGGTGCAGAACCGCTACAACCTGACCGACCGCGTGCACGAGAAGGTGCTGGACTACTGCGAGAAGGAGAAGCTGGGCTTCATCCCCTGGTTCCCCCTGGCGACGGGTGGACTGGCGAAGCCGGGTGGGACGCTCGACTCGGTGGCGAAGAAGCACGACGCGACGCCGTCGCAGATTGCTCTCGCGTGGCTGCTGGAGCGCTCGCCGGTGATGCTACCCATCCCGGGCACGTCCTCCGTGAAGCACCTGGAGGAGAACCTCAAGGGCGCGGAGCTGAAGCTCGGCAAGGAAGAGCTGGCCGCCGTGGACGCACAGGCGTCGGGCCGCTGAAGCCGCGCGCGCTCTTCACCTCCGCTTCACGTAACGCAGGAGGAGCGTCACCAGCTCCTCCTGGAGCAGCCCCTGGGACAAGGCCTCGGGGCGCTCCACCACCGCGCGGTGGATGACCGCGTGGGACACCGTGTCGATGAGCCAGTGGGCCAGCTCCGGGTCCGGGACGTCGGTCGCGTATTCGCGGAACGCCTCCATCATCGGCGAGTCCTCCGGCTCCACGGTCCGCGCGCGGCGCGCGGGCAGCTCCTCCGTCAGCGCATGGTGCAGCTTCGGGTTCACCGCATGGGCGGCGAACCCCATGGACACCAGCGTCCGGATCAGGTCCTCCAGGCCGCGGAACTTGCGCGTCGTCATCACCTCGCGCACCGCCTTGCGCTGCTCCTTCACGTGCCGGCGCGACACCTCCGCCACCAGCGCCTCCTTGCCGGGAAAGAACTGGTACAGCGAGGCCACGTTGACGCCCGCGCGCTCCGCGATGCGGTTGGTCGTCAGCTTCGCGTACGCGTCGCGCACCAGAATGTCAGCAGTCGCCTGCACCAGCGCGTCCACCGTCGCGCGTGAGCGCTCCTGCAAGGGCGTCTTCCGAGGAGAAAGCTTCGCGCGCGGCATGCCGGACTCCTGGGGCGGGAACGCAAGCTGACAACATAAGCTCTTCCTTACATTCTTCTCTCCATCGCGGCCAGGGCGCCAGGCCCTTCGCGACAGGAGACAGCCATGCCCCACCCGAACCCCCAGGTGCTGATTGTCGGCGCCGGCCCCACGGGCCTCACGCTCGCCTGCGACCTCGCCCGCCGGGGCGTCGCCCTGCGCATCATCGACGCGGCCCCCGGCCCCTTCGTGGGTTCACGCGGCAAGGGACTCCAGCCGCGCACCCAGGAGGTGCTGGAAGACCTGGGCGTGCTGGACGCAGTGCTCGCGGCCGGCAATGCCTATCCCCGCCTGCGCATCCACTGGCGGCGCCTCGTCGTTGGCCGCTGGACGATGTTCCCCCGCCATCCGGTGACCCCGGACGTGCCCCACCCCGACCCATGGCTCGTGCCGCAGGCTCGCACCGAAGGCATCCTGCGCGAGCGATTGAGCGCGCTCGGTCACGCGGTGGAGTTCGGCACCGCGCTCACCGACTTCGCCCAGGACGACTCCAGCGTCAGGGCCACCCTCACCCACGACGGCGCTTCGGAGGTCGTGCACGCGGAGTACCTCGTCGGCGCGGACGGGGGCCACAGCCGCGTGCGCAAGGCCCTGGGCGTGGGCTTCCACGGGGAGACGCACGAAGCCGAGCGCATGGTCGTGGGCGATGTTCGCGTGGATGGCCTGGGCCGAGACCACTGGCACGTGTGGCCCTTCGCGACAGGCGGCATGGTGGCGCTGTGTCCCCTGCCCGGCACGGACCGCTTCCAGCTCACCCTCCAGGTGAAGCCCGGAGGCACCGTGCCGGAGTTGACCGAAGCCGCGCTGAACCAGCGCCTCCAGGAGGCAGCCCGGCCCGGCGAAAGACTCCGCCTGCACGACGCGAGCTGGCTGTCCGTGTACCGCCCCAACGTGCGCATGGTGGACCGCTACCGCGTGGGGCGCGTCCTGCTCGCGGGCGACGCCGCGCACGTGCACCCGCCCGCCGGAGGCCAGGGCCTCAACACCGGCGTGCAGGACGCCTACAACCTGGGCTGGAAGCTGGGCCACGTCCTCGCCGGTGCGGCCCCTTCGCTGCTCGACACCTATGAGGCGGAGCGGCTGCCCATCGCCGCGCACGTGCTCGGCCTGTCCTTGAAGCTCTACCAGGGCCTGCGCCAGAACAGCCTGCGCTCCCAGCAGCGAGGCGCGGAGACCCGGCAACTGGGATTGCACTATCGCGGTGGACCGCTCGCCCCCCAGACGGACGGCGACACGTCCCGCCTGCGCGCGGGGGACCGGGCTCCGGATGCGCCGTGCGTGGATGCGGCGGGAAGAGCCTCGCGCCTGTTCGACGCCTTTCGCGGACCCCACTGGACGCTGCTCGCCTTCGGGCCAGAGCACGCGGACACATCCGATTGGGTCCGCGCGTCCTTTGGCGACACCGTGCGCGTCGTCCACGTCCGCAAGCAGGGAGCCTCCAGCGATCCCCACTCCCTGCTCGACACCCAAGGACACGCGCACCGCGCCTACGACGTGGACACGGACGCGCTCGTGCTGGTGCGCCCGGATGGCTACATGGGGCACATCTCCCGACCGGGTTCACGCGCGGCGCTGGAGTCATGGCTGGCGCCCCTCATCCCACGGCGCCCGGATGTCCGCCCTCGGACACCCCAGCCTCCCGGAGGTCGTCCCGGCAGCCCACCAACGCCGCCTCACGTGCTCATCCGGGATGAAAGCACCCGCGGCGCGTAACCGCCGGAAGGTGGGGCCCGTACGAAGGACAAGCCATTGAGGCTCCGCACCTTCGCGGCGCCCTGGAGAACGCCACCATGTCCAACCGTACCCTTCGCGGAGGCGCTGCCTCCGTGGCCGCCCTCGGCCTGCTCACGCTGTCCGCCTGTGGCTCCGACGACGGGATGTCAGACGTCACGTCCAAGCGGCTTCGCGTCCGCATCGAGAACGTCGCTCCCTTCCAGCAGTTGAAGTCCGGCATGTTCAACACGAAGGTCGGCGGCACCGCGCCGGGTCCGCTCGCGCCGGGTGACAGCTACGAGTTCAGCTTCACGGCGGGCACGAGACACCGGCTGTCGTTCGTCTCCATGTTTGGCCAGTCCAACGACTGGTTCTTCGGCACGGCCCCCCAGGGCATCCCCCTGTATGACAATGGCCAGCCGGTGTCCGGGGACATCACGTCGCAGGTCTTCTTGTGGGATGCGGGTACGGAGGTGGACGAGGAACCCGCGGTGGGCCCCCACACCGGCCCGAAGCAGTCCACGTCCACCGACGGCCCGGGCGCGAAGGATCCGAACCCGAACGTGCGACGCCTGGCCATGCCCTCCCGGCTCAGTGACGGGCGGACGTTCGACATGCCCCCGGTCACGTCGATGATCCGCGTGCGGTTGTCCTCCGACGCGGAGTCGCGCCGTTTCACCGTGCGCATCGAGAACGTGTCCAATGACACGCTCACGCTGAACACCTCCGAGGGCTTCAAGCCCGTGCGCATCTCCCCCGGAGTGTGGACGGTGAGCGCCGGCAACGAGCCGCTCTTCACCGAAGGCCAGCCGGACCGGGGCCTGGGCCTGGAGGCCATCGCGGAGATGGGGGACATCTCCGGCCTGTCCACCATGCTCGCGCCGCTGACAGGGGTCGCCACGCCGCTGTCGCCGGGCGTCTATGCGCTGCACAACGCCAACGCCCCGCTGTTCACCGAGGGCGCGCCGGACCGGGGCCAGGGCCTGGAGGCCATCGCGGAGATGGGGGACATCTCCCGCCTGTCGGACGCCGTGACCCAGAGCCCGCCGCCGGGCGTGCGCGTGAGCGGAACCTTCAACACGCCCGTGGACGCGTCCTCGCCGGGCCCCATCACCCCGGGCCACGCCTACGAGTTCGACGTGGACGCCGTTCCGTCCGACCGGCTGTCCTTCGCGGTGATGTTCGGCCAGTCCAACGACTGGGTCTTCGGTCCGAAGGAAGACGGCATCGCGCTGTTCGACGCCGCGGGCCTGCCGGTGACGGGCGACGTGACGTCCAGCGTGTACCTGTGGGACGTGGGCACGGAGCTGGACGAGGAGCTCGCGGTGGGCCCGCACCTGGGCGAGCCGGAAGGGGCCCTGGACCGCGACGACACCGTGCGCAGGGTCTCCGCGCAGCAGCACGCCACGCCCGTGTCCCAGCACCTGCGAGTCACCGTGACCGAGGTGAAGTAGCACCGAGAAGCCCCGCGTGGGGGACGCGGCCTCCGCCGAGAGGTGCGCGCCCACGTCGAAGAGGCTCTGCACGTCCTGGACCCGGCAGAAAGAATGCAAAACAATTCCGGTTCCCCCGTCTCCCGGGGGAACCGTGAAGGGGATGTAACGATGGGTGGAGTCATTTCAGGTGCGACGGTCCGGGTACGCCCCAACGTGCAGCAGAACCCGACGCCCGGAGTCACGGCGCGCGCACCGACGACGCCCACGACGACGCCCACGCCCCCACCGTCCAAGGCACCCCGCGATACCTTCGACACCCCGGGGTCGGGCCCCACGACCCGGAAGGTCGTTCCCCCGAAGCCTCAGGTGGAGGCGGGTGTCGACGATGACGACGCCATCGTCGTCAAGAGCACCGCGCCCTCTCCGGAGCACGCCCAGGCGGACGAGCTGTTCGCGGTGTCCAATGACGAGCGCCTCGTGGCGGCGGTCCGGACGCGGGCCAGCCAGCCGGGGCGGATCATCGACGCGCGCACCCCGCCCCGACTCCAGCGGGCCTACCTGGAGTTTCTCCAGGCTCGGAAGCTGAAGGACTCGGAGCCCAACCAGCGCGAGTTCGCGCAACTGCTGGACGCGCGGCGCGCGTATGCCTCGCGCAACGGGCTGGGCGCCATGAACGCCGACCAGGAGCGCCAGTTCCTCGCGGAGACCGCCCTGGCCCGCCTGAGCGTCCGGGCCCTGGCCGGCCAGAAGGTCACCCTGGGCGACGGGGAGCGGTGGATGATCTCCGCGCTCTCCGATTCGAAGGTCGCCCTGTCGCCCTCGGACGCGAAGCTGCTGGAGCGGTGCAACTGGACCAACCAGGGCCTGAGCTATTCATTGGCCGAGGAGCGCGGAAAGAACCAACTGCGCGAGGCACAACGGGCATCGGAGTTCCGCTCCACCCCGGGCCGGCCCTACAAGGCCGTGCTGAACGTGGAGGACGTCTTCCAGGGAGACGCGCAGGTCAATGCCTTCACGCTGGCGGCCCAGGCCGGAGGCTACTCCGGCGAGGAGATCCGCCTCGCCATCGATCAGCTCAAGCTGGAGAACGTGACGCTCTTCTGCCGGCGCGACAAGGACGGCGAGACCCTCATCACTGAGAAATCGCAGGCCGCCTCCCTGGAGGAGCGCGGCGGCCAGGAGTTCATCACCTACTCGGTGGATTCCAGGGGGGCGCTCGCGCTGCGCGATGCCCGCGTGGCCCTGGCTGGCGGCTTCGGCTCCGTGAAGGCCTACCGGGACGACTTCCAGAACACCCCGGCCACCTGGGTCTCCAACCTGGTGTCGGAGTGGGTGAAGAACGAACAGCAGTGGGACCTGACGCAGGGCAAGTCGCAGGACCCCATCCTGGGGCCGCTCATGCGCGGCAAGTACGACGCCATGCGCGAGATCGGCCAGGTGGCCACGAACCTCACCCAGTTGGGCGAGATGATGGCGCAGGAGGGCAAGCAGTTCCTCCAGACCGGAAACCTGCTCACGACCCTCAATGACAACCCGGAGGTGGTGCGCTACTTCGACGCGGAGAGCGAACGCTTCGGGAACACCTTCGATGCGCTGGCGAAGACCTACGCGGAGAAGGAAGACACCGTCATGGGACAGGTGGCGCGCGGCTTCGTCGGGAGCATCCCGAAGGTCGCGGTGTCGGCCGCGCTGGGGCCGAGCGGCGCGCTCCTCTACACGGGCGCCAAGGACTTCCACAGCGCCCCGAACGAGCTGGCCAGGGACCTCACGCTCGAGCTGCTCTCCATCGTGACCGGCCCGCTCGTCGGAGCCGGCTCCCAGGCCCTGGAAGGCACCATCAGCCGGACGGCCCCCAAGCTGGTGGACACGGCCCTCAAGCAATTCGTGGTGCAGGAGGTGACGGACCGGGGCTTCTCCGCGGTCGCGGGCGCCACGCAGGAGTTGCTCACCACGGTGGGGCCCGCCGGGATGCAGCGGCTCTTGAGCAAGAACGGCCAACCCCTGTCGGAGGCCGACGAGCGCAAGGTGTCCGAGCAGCTCACCGACTTCGCCTACCGGCGCGCCCTGTGGACCGGCATGCTGACGGGCCTCATCCTGCCCTCGCGTCCTTCGCGGGACGCGGACACGGCGGTGCTCAACACGAAGGACAGCGCGCTGGAAGGCCCGCTGTATCGCACGGAGGGCAATGCGCAGCAGTCCAAGCTCTACGCCTCCGTGAAGGTCCCGGAAGCCAACGGCAAGCAGCGCGTGGAGTTCATCGAGGTGAGCCCGGACAACCCCCGGGTGAAGGCGGCCCTGAAGGAGAAGCCCGCCCAGCTCGTCCCCCAGGTGGATGCGGACACGAAGCTCGCGATCTCCCGCTACACGAACCGGCTCGATGATGCGGGCCGCAAGGACCTGGCGGCCAAGGCGAACCAGTACGCCGCGGCCAAGGTGCGGCTGGACGCGGAGACCGGGGTGCGCCGGGACGCGCACGAAGTCCTCCGGAACCAAGAGCACCAAGGCCGTCAGCACGAAGTCCTCCGGAACCAAGAGCACCAAGGCCGTCAGCACGAAGTCCTCCGGAACCAAGAGCACCAAGGCCGTCAGCCAGAAGTCCTCTGGCACCAAGAGCACCAAGGCCGTCAGCCCGAAGCCCTCCGAGCAGGTGGAGACATCGAAGCGGGTCCCCCTGCGTCAGACGGAGAACGGCGTGGTCCTGGACGGCGCCAGGGTGTCCATCGCGGACCGCACGCTGGTGTATCCGGAGCTGCGCTACACCCCTTCGGAGCAGGGCCCGGTGAGCCGCTTCAATGAATACCTGACGGAGAAGGGCATCAAGACGAACGGCTCCCGGCAGATCGCCGAAGGCAACTCACGCATCGTGCTGGAGCACCCGGCCTTCCCGGACAAGGTCATCAAGATCTTCAGCAAGAACAAGGTCCCCCAATACAACGAGCAGGTCCCCTACCTGCTCCAGCGGGAGCTGGCGCTGGAGACCTTCCTGAAGGACAGCGGTGTGACGGTGGCGAAGATCGACCGCGACCCCGCGCTCATCAGCCGGGGCATCGTCATCCAGGAGAAGATGAAGGGCGTGCCTTATTCGGAGGTGCGCGACACGCTGCCAGCCGCCGTGCGCGAGCAGATGGACGCCCGCATCCAGGGGCTCAAGGACCGCTACAACGACGCGCTGTTCAAGGACCACGCGGCCCGCTCCGGCAAGCCGCTCGTCACGCGCGAGGCCCCCAACAAACCCATCACCCCCGCCGGGCTCGACCTGAACATCGGAAACGTCTGGATTGACACGTCCAAGCCGACGCCCGAGCTCATCCTCATCGACTGGTAGCGACCGCGAGCCTGTCAGCCTACCTCGCGCTCCACGCCGTCCTCCGCGTCCAGGTCCAGATCCACGACGGCGGGCCCGTCCTGGAAGGCGCTGGGCAGCAGGCTGAAGGGCAGCACCTTCGCCAGGGCCGCCAGCAGCAGGATGCCCCCGGGCGCGGCGAAGATGGCGAGCGCGGGGATGGCCTTGGCCACGTCGATGAGCTGGGCGCGCATCCGCTGGCGCTCATCGGCGGTGAGCTTCTGCCGGCGCGCCGCCTTGGTGAGCAGCACCGCCAGGTCGCCCGTCTCGCGCGCCTCCTGCATGAGCCGGTGGAAGTTCTTCTCCAGCGTCTCCTGCATGCCGGTGATGAGGTCCTCGCCCATGGCGCCCGCCGCGTCCGACACGGTGAAGACATCCACCAGCGAGCGGTGCCGCGCGTAGAACTCCGCCATCTCCAATTCCAGACGCCGCAGCTCCGCCTGGGGCACATGCAGCGCGCCCGCCAGCGTGTCGATGAAGGCCCGCTCCCGCCGCGTCCGCCGGCCGTCCACCAGCGCCGCCAGCAGCGTCTGCTCCAGCAGCAGGTGGCGCATGTCCACGCTGCGCACCTGGCGCACCACCTCCCGCACGTCGCGCTTGCGCTCGAAGGACTGGCGCACCGCGGCCTTCACCTCGCCCTCCAGCGCGTGCGGCAGGCGCAGGCCCTCCACCTGCCGGAGGATGGCGCGGCGCGCGGGCAGCCCCGGCTCGCGGTCCACGCACGCCAGCGCGGTGAGCACGTCCACCAGCAGCGCCTTCTGCCGCGCCGCGAAGTCCAGCCGCCGCTCCGCCACCACCCGCGACAGCCGCCCGCGCGAGAACAGGTCGATGGCCTGCCGGCAGAACAACTGCGCGTCCGCGTACTGCGCGCCGTTGTGCAGCACCAGGCCGTACACCGGGTCCCCGGCCAGCGACGGCGCCCGCTTGTCGAGCGCGTCCTCCACGCGCCCCACCATCCGCCGGGGCACCGGCAGCCCGGCCGCCAGCCGCGCGTCCAGGGCCAGCGCCAGTTCCAATTCGCCCGCGAGCACCGCGAAGAGCACCAGCAGTTGCTCCACCCGGGGGCCCGCCGGCGCGTCCATCACCCGCGCCAGGTCCAACGCCAGACGCGCCAGGGTGCGCACCACCGCGTGGAACAGCTCGTCCTCCACCGCGCGCGCCGGGACGTCGAAGGGCTCCCCGCCATCCACCGGCGAGGGCAGCGGCACGGGCGTGCCGTACACCAGCCCCGAGGCCCGCAGCGTGCGACGCAGGAAGGCGCGGCCCCGGGCAGGGCCGGAGGCCAGCCGGGACTCGGCGGGGGGCGCGTCCGGAACAGGGGCGCGCGCATGCGCGGCGACCACGTCCGCCAGGAGCGTGGCCAGCCAGGTCCCCCTTCCGAAAACCAGCACCGCCACCGGAACACCCCACGAGACGCGCGGCCGGACCCCTCCGGTGCGCGATGAAGCGGGGAATAACCCAGTCGCATTCGGGACGCCACCCGGCCCCGGTCGGCGGTGCACGTCCACCAGCGGAAGCTGTGAAGGGTGGAAACAGCACGCGCCCGGCCACCGGTGTGGGTGGGCGGGCGCGGGGGCGTTTCTTCGGAGGCGGACTACAGCGCGGTGGCCTTGCCGGGCTCCAGGGAGACCACCTTGGAGGTGCCCCGGACCTTCTTCAGGGCGGCGGTGAGCGCGTCCGGGGTGCCGGTGAGCGCGGGGAAGGTGCCGTAGTGCATGGGCACCACGGACTTCACCTTGAGCAGCTTCGCGGCAACAGCCGCCTGGGCGGGGTCCATGGTGAAGTGGCCGCCAATGGGGAGCATGGCCACGGTGGGCTTGAACTGCTCCGCGATGAGGGCCATGGACTGGAAGGCCCCGGTGTCACCGCCGTGATACAGCGTGGGGCCGTTGGCGATTTCGATGACGAAGCCAATGGGCGCGCCCGAGTACTGCGCCGGGGCCTTGGGGTCCGCCTGGTAGCTGCTGGAGTGCACCGCCTCCACGAAGTGGATGGTGGCGTCCTTCACCTGGAAGGTGCCGCCCACATTGCCCCCCATGTTCTGGGCGTCCGGCAGGGCCAGCAGCGTCACGAGCTCGAAGGAGCCGAACACCTTCGCGTTCGTCTTCTGGGCCAGGGCCTTGGTCTCGCCCACGTGGTCGAAGTGGCCGTGGGAGACGAGGATGGCGTCCACCGCCTCCGGCCAGGTCGCGCCCTGGGGTGCCTTGGGGTTGGTGAGCCACGGGTCGATGGCGATGACCGCGCCGCCCGGCGTCTTCACCACGAACGCGGCGTGGCCCCACCAGGTGACCTCCGTCTTGCCCGCGCTCGCCGTGGCGGCGGCCTTTCCAGCGGGGGCCGCCTTGGGGGCTGCCGGGGTCGTCGGCGTGCCCTGGGCGAACGCCGCGCCCGTGACACCCAGCACCGCGCCCACCACCACTGCCTTCAGCTTGTTGCGCATCGTTGTCCGCTCCAGGAGGGGGAAAGTGACGACATGTCGCCGTGCCGCCGTGGAGGCGCCGCACGGCCGGGGCGCCACATAGCACCCTCCGGGGAAGCAGGAGGGGGCTGGTGTGTCCGGCCGCCGCGAGCAGGACAGAATGCGCGCCCGGGGGATTGCGGCCCCCGGGGCGGGAGCAGCGCGCTACGCTCGATTCCAGCGTGGACCATCGATTCCAAGTCAGCCTCCGCGGGGTCATCGACCTCCTGTCCCACCACCTGTACAGCTCGCCCGGGGTGTACGTGCGGGAGCTGCTCCAGAACGCCACGGACGCGCTGCGCGCCCGGCAGCTGCTGGAGCCCGGGGCCTCCGGTTCAGTGGGGCTGGAGCTGCGGGAGAAACAGGACGGCGGGCCGCCCACCCTGCTCTTCACCGACGAAGGCGTGGGGCTGACGGAGGAGGAGATCCACCGCTTCCTGGCCACCATCGGAGAGTCCTCCAAGCGCGAGCAACTGGAGGCGCGCCGCAACGACTTCATCGGCCAGTTCGGCATCGGCCTGCTGTCGTGCTTCATGGTGTGTGACGAGCTGCTGGTGGTGACGCGCTCGGTGAAGGGCGACGGCCGCACGCTGGAGTGGCGGGGCCGGCACGACGGCACCTATGACGTGCGGCCTTCCGAACACCCGCTGGACGCGCCCGGCACGCATGTCTACCTGGTGGCCCGCGAGGACATGGCGGAGTGGTTCGCGCCGGAGCGGGTGCGGCAGCTCGCGCGCCACTACGGGGGCCTGTTGCCGTTTCCGGTGCGGCTCACCGTGGACGGCGTGACGGAGCCGCTCAACCCGGACGGTCCCCCGTGGCGCCGCCGGTACGAGACGGCGGGAGAGAAGCGCCAGGCGCTGCTCGCCTACGGGCGCGAGGTGTTCGGCATGACCTTCCTGGATGTGATTCCGCTGCGTTCGGAGGCGGGGGACGTGGACGGGGTGGCGTTCGTGCTGCCGGCGTCCCCGCACTTCAATGCCAAACAGAAGCACCGCGTGTACCTGAAGCACATGCTGCTGTCGGAGAGCGCGGAGAACCTGCTGCCGGAGTGGGCCTTCTTCGTGAAGTGCGTGGTGAACGCGAACGGCCTGCGGCCCACCGCGAGCCGCGAGTCCTTCTACGAGGACACGGTGCTGGAGCACGCGCGCGAGGCGCTGGGGCAGTCGCTGCGCCAGTACCTGACGGACCTGGCGCGCGAGGAGCCCCGGGCGTTGCAGCGGTTGATTGCCCTGCACGGGTTGTCGGTGAAGGGGCTGGCGCTGGATGACGACGACTTCTACCGGCTGGTCATCGACTGGCTGCCCTTCGAGACGTCGCTGGGGATGATGACGCTGGCGGACTACCGGCGCTCCTGGCCGGTGGTGCGCTACACGCCGACGATGGATGGGTTCCGGCAGGTGGCCCGGGTGGCGGCGGCGCAGGGGCTGTGTGTGATGAACGCGGCGTACACGCATGACACGGCGCTGCTGGAGAAGCTGCCGCACGTGGTGTCGGAAGCGCAGGTGGCGGCCTTCTCGTCGGCGGACCTGCCGCAGACGTTCGAGGAGCTGACGCTGGACGAGCGCGAGGCCGTCTACCCGTTGCTGCGATTGGCCGAAGGGGTGCTGGCGCCGTTCCGCTGCGGGGTGGAGGTGAAGAAGTTCTTCCCGGCGGAGGTGCCCACGCTCTACAGCTCGGACGAGGAAGGGGCGTTCCGGAGGGATGCGGAGCGCGCGAAGGAGGAGTCGGACGACCTGTACGCGGGCGTGCTGGACGGGGTGATGGCAGGCGCGGGCGGTGGGGACCGGGCGCAGCTGTGCCTCAACCTGCACAACCCGGTGGTGCGGCGGTTGGCGGCGGTGGAGAGCCGGGAGCTGCTGAAGCTGTCGGTGGAGATGCTCTACGTGCAGGCGCTGCTGTTGGGGCAGCACCCGCTGAACGCGCAGGAGATGGCGCTCTTGAACCACGGGCTGCTGGGGCTCATCTCGGCGCGGCTGGATGACAGTGGCGGAGGGAGCGGTTCGTCGGGTCCGGGGTCGCGGGGGATGCACTGATGGCGGACTGGCGCCAGCAGGTGGAGGTCCTGCGCGGGCAGGCGGAAGCGCTTCCGGAAGGCGACGCGAAGGTGCGCGCGCTGGAGGAGGCGGTGCGGCTGACGGACGCGCACGGCGACGTGCCGCTGGGGTACGAGCTGAGGGACTCGCTCATCGACGCGGCGACGTTCGGGGGGTATCCGGACAAGGCGCTGGTGGCGTTCGCGTGGTGCCGGGGGCAGCAGAAGAAGGACCCGCAGCGGTTCGACCCGGAGGACATGCTGTGGAAGCAGAAGTGGGTGGTGGGCCGGCTGGACGAGTTCCCGCACATCAGCCGCAAGCAGATTGCCGACGCGCTGGATGACGTGGATCAGAGCTTCGCGAAGCTGGACGCGGGCAAGCGCGCGGCGCTGAAGCTGCGCTACCAGATGGCCCGGGACATGGGGGACACGGCGGAGGCGGAGCGCCTGTGGGA
>SECN01000203.1 GCA_004173515.1 Myxococcaceae bacterium | reverse complement strand
ACCCGACCCCCACCACCAGCAAAGACACCACCCACCCGCCGCGCCAACCCATGCCACACCCCTTACAAAAGGCCTGGGAGGGAGGGTGTGTCGCGCAAGCGGATGCGCCAAGTGCCCCCGGGTCGGGCCGTGCTCGCCTGCCTGGACCCACGCGATGTCCGACAGGGCCTCGCACGGGGCGGTCGGTATACTGCGCATCCCCATGAAGACGGACTCGTTGAAAGCGCAGCTCAAGCGCACGTTGCGGCGCGACCTGTGGATCGCCATCGCCCCCGCGGTGCTCCTCATCGCGACCGCGTTCGCGGTGACGTTCTACTTCGTCAAACCCGCGCCCCCGAAGACGCTGGTGATGGCGCTGGCGCCGGACGAGGGCGGCTTCGGCTTCATGGCCAAGCGCTACCAGAAGTTCCTCGCCCAGCACGGGGTGACGCTGGAGCTGCGCAACACGAAGGGCTCCGTCAGCAGCGTGGGCCTGCTGGACGTGGAGGACAGCGGGGTGGACATCGCGTTCGCGCAGAGCGGCACGACGGGCGGCAAGGGCCAGGAGCTGTCGGAGCACGTGGTGTCCCTGGGCAGCCTCTCCTATGTGCCGCTGTGGGTCTTCTACCGGGGCGAGCGCGTGGAGGATGTGCGCGAGCTTTCCGGCAAGCGCATCGCGGTGGGGCCGGAGGAGAGCGGCACTCGCTCGCTGGCGATGACGCTGCTCAAGGCCAACCGCGTGGACGCGGCGCCCACGCAGCTCTTGCCGCTGGACCGGGACGCGGCCATCGACGCGCTGAAGAATGGCACCGTGGACGCGGTGTTCCTGGTGGCCCCGGCGGAGTCGCCGCGCATCCAGAAGCTGGCCGCGGTCAAGGACGTGCGCCTCCTGAGCTTCACGCGCGCGGAGGCCTACACGCGCCGCTACCCGTACCTCTCACGCCACGTGCTGCCCCGGGGCGTGTTCGACTTCGCGACGGACGTGCCGGACCAGGACGTGCAGCTGCTCGCGCCCAACGCGCTGCTGGTGGCGCGGGACTCGCTGCACCCGGCGCTCGCGTACCTCCTGATGCGCGCGGCCAGCGAGGTCTCCGGCACGGCGGGCATCCTGGACAAGACGGGGGAGTTCCCCGCGCCGCTCGCCGCGGGCTTCCCGTTGAGCAGCGAGGCGAAGCGCTACTACGCGTCCGGCGTGCCGCTGCTCCAGCGCTACCTGCCGTTCTGGGCCGCGAACTTGGTGGACCGGCTGTGGGTGATGCTGGTGCCCATCATCGCGGTGGTGGTGCCGCTGATGCGCGCGGTGCCTGCGGTGTTCCTCTGGCGGGTGCGCTCGCGCATCTTCCGCTGGTACGCGCGACTGAAGGAGATTGAAATCCAGCTGGAGGAGGACCCGGATCAGGAGATGCTCCAGGGCATGCTCAAGCGGCTGGAGGAGGCGGAGCGCGAGGTGAACCGCATCGCGGTGCCGCTCGCCTACCAGGAGAACCTGTACTTCTTCCGCGAGCACCTGGACATCGTGCGCCGCCGGCTCACCCGGAGGCTCGCGGGCGCGCCCGAGCACAAGGACCCCCTGCTCCAGGTGACCGCATGATGGAAGAAGAAGAGGTGACGCTGGTCGGGCTGACGGAGGACATGGGCGTCAACGCGACGCTGTTCGGCTTCGTGGGCCTGTACTCGATGATGTTCCCGGGACGCGTGGCGGCCTGCTACCTGGTGGGCAGCCACGCCACGAGCGAGGCGGTGGGCGAGAGCGACCTGGACCTCACGCTCGTCTTCAAGGACACGTTCCTGCCGGGAGAAGAGGCCCGCTTCGAGCGCTTCCGCACGGCCCTGGGGCCGCTGTCCCGCCATCCGCTGGACCTGAACGCGGTGGCGGAGGCGCGGCTCATCGCGCAGGGGGAGGTCAACCTCAAGCAGAACGCGCTGCTCATCGCGGGCGAGGATTTGCGCGAGCGGATTCCCCTGATGCCGCTGGAGGCCTGGACGCGCCACTGCATGCACCAGCCCTACCGGTTCATCGAGCGTGCCCGTGCCCGCCCGGAGGACGCGCCCCTGCGCTTCCCGCTGGAGTACCCGGACGCGCGCGGCGAGCTGTACGGCTACGATTACCGCGAGGTGATGGACGCGCAGGGCGGGCTGCACCGGGGCTTCAAGGAGCTGGTCACCCTGGCGTGCCGGATGGCGACGGCGGCGGTGGCGCTGGACGCGGGCCGGCACACCTTCTCCAAGCGCGACGCCATCCAGGCGCACCGCGAGCACCTCCACGATGAATGGACGCCGCTGTACGAAGCCATCTTCGCGAGCCGCCAGCGGTGGGGCTACCGCGTGCCGGAGGACGCGCAGGCGCGGGCGTCCCTGCGGGCGGCGTGCGAGCGGATGCTGGACGCGGAGAACACCTTCCTCGCGCGCTACCGCGACTACCTGCTGGCGGAGCTGACGCGGGGGCGCATCGAGGACCGGGTGATGGCGGCGCGGCGGTTGGGCGACATCGCCTATCCGGACGCCGAGGTGCCCTTAGCGCTCCAGCGGCTCCTGGAGGACCCGGAGCCGGCGCTGCGCGAGGTGGCCCGTGAGTCGTTGGAGCGTCTGGCGCGATACCGCGGCGACCGCGTGTCGTCCGTGGCTTGAGGTTTCTTGAAGGAGTGAGGATGTCGCGCCCCCCGGTGTACCTGAAGCAGAACGTCGTCGCCGAGCCGCTCCACAACCAGTGGTACGCGTGGTGGTTCCTGGCGTCGCCCATGACGGCGCCCCTCTTCGTGGCGAACCTCCATGTGAAGATCATGGAGTCCTTCGTCGCCAACCCCGCCATCCACGTCGCGGCGCTCAAGAGCCCGGCGCTGCGCGGCGGGCCCTACCTGAACTGCGGCGTGGAGCGGGTGGGGGAGGTGAAGGCGCTCCTGGAGCGCACGCTGGCGGAGGAGTCGCTGGCGATGCGGTACGCGGCCGCGATGCGGGAGCTGGACGCGCTGCTCGCCTCCGCGGAGGGCTTCTCCATGGAGGAGCTGTACCCGCGCGTGCCGGAGCTGCTGCGCGGCTACGTGGAGCTCACCTACGACTTGAGGAACCGCGCCTCGCCGCGCTTCTTCGAACCGCTGCTCTACAAGAGCCCCTTCCACCGCGAGTCCTCGCAGAGCCTGTCGCTGCGGCTCATCCACGAGGACGCGCGCCCGTATGTCTTCAGCACGCCCCGGCTGGACGACACGCGCGACGGGAGCCTCCAGGTGCGCCTGCCCTTCCGGCACGATGCCTGGGACACGCTGTTCGCCATGCGGCGCACGCCCGCGCCGCTGGGGGCCGTGCACGACGCGCTGGGCATCCCGCCCCAGGACGGGGACACCTTCGCCACGTTCTTCACGCCCGAGCCGCCCCGGCCCGCCCCCCGCTATGACGGGGACGGGGTGCGGGTGCGCTACTTCGGCCACGCGTGCGTGCTCATCGAGTCGCGCCACGTGAGCGTCCTCACGGATCCGGTGGTGAGCTACGACTTCCCCAGCGACCTGCCGCGCTACACCTTCGCGGACCTGCCGGAGCGCATCGACTACGTGGTGCTGACCCACGGCCACGCGGACCACCTGATGTTCGAGCCGCTGCTCCAGTTGCGCCACCGCATCGGCACGGTGGTGGTGCCCGCGGGCGGTGGCGGCGCGCTGGTGGACCCTTCGCTGAAGCTGCTGCTCCAGCACGCGGGCTTCCGCGACGTGGTGACGCTGTCGGAGCTGGAGTCGCTGCCGGTGCCCGGAGGGGAGCTGATGGGCCTGCCCTTCCTGGGCGAGCACGGTGACCTGGACGTGCGCGGGAAGCTGGCGCACCTGGTGCGGCTGGAGGGCAAGGCCCTGTTGATGGCGGCGGACTCCAACGCGCTGGAGCCCCGGCTGTACGAACACGTTCAGGAGCACACGGGGCCCATCGACATGCTGTGGCTGGGCATGGAGTCGGAGGGCGGTCCGCTGAGCTGGATGTACGGGCCGCTGCTGCCCGCGCCGCTGTCACGGAAGATGGACCAGTCGCGGCGGCTCAACGGCTCCAACGCGGCGCGCGCCATCGACATCGTGCAGCGGTTGAAGCCCCGGCAGGTGCGCATCTACGCCATGGGCCGTGAGCCGTGGCTGGGGCACGTGATGGTGATGGGCTACCACGACCAGTCGCCGCAGCTGGTGGAGTCGCGCAAGCTGCTCGCGTACTGCAAGGAGCAGGGCGTGGACGCGGACATGCCCTACGGCCAGGCGGAGTCCTTCCTCCGGTGACGGCGCCAACGCCCGGGACCCGGGACCCTGTATCGGTGCGACGCCTGCTGGGACTGGCCTGGGAGGAGCGGCGCGCGCTGGGCGTAGGGCTCGTCTTCCTGGTGGTGGCCACGGTGCTGTCGCTGGTGTTTCCGCAGGCCCTGCGCGTCATCGTGGACGAGGCGCTGGGCGCGAAGGACCAGGGGCTCATCGACCGCACGGCGATGTGGCTCTCCGTCGTCTTCGCGGTGCGCGCGGCGGCGGACGCGCTGCGCTTCTACTTCTTCAACACCGCGGGCGAGCGCACCGTGGCCCGGCTGCGCGAGGACCTGTTCGCGCGGCTGGTGGACCAGGAGGTGGCCTTCTTCGACACGCGCCGCACGGGCGAGCTGACCAGCCGCCTGACGGCGGACACCACGGTGTTGCAGCACGCGGTCAGCAACAACATCGCCACCGCGCTCCGCAGCGGCGCGCAGGCGGTGGGTGGCATGACGATGCTCTTCTACACGTCGCCGTCGCTGGCGCTGCTGATGCTGGCGGTGGTGCCGCCGGTGGCCATCGCGGGCGTCGTGGTGGGGCGGCGGATAAGAACCGCGTCGCGGCAGGTGCAGGCGGCGCTGGCGGACGCCACGGGCGTCGCGGACGAGGTCTTCACCGGCATCCGCACGGTGCGCGCCTTCGCGGCGGAGAAGGTGGAGGTGGCCCGCTACCGGGGACGGCTGTCACAGGTGTTGTCGCTGATGCGCCAGCGCTCGCGCCTGTCGGCGGCCTTCATGGCGGGCAGCGGCTTCGGGGGGCTCTTCGCCGCGGCGCTGGTGCTCTGGTACGGCAGCCGGTTGATGCTCCGGGGCGAGCTGTCCATGGGCAGCCTGACGTCGTTCCTCGCGTACACGCTGCTGGTGTCCACGGCGCTGAGCGGACTGACGGACCTGTGGGGGGACTTCATGCGCGCGTCGGGGTCCGCGGAGCGCGTGTTCGAGATGATCGACCGGGTGCCCGCCATCCCACTGGAGGGCGGCAGGCGGCCCGCCTCCCTGGAGGGACGCGTGGAGTTCCGCGACGTGCGCTTCGCGTACCCCTCAAGGCTGGATGTGCCGGTGCTCCAGGGCCTGGACCTGGAACTGGCGCCCGGCGAGGTGGTGGCGCTGGTGGGGCCCTCGGGTGGAGGCAAGTCCACCATCGCGGCGCTGCTCGCGCGGATGTACGACCCGCAGGGGGGCGGCATCTGGGTGGATGGCCATGCGCTGCCCACGTTGGATCCGGGCTGGCTGCGCCGGAACCTGGGCGCGGTGGCGCAGGAGCCGCTGCTGTTCTCCTGCTCCATCGCGGACAACATCCGCTATGGGCGCCCGGACGCCACGGACGCGGAGGTGGAGGCCGCCGCGAAGGCCGCGAACGCGCACGACTTCATCGGCCGCTTCCCAGAGGGCTACCGCACGGAGGTGGGGGAGCGGGGCGTGCAGTTGTCCGGCGGGCAGAAGCAGCGCGTGGCCATTGCCCGGGCGGTGCTCAAGGACCCGCGCATCCTGGTGCTGGACGAGGCGACCAGCGCGTTGGACGCGGAGAGCGAGCACCTGGTGAAGGACGCGCTGGAGCGCCTGATGCAGGGGCGCACGACGCTCATCATCGCGCACCGGCTGTCCACGGTGGCCAATGCCCACCGGGTGCTGGTGCTGGAGTCCGGCCGCGTGGTGCAGAGCGGCAACCACGCGGCGCTGATGGCCCAGGAGGGCCTCTACCGCCGGCTGGTGGAGCGGCAGTTCGTGGCGGCCTGAGCCTTCAGGGGGTGAGGCCGAGCATCTCGCGGATCTGCCGGGTCATTTCGATCTCGGCCTCGTGGATGTGGCCGTCGCGGGTGATGAGGGCGTGGACCGCTTCGAGGACGGCGTCCGGGTTCTCGCGCAGCACGGTCACGTTCGGGGGCGGCAGGGGCTTGCCCTCCTGGAGGCAGCGCGTGAGGGCGGTGAGCTCCGACAGGGGGACGCTGAAGCCGCGCGCGGTGTCGATGATTTGATCGATCTCCTCGCGGGTGACGCGGTCATCGCTGGTCGCCACCTGGAGCAGCAGCTTGATGACCTCGATGTGGAAGTGGGAGTCGGGGTTCGACGGGGTGGCCATGCGGGTTGCGTCCTCCAAGGCGGTCCAGGCTGACCTGCCTGGGGGGGACGCGTCCAGCGGCGTCTCGGGGCTGGGTGCTTGCCGGGTAGGGGAGGGTGTCACAGGTGACATACCTCCCAGGAGGGATGGGCAGGGTTACCCCGCATTGTCATGCTCGCGAAGTATTGAAACACGGGGGCAATACCACCATGAGCAGACCGATGAAGTTCCTGGCGCGTGAGCAGGCATTGATCATGGAGCTGAAGGAACGGCTTCACGGCGCCCGGACGCTGGAAGCCATCTATGAGGCCATCGCGACGACCCTGGCCCGGCTCTGCGAAGCGGATCACATCGCGATTGGATGCGTCAATCCGGATGGCTCGGCGGGGTTGCAGTGGAAGACGGACACGGTCCACCCCCTGCTGAAGGATTACAGCGAGTGGGCCCAGGATGATTTCGTGTTTCAGGCCACCGTGGTCCAGCCGAACGTCGTGCTCAATGACACCCAGATGCTCCAGGGCCGGTCGCTGGAGGAGATGGAGACCTTCCGGCGCAGCCAGGACGCGGGGCTGAACCTGCGGCGCGTGATGGCGTCCCTGCTCTTCGAGGCGCAGGGCTTGAAGGGGAGCATCGCGATGTATCGCGAGGCCTCCCGTGCCTTCTCGCTCCGGGCGCAGTGGCTGCTCCAGCAGATCGTCCCCTACATCGCCAAGGCGATGGCCACGGTGCAGGAGCTGTATGCCTACCGCTTCGAGAACGACCTGTTGAAGGTCATCTCCCTGGAGCCGAATCCCTCGCTGGTCCTGAACGTCCTGGGGCGCAAGGTCGTGGAGTCGGGCACGGCCATTCCCCTGGTGGCGAAGTGGTTCGCCGCGCATGAGCTCCACGACGGCGTTCCCCAGGAGTGGACGCGGCGGGTGAGGGAGCTGTCGCGCTTCGATGAGTCGACGGATCCGGCCCTGCAGGCGCTGGAGCTGTCGCGCAACGGGGAGCGGCTGGAGGTGACGTTCACGCCGTCCACGCTCCTGTGGGCCGGGCGCATGCTGTGGCAGGTGCGCATGAAGGAGCACTCCCACTGGCTGAAGCCGGAGTGGCACCAACTGCTCACCGAGCGGGAACTCGAGGTGGCGGACGGACTGTACAGGGGTGAGTCGAACAAGGAGCTCGCTGGGAGTGGCTCCGTGGAGACGGTGAAGGTCCACGTGAAGTCGATCTTCGCGAAGACCGGCACCCACTCCCGGGGGGAGTTTGTCTCGAAGGGCCGCCGCTCATAGCGCGCGGTCGCGGGACGTGTTCCGTGGCCCGCTTCAAAAGAAGGTAGGGGAACAGGCAATGGGGGTGTGCCTGTCAACCCCCCCATCTGGGGGGATGGGCATAGGGGGCCGGCGTGCCATGCTTGGGAGGTATTGCAACACGGGGGAGGTACCCACCATGGCCAGGGCACTGAGGTTCGCGACGCGTGAGCAGGGCTTGATCCTCGAGATGCAGCGCAGCCTCATTGATGTCCAGAGTTACGAAGACATCCATCAGCTCACCGCTGGGGTGCTGCTCCCGCTTTGTGGGGCGGACCATTTCGCCCTTGGATTCGCCAGCCTGGATGGTTCTCCGGGGCTTCAATGGGTGTCACTCACGGCGATGGCACTGCTCAAGGACTACCCCCTTTGGGCTCTGCGGGACTTCGTGTACCGGGCCACGATGGCCAAATCCAACACCGTGCTCAGCACCTCGCAGATGCTGCGAGGCAAACCCCTGGAGGAGGAGGAAACCTATCAGCGCAGCCTCGCGGCCGGCCTGAGGCTCCGGCATGCGCTGGCGGCTCTCCTCGTGGAACCGCATCAGGGCAACAAGGGCGGCATCGCGTTGTACCGCGAGGGGCGGAGACCCTTTCCGAACCGTGCCCAGCGGTTGGTCCAGGAGGTAACGCGGGACATCAAGGGCGCGGTCAGTACGGTCCAACGCCTCTACGCCTGTCGACTGGAGAAGGACCTGCTGAAGGCCGTCTCCTTGGAGGCAGGTGCCACGCTGATCCTGATGCCGCATCGCAGCGACATCGTGCGCACGAACGCAGTCACTCCGATGGTGGAGAAGTGGTTTGCCCCCCACGAACTCCATCTTGGCGTGCCCAGGGAATGGATGGAGAAGGCGAATCAGCTGTCGGCGCAGGAGGGCACTCCGGACCCCGTGTCCACGCGATGCACAAGAAACAAGGATGGCGTTGAGCTGCGGGCGACGTTCATTCGGTTCCCGGTCCGGTGGTCCGGTCGTCCGCTGTGGGAGGTCCGTGTCGTCGAGCGGCCCCACTGGCTGCGGGCGGATTGGTTTGCAGTGTTCACGCGTCGGGAACGGCAAGTCGCCGATCTGCTGAATGAGGGGCTGGTCAACAAGGAGATCGCCAGCAAACTCGGCATTGCCCCGGGGACGGTGAAAAAACACGTGGACGCGATCTTCTTGAAGACCGACACGCATTCCCGAGGGGAGTTTGTAGCGAAAGGCCGCCGCTCATAGCGAGCGGTCGAAGAACTCGCGCAGGTGGCGCGCATAGCCCTCGGGGTCCTTCTGGGCGTACTCCCCGTGGGCCGCGTCCGGCACCTCCCACAGTTGTTTGGGCTCACAGGCCGCGCGGTACAGGCTGGCCCGCAGCTTCTGGGGCCCGTCCGGGTCGCTGCCTCCGTTGATGAACAGCAGCCCCCGTCCCTCCAACCGGCACATCCCGTCCAGCGGCCTCACCGCGTCCACGTCGATGCCGGACCGGCGCAGGCCCCACAGCACGGCCCAGGTGCTCGCGCCGTAGTGCGAGCCCATGTCCCCCGCCAGGTCCGGGAACGCTCCCGCCACCGCCACCGCCTTCACGCGCGGATCCTCCTGGGCCACCAGCAGGGCCGTCGTGCCCCCCATGGAGAAGCCGAACAGGCCCACCCTTCCTGGTGTCACCTCTGGACGGGCGCGCACGAACGACAGCGCGGCCCTCACGTCCTCGCGCTCGCTGTCGCCCCAGCCAATCACGTCGCCGTCGCTCTCCCCCTGGCCGTGCAGGTCGAACAGCAGCACGCCGTGTCCGGACGCGGCCAGCACGCCCGCCTCGAAGAGCAACTGCGTGCGGTTCGCCGCGAAGCCGTGCACCAGCACCACCGCTGTGCCGTCCTTCGACGGCCGATACCACCCGCGCAGCACGTGCCCCGCGGACTGGAAGGTCACGTCCTCCAGCCCCGTCAGCGCTTCCGGCCCGGACGGGCGCACCACCGGGATGCGCGCCGGATGCACGAGCGAGTCCGCCGTGCGAAGGCCCCTTGCCGCCGTGAAAACACCCATGCCCGCGCCGACGACAAGCACCAGGGCGAGGATGCGAAACCAGCGGATTCGGAACGTCTTCACGGACACAGGTCAGCTCCGGACAGGCTCGGCGTTGCGCCAGCGCTCCACGAGGTTTCGCACGGCCGCTCCCCATTCAGGGAACTCGAAGGTGAAGCCCGCCTCCAGCAGGCGCCCGGGCACCACGCGGCGGCTCTTCAACAGCAGCTCCGTGTCCGTGCGCATGAAGAACGCGCCCACCTCCAGCATCCACTTCGCCGCCGGCAGCCCCACGCCCACGTGCGCCGCCTCGCGCAGCTTCGCCATCGACTCGCGCTGGGGGAGGGGATTCGGGGCCGCCAGGTTCACCGGGCCCGACAGGTCCTCGCGCTCCAGCAGCAACTGCACCGCGCGCACGAAGTCCTGGTCGTGGATCCACGACACGAACTGCTGGCCGCTGCCCGCCGTGCCGCCCAGGCCCCGGCGCGTCAGCCCCAGGAGCACGTCGAAGATGCCCTCGCGGTCCGGGCTCATCACCATCGCGCTGCGCAGCGCCACCTTGCGCGTGTGCGGCGTGTTCGCCTCCTCCAGCGTGCGCTCCCACGCCTTGGCGATGTCGATGCTGCGCTTCCAGTACGCGGGCACGCCCGGCTCGTCCCCACCGATGAGGCCCGTGGCCTCGTCGTTGGGTGCGTCCAGCCGGTGCGCGTAGAGCGTCGCGGTGCTCATCTGGAGCCACACGCGCGGCGGCTTCGCGGCCTTCGCGATGGCCTCGCCCACCACCCGCGTGGAGTCCACCCGCGAGTCCAGCATCTGGCGCAGGTTCTCCTCCGAATAGCGGCAGTTCACGCTGCGCCCCGCCAGGTTGATGACCGCGTCGGCGCCGTCCACCTCCCGCGCCCAGTCCCCCAGCGTGCGCCCGTCCCAGGACACCGTGCGCGCCACGCCCTGGCCACCCCGGCTGACGAGCACCACGTCGTCACCCCGCGCGAGGAAGGCCCGCGCCAGCAGTGTGCCCACCTGCCCCGTGCCACCTGGAATCACGATCTTCACGGTCGTCCTCCTGCCGCGTGACGGGCCTGCTCCACCGGGCTCCGTGCGCTTCCAGGCATAGCGCGCCCACCCGGCCACCTGCTGGAGACCCTCCCCTCCGGACCCGGGCGGCCCTGGTGCCGGCGATGAGGCCCGCTTTCGGGGTGGAACGGACCTCCGTGCCCGCCCATTTCCGGGGATGTCCCGGGTTGGGGCGGAAAAACCAACCGGACCGGAGGGAAAATGCGGGGGGCCACGCAACCGGGGCGGCCCGTGGGCGAGAATGGGTCATCCCCCACCTCGAATCCGAGGGCCGTCATGATCATCTCGTCCCGCCCGCTCTCCGCGCCCCGTACCGCCTCGGCCTCCAGCTTCGAGACCGCCGCCCCGAAGAAGGCCCCGTTCAAGCAGGCGGCGCCGGTGGACGACTTCACGCCGGCCGGGCCGGACCCGCGCTACGACGGGATGAAGGACAAGATCCTCATCAAGGCGCTGCACGACGCCGTCTCCAAGCACAAGGACCTGGGCTACAACGGCGCGCGCAAGGTCATCTTCACCACGCTCGACAACCATGACGGCTTCGTCAAGTGCGTCTACAAAGGCCAACTCCATCCGGGGCAACTACCCGTTCGGCACGGTGAAGAACGTGAAGTGGACGGAGAACGGCGCCAAGTTCGGCACCGACGAGAAGGGCCGCACCGTCTTCGAGCCGCCCGATGCGCACAAGGGCAACGTCGCCCGCGCGCTGTTCTACTTCTCCACCGTGTACAACAAGCCCATCCCGCCCGAGGAAGAGTCCGTCCTCAAGCAGTGGAACACGCTGGACAAGGTCGACGCCGCGGAAGTGAAGCGCAACGACGGCATCGAGGCCGTCCAGCAGAACCGCAACCCCTTCGTGGACGACCCGACGTTGTCGGAGCGCATCGCGGACTTCTAGAGTCCGTCGCATGCCTCTTCCCGTCGCGCCCTTGTGGGCGCTCGTTCCCCTCCGCACTGGCGGCGTGCCCCTCCTCAAGGTGGGCGGCACGCCCCAGGCGCCCGGTCCCCTGGACTGGCCCGTCTGCGAGATGTGCGGCAAGCCGCTGCGCTTCCTCTTCCAGCTCGCGCACGTCGAAGGCCGGCTGGACCTGGCGCCGTATGCGTCGGTCCACGTCTTCCAGTGCGAGAACCCCGACTCCGTCTGTTTCCGCTGGGACCCTGAAGAGGGCGCCAACGCCGCGGTGCCGGTGACGGCCGGAGCGCCCGCCGCGCTCGAGTCCCCGGAGGGCGTGAAGCCCTACGCGGAGTGGAGGCTCGGCTTCGAGCCCGCCACCGAGGACACCGAGGCCCTGTCGGTGGACGTCAACGAGGCCAGCGACGAACAGCTCGCCGCGTTGGACCGCGCGCAGGAGGAGGCGCCGGAGAGCAAGGTGGGCGGCGTGCCCGGCTGGCTCAACGGCGAGGCCACGCCCGAGTGCTGTGACGCGCCCATGCGCTTCGTCGCGCAGCTCTCCGCGATGCCGTACGGCCTGGAGTTCGGCGACAACGGCCGGGGCTACCTCTTCCGCTGCACCCGCGAGGACTGCGTGCGGCCCTTCTGCTTCCTCACCCAGGGCGCCTGATCCGACCGGCGTAGCGCGGCCCTGCGTCCTTCGAAGACGGGCGTGCGTTTCTCCGGGACGCACTGCTAGGGGGACTCGCGACAGCGGCCCTGGTGACAGGGCCAGGCGTGTGGCTTGCAGTACCCTCCGCGTCGTTCTTCTGCTTCGGGGGGTACTGTCCATGCTGCCAGGTTCTTCGTTCGTGCGCGGTGTTGGGGTGGGGGGCCTGCTGCTGGGCATCGTGCTCGCGGGGTGCAGCTCCCGGGCGCCCGCTCCAGGCCCGATTCCGGACGTGGACTCGAAGCCAGGAGAAGCGCAGGCGTTGCCCCAGGCCTGCAACCCGAACCCGACGTGCGCGGGCTCCACGTGCGCCGCGTCCATCACGCCAGCCTTGTCCACGCCGCCGCCGGATGCGTGCCCGCGCTTCGGGGAAAGTCAGAGCGACGTGGACGTGTTCTCATGGAACTCGTTCATCGCGCTCAACTGGCCTGCGGACGTGGCGTCGTGCACGCCCGATACCCAGGGCAGCATCCTGAGCGGGAAGGGCCCCACGGTCTGGGAGACATTCCCGGAGGACTCGGACCTGTTCGTGGCGCAGGGGAGCACGCCCGGCGCCTGGTGCACCTTCAACACGCCGGCGGCGCTCCAGAAGAAGCTGCTGCGGCTCAAGCGGCTGCCGGAGAGCGGACGCCTGATGGCGCTCAACGCCCAGGTCGGCAAGGTGCTGGTGGGCGACTCCAAGGTGTCGGCCCAACTGGCGGAGAAGTTCCCCGACATCGCGCAGGCGGTGGGCGGGCCGCTCACGGATCAGCACGGTCGCTTCGTGCGCTACGAGAAGCGGGTGAACCAGGACGAGTACAACTACCTGATGGCCAACACCCTGTGGAGCGCCGCCGGGCAGCAGAAGGTGAAGACCATCGACTTTCCCACCACCCCCACTGGCGCCACGGAGATCAAGGCGTCGTGGAAGGTGCTGAGCGCGCAGGAGGCCCAGAGCGGGCGCTTCTACATGCGCCAGGCGTGGGTCTTCAACGATGACCAGGGCAGCCCCAGTCCGGGCGCGAACCCCGTCACGGTGGGGCTGGTGGGCATGCACATCCTGCACAAGACGCAGCGGCAGACGTCCTGGTTCTGGTCCACCTTCGAGCAGGTGGACAACACCACGTCGTCCTTCTTCGACCCGAAGTGCACGAACTGCCAGGTCAACACGCAGACGGCTCGGAAGCCGTACACGGAGCTCGACGGTGGAGCGCAGCCCCTCAACGCGCCGGTGCAGGTGACGCGCGTCACGCCCATCCAGGCGGATCCGGGCCTCAACGCGTACTACCGGGGGCTGCTCAGGGGCTCCGTCTGGGCGAACTACCAGCTCATCAGCACCCAGTGGGCGACGGGCGGTGCTCCGAAGGGGACTCCGGCGGTGCTGGCGAACACCACGATGGAGACGTACATCCAGTCCCAGGCGTCGTGCCTGGGCTGCCACCGCGATGCGACCACCACGTCGGGCGTGAACGCGGACTTCAGCTTCCTGCTGGGTGAAGCCCAGTAGGAAGCTGCCCGCGGAGGTCCTTCATTCGCCGGGCCATGAGGGTCTTCGAATCCTCAAGCCCCTGGCGCAAGCGCGTCATCGCTGCATCGCGGTCAGCAGCTTCTGCGCATCCTCCGCGCTGAGCTTTCCTGCCTCCACGAGGTCCAGCACCCGGCGCATCTCCGCCGCCGGGATGCCACTCGACTGCGAGGGCGTGGGAGGCGGCTCGGCGCGGTGGTGCCGGGGGCCGGGGTGGTGACCGTGGTGCGACCAGGGCGGCGCGCCCCAGGAGTTCGCCCAGGCGTGGGCCCACTGGTTGGCGTGGCGTTCGGCGCGGCGCTGCCAACGCTCCGCCTGACGCTGCCAGCGCAGCGAGTCCTCATCCCACGACGACGTCTCGCGCCCTTCCTCGTCGTGGCGCGCACGGCCCGACTCGCGCAGGCGCACCGACCCCAGCTCCGTCTCCATGAACAGCGTCGTGGCGGCCTGGGGGTTGATGGGGTAGCGCGTGTGCGCCGCGCCCAGCGACGAGCGGGCCACGACGTTCAGGTCCAGCCCCGGCACCAGCCGCAGCTCCACCGCGCCCACCTGCGTGCCGATGCGGTGCTCGCCCACGTCCAGCGCGTCCACGTCCAGCTTCACCGCGCCCGCCTGTGCCTGGATGTGCAGCGTGCCGCCCACGCGCTCTCCGACGATGCGGCCCGCGCCCGTGCGCAGGTTGAGCTTGCCGTGCACGTCCCGCAGGCTCGCCGTGCCGGCGTCCGTGGACAGCTCCAGCTCGCAGTCCTTCAGGCCGGAGACGCGCACCGCGCCCGCGTCCAACTGGAGCCGAGCGTGCACGTTGGCTGGCACGAACAGCTCCGCGTGTCCGCCCTGGCGCCAGAACAGCGACAGGAAGCCCGCCTCGCGCGGCACCAGCTCCACCTTCGTCACCCGCCCGTGCTCGCGGATGCGCGCCTCCACCCGGCCGTGCGTGACGAGGTAGGGCTTCTCTCCTTCCGCGAGCGGCGACACGACGAGCGCGGCGGCCGTCGCGTGCAGCTCCAGCTCCGCCTGCTGTCCCCAGGGGATCGCGTGGCGCTGGGCGCCGTCGCGCGAGGAGGCGGAGGACTCAGGGGACGGCGTCTCTTCGGGTTCCATCATGGGCGTTACTCCCGTGCCTTCTTGAGGCGTTGGGCGGCCTCGTCCGCGTCGATGAGCCCGGCCGCGAGGTCATCGAGAATCTGGGCCCGGCGCGGGGAGGCGCGCTCCCCAGCTCTCTCGGTCTGG
>SECN01000700.1 GCA_004173515.1 Myxococcaceae bacterium | reverse complement strand
CGCTTCCCCACCCCTGCCCACCTCCTCCGCGCCAGGTGCCCGGAACCAGGAGACTTTCCGGCCAGCCAGGGAAGCGGTCAGGTGGGCGGGACTGGCATCCGCCTTGCTGAAGGTTTCTCCACGATGATCCTGCGTGCCCTCGCCCTCCTCGCGTGCCTGCTCCTGGCCGCTCCCGCCGGGGCGGCGTCCGGGCTGGAGCAGGCGCGGGCGAAGGCCCAGGCGGCGCGAAGCGGCGTACGCACCCTGCGCACCCAGCAGCAGGGCCTGCGCGACGAGCTCAACGGGCTGGCCGCGCGCATCGAAACGCTCAAGTCCCAGCGCCAGGGGAAGCTGACGACGGGCGGGGAGCTGGAGTCCGCGCTGCGCCGCTCGCAGGAGCTGAGCGGGGAGCTCACCGGGCTGGCGCAGTCGGTGTCCGGCGCGGAGGGCGAGGTGGAGCGCGCGCACCTGGCGCTGCACGGCGCGCTGTCGCAGGAGCTGACGCGGCTGCGCTCGGCGTGGGACGCGACGACGGACCGGCCGGAGCGGGCGCGGCTCTTGGAGCAGATGCGCACGGTGCGCGAGGAGCGCGAGGCCGTGCGCGCGGCGCTGCCCGCCTCCCAGGTGCCGGCGCTGGACGGGGCCACGCGGGGGGATGATCCGGAGGACCTGCTGGCCCAGGCGGACGCGCTGCGCGACAGCCAGGACAAGGTGCGCCAGCGGCTCCAGGCCCTGAAGGCGCGCATCACCGAAGTGCGCGAGGAGCGCGACCTGGACCGGCGCATGAACGACTTCCTCGGCGAGGAGTCCATGTTCGATGACCAGGACCGGCGCCTGCGCCTGCGTTCGACGGGCGACCAGGGCCTCCAGGTGGCGCCCACGCAGCGGACCGGGCCCCGGGCACCGACGTTCGTCTCGGACGACATGGCCAATGAGCCGCCCATGGCGGGCGGTGGCGAATCAAGCGGTGGCGACGCCGTCACCGGGACACCCGGCGGGGGTGCGCCGACAGGCTCCACCACCGCGAGCGACCGGCGCCCCCAGGTGGATCCGGTGCGCGCCCAGGCCCTGGCGGCGGGCGGGCTGGAGGACCTCAAGTCCCTGGAGCAGGAGGCCGCCAAGCTGGAGTCCCTGGCGCGCGAGCTGGACGGGCGCGCGGGCGCGCTGGAGCGCCGGGCGAAGACGCTGGCCCCCTGAAGCAGCGCGGGCCGCTTCGCTAGAGCAGGCCCCCTTCCACCTCCAGCACCACCGTGGCCTGCAGGCGCACCTCGCGCTCCGGCAGGCGCCCGGCGCCGCGCAGGATGATGGCCATGGTGGGCGCCGCGACGTAGGGCCGCAGGTCCATGCCGCCGTCCGCCTTCAGGGTCAGCGTGGGATTGGGCGGGTTCAACCCCAGCCCGGCGATGCCGTCCCGCCCCGCGAAGCGCGACTCCCGGTCTCCCGCGCGGGCCACGGCCTCCAGCGAGTCCAGGAAGTCGAAGCCCTGATCATTGGGGCTGAGCACCTTGAGCGACAGCGACTTCACCTGCACCCGCGTCACCTCGTCCTTGGTGACGTCGCGGTTCTTGAAGTCCTGGTTCTCGTTGAAGTCCAGCGCCGCGAAGCTGCTGATGGCGGGAAAGGCATTGAGGAGGGTGGGCGCGCCGGTGGTGTTCGCCGGCACCGTCGCCTCGCCCTGCACCTCCGTGATGAAGGACGACGGGGAACAGGCGACGAGCCCCAGGCCGGCCACCACCGCGAACAAGGACACTTGAGACATGCCCCCAATGTACCGGGCGTCCGGGTGCGGCGTCACCGACCGCCAGCGCCACCGGGCTGTCCCCCGGAGGACGCCCGGCCGAGGGCTTCGTGAGGATGGGGCGTGCAGGCGGCCCGGAGTATGGTGCGCGCGTCTTGGACCGCCGCCTCCGCCCGCTCCTGCTCGTCCTCGCCACCCTGTGGGGCGGGGGTGCGCGCGCGGCCGAGTGGCAGGGCTCGCTCAAGGGCACCGGCCGGATGCTCGTGGACAGCAACGCCCCGCGCGACTTCTCCGACGGCGTCACGGCGGGGCCCGGCGCGGACCTGGCGCTGAGCGTGCTGGGCACCGCGGAGGGCCGGGGCACCGGCGAGCGCTCGCAGGTGGTGGGGCGCTATGAGCTGGGCGCTCGCAAGTACCTGGACTACGCCAACGAGGACACGCTGGTGCAGGCCGGCGCGCTGGAGGGCTCGCTGGCGCTGGGCACCGAGTGGGGCGTGGGCGCCGAGGGCCACGCCAAGGACCGCCGGGGCGGCAGCCGCGCGTACTCGGACCTGGGCACCAGCCTGTTCGCCGAGTACGCACCGGACGTGCGGCTCGCCCTGCGCGTGCGCCTGGGGGCCCGCCGCTTCGTGTACCGCCCGGACCACACCGCCGACTTCGGCGGGATGGAGGTGGGGGTGCTGGGGCGCTACCGGTGGGACCGGCGCCATTCCCTGAGTGTGTTTGGCGAGTGGGGTTCGCGGCGCTACGGCCCCCTGGCCCGCGCCTTCCCCGGCTACGTCCAGCCCCCGGACCGGCGCCAGGACGGGGCCCTGGTGGCGGGGGCGGGCTACACGTAC
>SECN01000699.1 GCA_004173515.1 Myxococcaceae bacterium | reverse complement strand
CACGGTCATCCCCAACGAGTGGGGCGAGACGACGCATGCCTCGTGCGTGTCCTTCCTGGAGGAAGGGTCCGTGCTGGTGGGCAACGCGGCGAAGAAGAACATCATCACCAGCCCCGAGACGACGGTGTACTCGGCCAAGCGGCTCATCGGCCGCTACTACTTCTCTGACGAAGTGAAGAAGGCGCAGGCGGTGATGCCGTACCGCATCGTCGAGGGCGAGAACAACTCGGTGCGCATCGGGGTGCGCGAGCGCAGCTACTCGCTGCCGGAGATTTCGGCGCTGGTGCTCAAGGAGATGAAGGCCGTCGCGGAGACGTACCTGGGCCGCGAGGTGACCAAGGCCGTCGTCACGGTGCCGGCGTACTTCAATGACAACCAGCGTCAGGCGACGAAGGACGCGGGCCGCATCGCGGGGCTGGAGGTGCTGCGCATCATCAACGAGCCCACCGCCGCGGCGCTCGCGTATGGCTTTGGCCGGGACGTCAACCAGCGCGTCGTCGTGTACGACCTGGGCGGCGGCACGTTCGACGTGTCCATCCTGGAGATCGGCAAGGACGTCTTCGAGGTGCTCGCGACGGCGGGTGACACGTACCTGGGCGGCGACGACTTCGACGACCGCATCATGACGTGGATGGCGGACGACTTCCTGGCGCGCACGCGGTTGGACCTCAGGCAGAACAAGTACTGCCTGCAGATGCTCAAGGACGCGGCGGAGAAGGCGAAGATCGACGTGGGCCAGTACGGCACGGCGGAGGTGCTCTGCCAGGGCATCTGCCAGGACGCCAACGGCAACGTGATGGACCTGCGCAACACGCTCAACCAGGACCAGTTCAACCGGATGGTGATGGACCTGGTGCAGCGCACGTTCAAGGTCTGCGACGAGGCGCTCCAGAGCGCGCGGCTGACGGCGGCGGACATCGACGCGGTCATCCTGGTGGGCGGGCCCACGCGGCTGCCCATCATCCGCAACTCGGTGAAGCACTACTTCCAGAAGGATCCGCTGGAGGGCATCAACCCGGATCAGGTCGTGGCGATGGGCGCGGCGCTCCAGTCGCACGCGCTGCTGGACACCAAGACGGAGACGTTCCTGGTGGACGTCACGCCGCTGACGCTGCGGATCGGCACGGTGGGTGGGTACACCGAGAAGATCATCGACAAGAACACGCCGGTGCCCATCGACCGCTCGAAGACCTTCACGACCAGCCGCGACGGGCAGGAGAAGGTGAAGATCCGCGTGTACCAGGGCGAGTCCAACCGCGCCGAAGAGTGCGAGATGCTGGGCGAGTTCGAGTTCGCGGGCTTCCGCATCGGGTATCGCGGCGAGGTGAAGATCGAAGTGACGTTCGAGATCAACACGGACGGGCTGGTGAACGTGTCCGCGTGTGACGTGGAGACGGGCCAGAAGACGTCCACGTCGATCACGCTGTCCTCGGGCATGACGGAGGCGGACATCCAGCAGTCGATCCAGGCCAACCGCAACACGCGGCTCGCGGGCCACAACAGCAACGACCTGCCGGCCATGGCCAACTAGGCACCACCCGATGTCCGAGCCTTCTGATCCGACGTCCGGCGCACCGCCAGGGCCCTCCACGCCCGCGACCCCGGCGCGTCCGGCGACACCCGCGCTGCCGCGCCTGACGGCGGCCGTGCCCCCGTCCGTGGCGCCCATGGCACCGCGCTCTCCGAGCGGCACGGTCCCGGCGGTTCCGCCGCGCGCGGCACCGACGGTGGGAGCAGGCCCCCGCGCCACGCCGCCGCCGGTCGCGCCCCCGGTGGCTCCAGCGGTGCCGCGTGCCACGTTGTCCGGGGGAATCCCGTCGGTGGCTCCGGCGACGACGAGGCCTTCCTCGGCCGGTGGAGTGGCGTCGGTGGCTCCGGCGACGGCGGCGGGTGGGATCCCGTCGGTGGCTCCGGCGACGACGAGGCCTTCCTCGGCCGGTGGAGTGGCGTCGGTGGAGAAGCCGGCGCCGCGTGCACCGAGCGCGGGGGCACCACCGCCTCCGCCACCAGCGGGAGTCGCGCCTGTGGGGGCGCCGCCGCGTGCGACGCCCGCGGGTCTCGATGCCGTAGGGGCGCCACCGCGTGCGACGCCCGCGGGCCTTGCGCCCGTGGGTGCTCCGCCGCGTCCAACGCCTGCGGGCCTTGAACCCGTGGGTGCGGCACCACGCCCGACACCGGCGGGCCTCTCGCCTGCGGGCGCGCCGCAGCGTCCGGCACCGCCGGGAGTAGCTCCGGTGGGGGCTGAGGGCACGCCGCCGCGTTCGACCCCGGCAGGCCTCGCGCCCGTGGGTGCGGGAGAAGCACCGCCGCGTCCTACGCCTCCAGGGATCGCGCCGGTGACCGCCGCCACACGCTCGGCGCCGCCGGGAGTTCCGCCTGCGGGCTCCACCGCCGCGACACGGCCCACCGTCCCTGGGATTCCAACCGTTGGCGCAACACCGCCGCCCCAGGTGGCTGCCGTGCCCGCACCGGCCCGCCCCACCGCCAACGCCCTCCCCGCCGTCGGCGCGACGCCTCCCGCCCAGAGCGCGGCGGTTCCCGCCAATGCGCGCCCCACGG
>SECN01000010.1 GCA_004173515.1 Myxococcaceae bacterium | reverse complement strand
T
The DNA here is from genome assembly GCA_004173515.1 of Myxococcaceae bacterium. Taxonomy (GTDB): domain Bacteria; phylum Myxococcota; class Myxococcia; order Myxococcales; family Myxococcaceae; genus Corallococcus. Next base: position 76,680 of record SECN01000010.1, on the reverse strand, counting down.
CTTCTTGATGAAGAGCAGCTTGATCTTCACGTATGCTTTCAGGTTGCCCGCGAGTGTCACCACGTCGAAGGTCGTCTTGAGGTCCCACGACAGAGCATCGCAGGAGCTCGCCACCACCTGGCCGGACGAAGGGAGCGAGGCTTCCACGAGCGTCAGGTTGCCCTCCACCCCGATGGAGGCCACCCAGATGCTCGCGCTGGCGGTCGCGTTCGCGTAGACGCCCACCCTGGGAGTGGCCACGAGCTTGGCGGAGGTCGCCTTCACCGTGGCCTTCACATCAAAGCCTGCCTTGCCTCCCACCCACGCGGTGACCTTCAACGGAATCCAGAGCACGACGTAGGTCTTCTCCGCCTGGAAGAACGGAACGGCGTATTCCTTCATGGAGTAGAGCGTGAAGGTCTCCAGGAACTGCCCGGGGTTTGTCGGCTCGGTCGTCCGTCCCACGGTCTCCCGGAGCGTCTCCTGGCCATTGATATACAGGGTCACGGTGGCGGTGACGGGGCCGGACTGCTGGGACGCCGCGACGGCGCGGACCTTCATCAATTCCCTCTTCATGAAGAACACCTGCCCCCACGCGGACCCCTCGGCGTAGGCTTCCATCTTCTTCTCCGCGCGCACGGCCCTCACCTGGGCGTCCATCTTGTAGCCGCCGCCAAACAGGCTGTTGCCGAAGCTGTCCTCCTTGTGGAACAGCTTGATGAACGGATCGGTGGGATTCTGCGTCGTCGGGTCGACCTGGGTGCCTGGCGGCTCGGTGTTGTTCGAGGCGTTCGGATCATTGCCCTCGTTCGCGAACACCACCGCATCCGGATCATTCGTCTCCCGGCCAGAAGTGCAGACGCCAATGCAGTTCGTGGTCGCCTCGTAATTGATCTCGTTGTAGACCTGCCCCAGCGTCTGTGGATTGCCTTGGAGAGTGCTCCCATCATCCAGGTAAAGTATGTCGTCGTTGAGGATGGGACGGGCTTCCACGGTCGCGGAGAGTGCCAGACAGGCGAACGCTCCAAGCGCTACTGTCTTCAAAGACAGTCTCGGCATGAGTGCCAACTCTTTCGGGTGGGGATGGGGATTGAGCGGGCGATGCGCGGATGACTCTTGTTGCAAGAGTCCCCGCGCACCCCGGTTCAGATTCCACACAAATATTGGCGGTGATGTCAAATCACGGGACGCCGCGCATAGTTGGGCTGGTGGGTCAAACCCTACCAGTCGTTATCTGACATTCCGTGGCTGCTTGTTCGGGGCGGGTGTTGAAATGCTCGGCCGGGAGTGGCACCGCCCCGCGCGGGGGGAGAGCACTGTCTGCGGGGACAGGGAGCACACAGACATACTGTCCGTGGCTCCATGGGCTTTCAGGCAGGCAGGGACTTCAGGAAGGAGACCAGCGCGGCATTCACCTCCGCGGCGCTCTCCTGCTGGAGCCAATGGCCCGCGCCCGGGAGGACCAGGATGTCCTGGAGGTGGGGGACCAGCTCCTTCATCGGCTCGACAGGAGCGAAAGACCGCCCCGGATCCTTCTCCCCGATGAGGAAGAGGGCCGGCTGCTGGATCTTCACGGTGGCGAGTTCGGGCAACTCCTCCCAGTCGCGGTCCATGTTGCGGTAGCGATTGAGTCCTCCCCGGAGGCCACTGCCCTTCAGCTCCTTCGCGAAGAACGCGACGTCTTGCTCCGTGAGCCAGGCAGGCAGCGTCTTCGGCGGGGTCAGTCCGGTGAGGAACCCGTCGCCCGGCTTCCTGTCCTGGGTGCCGGTGAACTTCGCCTCGAAGCCGGGCGCGCCGGCGAGGATCGTCCGCACCGCGCTGGGAATGTCCGCCTCCAGCTCCGCCTCGGCGACCCCGGGCTCCTGGAAGTACAGGATGTAGAACCACTTCTGGCCGAAAATCTTCTTGAAGAGCTGCGTGGGCGGCAGCGGCGTGCGGCCCAGGTGCGGGACGCTCATCCCGACGACCGCGCGGAAGCGGTCGGGGTGCAGCGCGGCGAGGCTCCACGCCATCGCGGCGCCCCAGTCGTGCCCGACCACGACCGCGGTCTTCTCTCCCAGGGCGTCGAGCAGGCCGACGAAATCCGCCATCAGGTGCTTCATGCTGTAGGCCTCGATCTCCCGAGGCTTGTCGCTCTGTCCGTAGCCGCGAACGTCGGGCGCGACCGCGTGGTAGCCCGCGTCAGCGAGCGCCAGCAGTTGGTGACGCCACGAGTACCAGGACTCCGGCCACCCATGGAGCAGCAGGACGAGGGGGCCTTCGCCCGCCTCGGCCAGATGCAGGTGGATGCCGTTCGTCTCGATGGTGCGGTGCTGGATCCCGGCCATGGTGTTCGCTCCCTTCCTGGAGCCGCAGGTGTGGCTGTGAATGCCCCTGATGTCGCGGCAATCGTGCCGGCTTCCAGAAGATCGTCTTCCCGGTGACAGTGAAATCACCACCGACAATTTTTCTCCCCATGGAACGGGTAGTCGGTTATTTCTGTTATTTCAATTCTTGATTGAATCGGTGCTGAAGGGTCGGCAGTCAAGACCTCAACCCAGGAGTGCACCATGCGAAGGCACGTCGTCGCCTTGTTTCTCTCGCTGTGGACCGTGGCCTGCGGAGGAAGTGTCGAGGACGGAGCCGTGGAGGCGTGGGGCTCCCACCCGGCCGCCCTCGTCACCCCCACCACCGAGGACGTCGTCGTGGCGCGGCTGCCCGCGAGCACGGGGGCGGGCTACGGCTATGGGGAGTACCTGCCCCCGGGCTACCTGACCTCCACCACGCACTACCCGGTCGTCATCCACCTGAACGGCAATGGAGAGTTCGGCACGTCGACCACGGAGGCGGACCTGCTCAACGTGGTGACGCGCAATGGCGCGCTGAAGAACATCCGCTACACGAGCCAGGGCAAGACGTACTTCGGACAGCGCGGGGTGATGGTCTTCACGCCGCGCGCGGCGACGAGCTGGCAGCCGGCGGAGCTCGACGCGTTCGTCACCTTCCTCGTGGCCAACTACCGCGTGGACACGACGCGCATCTACATGACGGGGCTCAGCTTCGGCGGCTACGGGAGCTGGAAATACGCATACACGTACGGCAGCCGGCTGGCGGCGCTGGCGCCCATGGCGAGCAACATCGGCGCACCGGGGCCCACCATCACCCAACTGTTGAACGTGCCCGTCTGGGCGGTGCACTCCTACGGGGACAGCATCACCTATCTGGCGGACCGCTCCTGGCTGACGGGCGTGACGAAGAACTACGGGGTGACCCAGCAGCTCGTGGTGCCGGCACCCTCCGCGACGTTGACGTACCTGTTCCCGGCGGGCAGCAGCCCCGCCTGGACCTCGCAGCCCGGCGTGGTGACCTCTGGAAACGCGAGGGCACGCTTCACCGTGCTGCCCGGCACCAACCACGACTGCTGGACCCAGATGTATGACAACTACGCGTTCTGGGATTGGCTCCTCGCGCAGCAGCGGGCCGTCGCGCCCTGAGCTGGCGGAGCCCGGCCCCGCGGACGTCGCCGCGGGCAAGGCGGTTGTAGGGAGCGCTGCGGGTGAAGGAGCCACGGACCCGGGATGGAAGTGTCGCGAACCGACGCGGAGACATGAAACACGTCGCATCGCGACAGGTCGCTCATCGCGCGCGTGGCAAGTCCGGTTAGGCTCGGGGGGACGCGACCGGGAGCATGGGGTTCGGGTCCGTGGCTCGAGGGGAACATCCGATGGGTGCTGTCGTCGCGGGAGTGTGTCTGTTGGGGGAATTGGCCCTGGGTGTGGCGCTGGTGGTGGGCGCCTTCTTCACCCTGGCCTTCAGCAGCGAGGCGTACCGTCACAACGCCACGCCGCTCCATCAGGCGCTGAACCTGCTGGCCTTCTGCCTGGCGGTCCTCCCCACCTTGCTCACGCTCTGGGTCGGCTGGAGGCGCTTCCTGTCGGACCGTCCCTTCGAAACGGTGCCGCTGGGCATGGGGTTGCCCGTGGTGGCGCTCGTGCTGTGCGCGGGCGCGGCCTTCCTTGCCATCCTGGGCGGCGAGCGGGCGACGTCACGCCACCGGCAGCAGGAGTCCCAGGCCGCCTTGGCCGCGCTGCGCGCCGAGGTCGAAGGCGGAGCGCGGCACAAGGTGTGCGACCTGGTGGCGCAGGATCCTCGCGCCTCCGCGGAGGACATGCGCCGCTGCCGCGAGTTCATCGAGTCCCAGCCCGGGGCCGAAGCGCGCTGGGCGGAGTTCTCGAAGTTCTTCGATGAGCAGCTCGGCTTCCAGACGTGGAAGCTCGGGGAGGTCGGGCTCGCTCCCTCGTGGGAGTGGAGCAAGGCGGTGCCGGTGATCCGGCACGACCAGGAGTGGTTCCTCCGCGCGTTCTATGAAACCTGGCTGGCCCGGCCTCAAGCGCTCGCGTCCATGGAGGACCTGGGCCGTCTGCGGCTGGCGCTCCAGAGCAGCACCCGCTACCTGGGCTGGGATGCGCGTGCCGTGGAGACCCTGCGCGCCCAGGTGCTCCCCGTGCTGAGCGGGCGGCTGGATGCGCAGGAGTCACGGCTGCGCGCGTTGCCGGGCATGGACGCGTGGCTGCTGGATTCGGTGCGCGAGAAGATCCAATACCTCCAGACTTCGCCCGAGGACGGGGTGGAGCCCCTGCCTCCGCTGCCGGGAACGCCGCCACCGGGGACCGTCGGCGTGGCGCGGATGGGGGCCGACGGCGCGCTGGACTTGTGGCTGCGCGCGTCGCCCACGTCGGGCGCGTTCGGAGACGTCTACCTCCGACGCGCCTCGTATGATCCGGAGTACGGGGACTGGTTGAAGTACCTGGGCCCCCCGCGCGCGGGGGAGCTGCGGTTCATTCCCGCGCCCTGAGTCCCCTTCGCGTCAGGCCTTCTGCGCGAGCGCCGCGTCGATGGCCTGCAGGAGGCGCGGATCCTCCGCCGTCACGTCCGGGGCGAAGCGGGCCGCCACCCGGCCATCCCGACCGATGAGGAACTTCTCGAAGTTCCACTGCACCTCGGGCTTCGGGTTGGCGTCGATGCCGTAGCCCTTGAGGTTCTTGCGCATGGGGCCGTCGCCGGTGGCGTCGGGGAGGGCGCGGGTGAGCTCGTGGTAGAGCGGGTGCTTCTTCTCTCCGACCACGGAGATCTTCGAGAACAGCGGGAACTTCACGTCGTACTTCAGGGTGCAGAACTCCTGGATCTCCTTCTCGCTGCCGGGCTCCTGCCCCATGAAGTCGTTGGCGGGGAAGCCGAGCACCTCCAGGCCCTGGTCGTGCTTCTGCTCGTAGAGCTTCTCCAGGCCTTCGTACTGCGGGGTGAGCCCGCACTTGGACGCGACGTTCACCACCAGCAGGACCTTGCCCTTGTACTGGCCAAGGTTCTTCGCGGTGCCGTCGATGCCGGTGAGGGGAATGTCGTAGAGGGCCTGGGCCATGTGTTCGCTCGCTTGTGAAAGAGGGGGCGCAACCCTAACGCCTCCGGGAAGCGGGCGCCCATGGAGATCGCCACACCGGCCCTGCTCAGACCCCTGGAGCGCCCAGGGCGATGGTGCCAACGACGCCACTGTCGGATGTGCTGCAGACCAGGGCGTGATCCGTCAGTGCGTAGCCCCGCGCCCAGGATCTCGCCGCGAGGCAGACGCCAAGCGCTCCGCTCGCGGCCCCCACATCCCCGAGCGATGTCGCCGGAACCACCTCGCGAATCGAATCCAGGGCGTCTGCCAGCCGCACTCGCGCGTGTCCCCACGCATGGGCCCGCCACGACTCGCCGTTCAGATCGATCACCAGGTCGCCAGAGAACGTCGCGCCTGGCTTCAGGCGTCCGAAGGCGGCACGGACCGTGGCGTCGAGCTGGACCGCCATCCTGGGGGCTGCTCCCATCCGCCAGCGCGGCGCATCGTCCGGATCCAGCGCGGTGGAGGGTCTTGCCACTTCGACTCCCGCAAGTCGCGCGGCGACGGTCGCGTTCCTGCGCTGGGCGAGTGTGGCGTCCTCCACCAGGAGACATGCGGCGGCCTCACCCGGACGGAGCCCGGTCGGCAGCTCCGCCGAATGCAGTCGGTTGTCATCGGAGAGCCACTGCAGGCTGATGGCGTCGAGCCAGGAATCCACCGCGATGAGCAGCACGCGGGCGCATCGGTGCTCCGACAAGAGCCGCGACGCGCGCTGGAGTCCCAGCGCCGTGGCCGCATGGCCCCCCAGGATGAACTCGTCGGCCACAGGGCCTCGCCGGAGGCCCGTGAGCCTGCGCAGCAGGTCCCCGCATGAGCGCTGGAGCGCCATTGCCGTCTCGGGCCCGGGCCACCCGAAACGTTGCTCCCCCAGTTCCGGAAGGGCCCACACGAGGCCTGTCTCGCCCCAGAATGCATCTGCCGGCGGTGGAAGCTGCCCGAACCGGATGACGTCCTCCACGGCGAGCTGGGCAAGCCGGATCCATGCGGCGGTCTGGATGAACCCCTCGGTCAAAGGCCACACCGGCGAGCCCATGAGCGGAGCCTCTTCTCCGTCGTCGTAGGCGGCGGGCCCCGCGATGGGCCGGACCCGGACGATGCCCGCGCGCAGCGCGGCAGCGGAGGAGATGACGTCGTAACCGACGGCGGTCACCAGCCCCAGGGATGAGATCACCGCCCTCATGGGCGCACCGGTGGCTTCTCGAATGCCCGTGCGGACTGGAGGGTCTTCCAGGCGTCGGGGGAGGGGTGTCGCATCCCCTGGAACAGCCTCGCGAGGCCAGGCGCCAGCGGAGGGTCGCGCTCCACGGGCAGTCCTGCGCGCGTCGCGAGCTCCAGCCAGGCCAGGACCTCCGTGGACACGTGCGCGAACGTCGCGGCTTCGTCCGCGTCCAGGGCGTCCCTGGCCTGGAGTGCTCGGGTGCGCGCCTGGAGTTCCGCGACGGCGGTCGCGAGGGCGCTCTCGAATGCTCCCGGGTCACGTTGGTCCAGCGCCGTGCAGACCGCGAGACGGAAGTCATCCGGAGCCAGCGCGGCCCACGCATCCAGCCACTGCTGGGCCGAACCCTCGGAGGCTTCCAAGAAGAACCGATCCATGAGGAAGCGGATGTAGAAGAAGTCCTCCTCGTACTCCTTGCCTGTCGCGAGCGTCCTCCGAGAGTGCCTCGCCAGCTCCGCCGCGCCGACGTCATCGCGGCAGGCAATCGCGTCGAAGAGGGGTTCGGACCTGGAGGTCAGCTTCTCGGAGTCGGGTGCGCTCTGGAGGAAATGCAGGAACGCGCGTCCGCTCTTGAAGAGGTTCGGGAAGAAGGTGCTCGGATCCGCCGTGGCCAGCAGTCCCGCGATGGCGATTTGCCGGTAGAGGGTCGAGACCCACAGGTAGTGCTGCTGTCGCGGTGGCTCGGAGAGGACCTGGGGAAGCAACTCCTCGAGGGTCAACGCGGCGTTCTTTCCAGCAAGCGGCACGAACGTGGGGGGCATGGAGCCACCTCGCGAGGTCAGGAGGCGGGGACGTCCAGGATGAAGAATGTGATGTTCGTGGGCTTCGGGGCGATCTTCCGCCACGCATCCAGGACGCGCTCGCTCACGACGTAGGAGTCCGGCTCCTCCTTGAGTCGGAAGAGGTCCGGTGCCTGGGGGATCTTCTTCGCATCCAGGACGTGCTTGATGACCCGCACGACCTTTCCGTCATGGTATTTGATTTCAGAAGCGGAGGTGTCGAGGACGTCCACCGTTCCCAGGGGGTTGACGATGAAGTAGTCGCTAGATGCCAGTCGCTTCTTGTGATTGTAGATGGAGAGCGGCAGGTATTGCACGGGCCCCCGGTTGACCTCTTCCATCCCGTCCTTCAAACGCTTGCTGACAATGAGCAGTCGAACGGTATTGGGGACGAGGTCCGGGATTTCGATGCCGGGCTCTTCGTCCGACATGAAGATCTTCGCGTCCTGGGGATACTCGCCCTCCTGGAGTTCGACGCCATCGCCCAGCTTCCAGCTCTTGACGCCCATTCCATCGGGGAACTTGCGGAGGACGCAGAACTCCGGTCGGGTCTGTGCGAGCGTCTTGAATAGATAGTGTTTCACATCCACTCCTTTAAGAGGTTTCTAGAATTCGCTGGACTCGGTTTTAGACTGGGATTGGAGCCTGTTCGCGTGCTTGTCAAGCGATGCGCCGGGTTCAATCTGGCCCCATTCAATGATCTGGTTCATCAGGTGTTCGGAGAGATCTTCGAGCTTCGCCTTGTCCAGCTTCGCGTCCGGAAGCTTGTGCCCTTCCGGTTTCGCACCATCACAGATCGCCTTGTAGTCCTTGACGATGCCAGTCAGGGTGTCCTCGACAAGGCGGTTGTAGATGGGGTGATCGGTACATATCTCCGGGGCGCCATCTCCCTCCTTGAGTTGGATATGCCGCGCGAGGCCAAGGATTCGCGCGACCTCCATGTCTTGCGGGATCAGAAACATGTTGTTCTTGTGGTTGATGTTGTACTTCGCCATCATCAACGACTTGCGCATCACGTTCGGGACATTGTCAGGCTGCTCGGAGATGAGCGAATTGAAGAGGCCCTTGGGGATGAGGTGGTGGGCATTGTTCCAGTAGGGCCAGGTATCCTGCGAGAAGTTCATCCCGACAGGAATCTTTATCTCCGCTCCATGGATGCTCTTCCGCATGACCGACTTCGACGGCCCACCCACGTCCCAATCCCCCGGTGCGGGCGCCGGCAGGTCAATTGCGTAGTACGCGGGCGCCCACTCTTTGGCCTTTGTCTCGTAGACCGAGGTCTTCACCGGTGTCGTGCGGCTGGCGTAGTCATGGAGCCGTTTCTTGATCTTCGACTCGGACCCGGCCTGTTCGTACGCCTGATAGCGGTAGTTGCAGGTGACCTTGTTCTGCTTCTTCCGGAAAGAGGCCTCGTGCCCGGTCAGGCACGCGCCTCCCTCGGTCGTCTTCTTCTGCCGATGCTGCTTGTGCAGGTCCTCGAGCTCAACGTCCGCGAGATGTCCGTCGTCTCCCATGAAGCCTCCTGGCAGGGCACCGCCAGGAGGCTAGCACTCAGGGTGTGAGCCGTGAACTGGCTCCGGGGCCACCGGGCTCCGCCTCCGCCACCTCACTCAGTCCTCGATCTTCGTCTTGTGCCACCGTTGGCCGTTGAGGGCGGGATCCCGGTTCGGGTCGTAGTTCGGATTGTTCGACGGCACGTACTGCCCGTTGTCGTTCATCCAGTACTCGCGCGCGCCGGTCTGCACCTGATGGCGCTTGCCGGTCTCGGGGGCGCGGACCGTCTCCTCGTCCTTGATGTAGTTCAGGAACCGGTTGTGGTTGCGGTCCGAAGCGGCGTCACGGTCCGCCTGGTTGGACGCGATCATGTTGTTGATGGCGTCGTTCTTCTCGTGGAAGGCGCGCTGCTGGGCCTCGAAGGCGGACTTGTTGGCTTGCATGCGCTGGTTGTGCGCCGCCCAGCTCGCCTGCTCCCGGGCCATCTCGTTCTGGTTGTAGGCCTGGACGTATTGGGGATTGTAGCGGGTGCTCGACAGCGCGTTGAGGACGACCTTCTTGCTCTCCTCGTAGCGCTCCGGGGGGGCGTCGAGCGCATGGCAGTAGTAGTTCCAATTGACCATCGTGCCCATGTCCGTCGCGCTCAGGTGCATGACAATCATGTAGGGATTGCCTTTCTTGTCCGTCCACTCGCTCACCCGGGCGAGGAAGAGCTGCCGCATCGGGCCGACCTTGTAGAGCAGGTCGGAGAAGCCCTTGTCGGCGGCGGCGATCTGCGGGAGGTCGTACTGCTTCACCAGCTTCGCGCCATCCCGCTGCGCGACCGGCACCAGGTCCTCCTGGATGACGGTGTCGATGGAGTTGAAGAACCGCATCTTGTTGCCAGTCCTTCGCGACCACTCCTGCATCATCGGGTCATTGGAATACATGAACGTCTTCAGCGGAAACATGTAGACGTTGACGTTGCCCGGGCCGCTCATGGCTGCCTTGCCATTGTTCAGGACCCAGTTGTCGGGCAGCGGCATGACCCCCATCTCCTGGAACTTGTCATCGAACATCTTGTGCGCGATGAGCTTCCCGTTCGGAGGCACCTGGGGCACGGCCGGGGCGGACGCCTCCGCGCTGCCGTCCGCCTTGGGCTTCTCTTTCTGTTCGCACGCCGGGGTCGTTGTGATCAGGGCCATGAGCAAGAAGGGGTGGGTTTTCATGGAGATTCCATTGGGCTGCTTGTGCGCTCAAGGTAGCAGAAGGTCGGACTCCGTGAAGCAGCGCGGGCGCACGGCGGGCATGAGGGCTTGACTCAAGGAGGGGACCTGTCCGCAATGAAACGCCATGCGCCCCGTCCTTCTCCTTGGCACCCTCCTGCTGTCCCTGTCCGCCCCTGCCGCCGAGCCTCCTCGCGCCCAGGTCCTCAAGGCCGCGCGCCTCTTCGACGCCAGGACTGGGAAGCTCGTCACCCCGGGTGTGGTCGTGGTGTCGGAGGGAAAGGTGGTGGGCGTGGGCCCGAAGGTCGCCGTTCCCAAGGGCGCGACGGTGGTGGACCTGGGTGACGCCACGCTGCTGCCGGGCTTCATGGATGCGCACACGCACCTGACCGTGGCGCCCGGGCCGGACTGGCGAAAGGACGTCGTCGACAGCTTCCAGCGCACCATCCCCGAGCTCACGCTGGACGCGGTGCCCTGGGCCCGCACGACGCTGATGGCGGGCTTCACCACGGTGCGCAACCTGGGCGCGGAGCACTTCATCGACGTGGGCCTGCGCAACTCCATCGCTCGCGGCACCGTGGTGGGGCCGCGCATCCTCGCGGCGACGTCCAGCCTGAGCTCCACCGGTGGGCACTGTGACTATGGCAACTCATGGCGCCAGGGGCTGCTGGCCCAGGACGCCAGCCGCGGCGTGGCGGATGGCCCGGATGCGCTGCGCGCCCGCGTGCGCGAAAACCTCAAGTACGGCGCCGACCTCATCAAGGTGTGCGCCACCGGCGGCGTGATGAGCCTCAACGCGGACGCGGACGCGCCGCAGTTCACCCAGGCGGAGCTGGACGCCGTGGTGGATGAGGCCCATGCGCACCGGCGCAAGGTGGCCGCGCATGCCCATGGCTCGGAAGGGGCGAAGCGCGCCATCCGCGCGGGCGTGGACTCCATCGAGCACGGCACCCAGATGGACGACGAGGCCCTGGACCTGATGAAGCGCAAGGGCACCTGGTACGTGCCCACGGCGTTCGCCTTCAATGGCATCCAGGAGCTGGCGGATCAGGGCAAGCTGCCGCCGGCGACCGTCGTCAAGCTCCAGGCGGTGGCCGCGCGGCGTGAGCAGGTGCTGCGCAAGTCGATTGCCATGGGGGTGCGCATCGCCTTCGGCACGGACGCGGGCGTGTTCGCCCATGGGCGCAACGCGGAGGAATTCGCGGCGCTGGTGTCCTTCGGCATGACCCCCGCGGAAGCGCTGCGCACCGCCACGGTGAACGCGGCGGAGCTGCTCGGTGTGTCGGACCGGCTGGGCACGCTGGAGCCCGGGAAGCTGGCGGACGTCGTCGCCGTTCCCGGCAATCCCCTCCAGGACATCCGCGCCACCCAGAAGGTCTTCTTCGTGATGAAGGAGGGCGTCATCCACCGCAACGACGCGGTGCCCTCCGCCCCCGCCCCGCGCTGAGCTCCCAGCTCACGGACGGAGCAGCACGTCGCACAGCAGGAAGTCCAGCTCGCTTCCCGACAGCCAGCGGGCGCTCACCGTCGCGAAGTCCGGCTCCGACCCGGCGTCGCTCTGCCGCCAGAGGTCGTCCAGGCGGTGGCGCGCGGCGGTGCAGAAGATGTCCGCCAGCGCGTCGGCGTGGGGCTGGCCCCGTGCGGCCAGCGCCGAGGCGTGGGCCAGCGTGACGGACATCGTGAACAGCTCGTTGCAGAGCTGGTTGAGCAGGACGAGCGTCCGCTGCCGCGTGTGGAGCACGCTCGGGTCTGGATGGCGGCGCGTCAGCTCCAGGCACCTGCGGGCCAGGCGGTGGACCTCCTGGGCCGTGAACTGGAGGTGCTCGCGGTTGCGCTCGGACAGGTGCTCCTCCACCGGGGGCGGCGCGGGCGGGGCTTCGAGCGCCTGGGCATGCGCGGGGGACGGGTAGTAGAGGGACAGGAGCCCCTCGCGCGCGGCCTTGTGGTCCACGAGGAAGTCCACGCCGCCCGCCACGCGGAAGGCCCGGGCATCACGCAGGGCTCGCTCCACCGGTGATGGCACCGCGCCCCGTGCGGCCTTGCTCTCCGCCGTCTCGTAGCCCTCGGCGGCGAGCAGCGACACGGTCCGGTCCACGATGCGCGCGCAGGCCAGGGAGGCGATGTTCTTGGCCGCCACCTGTTCGAACCAGCGCACGGGCAGGTTCTGCATCGTCACGCCCGTGAGGCTCCAGCGGGACACGCTCTCCAGGGCGAAGACCTCCGCCGCGGTGGTGGAGACCTGCCGCTGGATTTCATCGAACTCCCCCAGCGCGCGTCCCTGGGCGAGGCGCCGGTGGAGGAACTCGCGCGACCACTGGAGGCACTTCTTGGAGAGCGCCAGGGACGCCGCCACGATGATGTACATGCGGCCCAGGGCGCTGAGCGGCTCCAGCAGCGGCGTGTTGCGCCAGTGCTCCTGCGACATCGCCAGCATCCGCTCCTTCGGCACCCGCACGTTGTCGAAGCCCAGCGCGGAGATGGGCAGGCCGCGCAGGCCCATCAGCCCGTGCTCGGCCCGGACGTGGAAGCCGGGGCTCGTCGTCTCCACGACGAAGAGGCTGATCTGCTCCCGGCCGTCCTCGCAAAGCGTGGCGGTGACGTTCAGGACGTCCGCGATGGAGCCGTTCCCGATGAAGACCTTCTCTCCATTCAGGACATAGGCCGTCCCATCTTCCGTGGGCGTGGCGGTGGTGGACGCGCGCCGCGCGGAAGCTCCGGTGGGCTCGGTGTCGGCCCAGCCAGAGATGGCGCCCTCGGCCATGCGGACGCGGACGTAGTCCTTCAGCGGACCGGCCTGGACCGCTTCGATGATGGCGCCCGCGCCCAGGCCGCTGTGGATGGCCAGTGTGTAGCCCACCGGGAGACACCAGCTCATCACCGCTTCGATGACGCGGAAGGTGTTCAGCATGGAGAGCCCCCGGCCGCCCAATTCCTGCTCCACCGGCAGTTTGTAATAGCCCCTCGTGCGCAGGGCCTCGCGCAGCTCCGGTGAGATGATCCCCGTGCGCTCCACCTCTTCCGGGTCCACGTGCTGCTGGAGGAACTGCTTGACCTCCACGATGACGGCGTCCCCCTGCCGTCGCTCCTCCGGCGCTTGTTCGGGGAACGAACGGATGAGGTCCCAGCGGAGCCTTCCCGCGAAGAGCTGGCCCAGGAAGCCCTCGCGGGCGCGGGTGGCGGGGTGCAGTGGCTGGCTCATGGTTTCAGGTCCTGGGTGGATGCGGTGGGGGGACGACCCTTCCGGAGGGTCTCCTCCACGAGGCGCAGGAGCGTGGCCTTCTGCTCCCGCAGGTAGAAGTGGCCGCCGGGGAGCAGGTGGAGTTCGAAGGGCCCGGCGGTGTGGGCGCTCCAGGGCTCCAGTTCCTCACGCGTCAGGTCGTCCTGGACGCCGCCCGTGACTGTCATTGCGCAGTGCAGGGGCGCGCGGGCTGCGTGCAGGTAGGACTCCACGAGCGACAGGTCCGCGCGCAGGCCTGGGAGGAGGAGTTCGCGCAGCTCGGCGTCTTCCCGCAGCTCCAGGATCAGCTCGCCGTAGGTGGGTTCGAGCGCGGTGAGCAGCCCGGCCTCGTCCAGGTGGCTCGGGGGGAGGCCTCGTGGAGGAAGCTGCGGGGCGGGTGCGGCGGAGAGGAACAGCCAGTCCGGCGGCGTCCGGCCCAGGTCGCGCAGACGCAGGGCCGTCTCGAAGGCCACGAGCGCTCCCAGGCTGTGCCCGAAGAACGCGAAGGACGTCCCGAAATCCACCGAGGCAACGAGGCTGTCCACCAACTCGTGGATCCGCGTGAACGGAGCTTCTTCCGCTCGCGCGCCACGGCCGGGGAGCTGCACGCCCCACACCTCGATGTCCGGGAGCAGGTCCGCCCACCGGACGTATTCGCCCACGGATCCGCCGCTGTGGGGAAAGCAGAAGAGGCGCACGGAGGCCTCGGGGCGCCGCAGCCGGCAGGCAAGCCAGGGAGAGGGCTTCGTCATTTCGGCGAGGAACCTGGAGGCGCTGCATCGACGGAGGACGTTTCCACGGGCAATGACTCCTCGATGAAGCGGGCCAGTCGGGCCACGGTGGGGGCGCGGAAGATGGCCTTCACCCGCAGGGGCGTGGAGACATGCGGGCGCAGCCGCGCGATGAGCTGCGCCGCCATCAGCGAGTCACCGCCCATCGCGAAGAAGTTGTCGTGCAGGCCGACCCGGGGCAGACCCAGGACCTCCGCGAACGCCGTGGCGATGTGGCGCACCGTCATCTCGTCCGTGTTTTCGGAGGGCTCCGCTCCGCTGGTGATGGCTGGGGCCGTGACAGCGGGCGGGCTCCCATTGGCTTCGGTGGTGATGGCGGATGTGGAGGTCGCGACCGCCGCCGGATTCCCGTCGGCGTGTTTCATCACGGGCGCGGCTGGGTCCGGTGCTTCGACGAGGTAGCGCTGACGCTCGAACGGATACGTGGGCAGGGGCACCCGCTGGCGTCGCGCACCCGCGTGCAGTTCCTGCCAGGAGAGCGGCACTCCCGAAGTCCACAGGCGCCCGGCCGCGGTGAGCGCACTCTCCAGGTCGGACGTGTTGTCCGCGGGGTGGGGCAGGGTGGCCACCGCGAGGTGCGCGCCCGCGTCGGGATGCTGTCGTGCCAGGGTCGCCAGCGTCCGTCCGGGGCCCACCTCCAGGAAGACACTGGCCGGGCCCGCGAGCAGCGTGCCCAGCGCATCGCCAAAGCGGACGGTGTGACGCAGGTGCGCGGCCCAGTACGCAGGATCCACGGCCTGCTCCTCGGTGACGGCGGAGCCGGTGAGGTCGGAGATCCACGGCACCTGGGGCGGATGCCGCTCGACGCGCTGGACGCAGTCGGTGAAAGCGGCGAGTGACGGCTCGACGAGGTGCGAGTGTCCGGCGCCTGGAATGCGCAGCAGGCGCGACTCCACGCCGCTCGCGCTCAGCCGAGTCTGGAGCGCTTCGATGTCCCCCGCCGGGCCCGACACCGCGCACTGCACCGGGCCGTTCACGGCCGCGAGCGAGAGTCCCTCCTGGAGAAGAGGGCGCAGCTCGGACTCGGGCAGGGGCACCGCCAGCATGGCGCCCGCGGGCAGGCTCGCGAGGATGCGCGAACGCTCCAGGACCAGATGCAGCGCATCCGCCAGGGAGAACACCCCCGCCACCGTGGCCGCCGCATAGGCGCCCAGGCTGTGGCCCACCACCGCGGCCGGCGTCACGCCCCAGCGCTTCCACAGATGCGCCACCGCGTACTCGGTGACGAAGACGCAGAGCTGGCCGGTGACGAACTCGCGCATCCGGAGTGAGGCCTTTTCGAGCGCGCCAGCGTCCGTGGGCTCCGGATGGAGCACCGTCCCCAGGTCGAATCCCAGGCGCGGAGTGAGGAGCGCGCGACACGCGTCCACGGCCTCGCGGAAGGCCGGCTGCGCCGCATACAGCTCCCGCCCCATGCCCACGTGCTGGCCGCCGTGGCCGGGGAACATGAACACCACGGGCCGCGGCCCGGTCGCCTGTCGCGTGTCGCTCACAGGGACCTGCTGCTCCGCCAGCGCGCGGAGGACGTCGTCAGCATCCTGGCCCACGACGAAAGTGCGATGCGCGTGAGCGGTGCGGCCCACCTGGAGCGTCCATGCCACGTCACCCATCGGGACCTCCGGGTGCGCGCGCAGGTGGCCGCCGAGCCGTTCCATGGCCCGGGCCAGCGCACCGGGGCCATGGGCCGACAGCACCAGCAGTTGCGGCGTGCGCACGCGTTCGGGCTCGGGTGAAGCGGGCGCCTCTTCCAGCACGGCGTGGGCATTGGTCCCGCCGATGCCCAACGAGCTGACCCCGGCCCGTCGGGGAAGGCCGCCGGTGTCCCAGTCCCGCAGCCGTGTATTCACCCGGAAGGGGCTGTGTTCGAAGTCGATCTCCGGGTTCGGCTGTTCGAAGTTCAGGCTGGGCGGCAGTTGCCGGTGCTCCAGTGCGAGGACTGTCTTGATGAAGCCCGCGACGCCCGCCGCCGCGTCAGTATGGCCGATGTTGGTCTTGACCGAGCCAATCCAGCAGAACTGTCGCTCACGGGTATCGAATGCCTTGGTCAGCGCGGCCAGCTCGATGGGATCGCCCAGCCGTGTGCCCGTGCCATGGGCTTCGATGGCGGTGATGCTTTCGGCCTCCACCCCGGCGGCACGTAACGCGGTCGCGATGACGCTGGCCTGTCCGTCCACGCTCGGCGCGGTGAAGCCCATCTTCCCCGAGGCGTCGTTGTTGATGGCGGAACCCCGGAGCACGGCGCGGATGTGGTCCCCGTCCGCCAGCGCGTCCGCGAGCCGCTTGAGCACCACCAGGCCCGCGCCGTTGCTGCCCACCGTCCCCTGCGCTCTCGCGTCGAACGCGCGGCAGCGCCCGTCCGGAGACAGCGGCCCGCCCTCGCTGTAGTGGCCGAACCGGGGCGGCGCATGCACCGACGCACCACCGGCCAGGGCGATGTCGCAGTCGCCCGCGAGCAGCGCCTGGGCCGCCATGTGGATGGCGACCAGGGACGTGGAGCAGGCCGTCTGCACAGTGACGGCAGGGCCTCGCAGCCCGAGCTTGTAGGCCGCCCGGCTGGTGAGGAAATCCATGCCCGTCGCCAGCCGCATCTGCCAATCACTCGCACCCGCGAGCAGCTCCCTCCGGGCGCGGAGGGTGGACAGATAGGAGGTCTCGCTGCCGCCAGCGTAGATGCCGATGGCGCCCCGGTATCGCGCCGGATCATATCCAGCATCTTCCAATGCCTCTCGCGCGCATTCCAGGAACACCCGCTGCTGGGGATCCAGCATCAGGGCTTCCAGGGGCGAGCAGCCGAAGGCCGCCGCGTCGAACCTGTCGGCGTCCGCCACCAGCCCGAAGGCCGGCACCTCGTCGCCCACGGCGGACTCCCCGGGCGGCTGTGCGCGGGGGCTCCCGTCCGGGCCGAAGAAGGTGATGGATTCGACGCCACCGGCCAGGTTGGTCCAGAACGCCTCGGCATTGGCGGCACCGGGGAAACGGCACGCCAGTCCCACCACCGCGAGGTGCGTGTCGCGGTCTTCGTGCTTCACGGCGGCACTCAGGTCCTCTCGCGGGCCCTCCGACGCAAGTCGCTCCCGGAGGCCTGGCAATCGCACGCGTCCGCTCTCGCGCTGCTCCTGACGCTGCTCGCGCGCGGCGACCGCCTCCCCGCCATCCCCCCGGCCCTGGAGGTGCCCGGCGAGTGTCCGGACGGTGGGGAACTCGAACAGCCTCACCATGGGCACGTCGTGGCCCAGGCGGCTCTTCAACAGGTGCTGCACCTGTCCCAACAGCAGGGAGTGCCCACCCAGGTCGAAGAAGTTGTCCTCCGCGCCCACGCGCTCCAGGCGCAGGGTCTCGCACCAGAGGCCCGCGAGCTGGCGCTCCAGTTCGTTCGCGGGTGGGGCCTGGGGCGCCTGGGTCATGGCGGGCGGGGGCAGGGCCCGCTCATCCACCTTGCCGCCGTGGGTGAGCGGCAGCGCGCCCAACTCCACGTAGGCGGAGGGAATCATGTAGGCCGGCAGCTCACGGGCCAGGTGCTCGCGCAGCTGCGCCGTGGAAGGCATCGCATGTCCAGCGACAGGGACGAGATAGCCCACCAGCCGCGTCTCTCCGCCCGGAGCGCTCCAGGCACGGACATGGGCCTCGACGATTCCTGGAGCCGTGCGCAGTCGCGCGGCGATCTCCGCCGGCTCCACGCGGAAGCCTCGCAGCTTGAGCTGCGCGTCCATGCGGCCCAGGAATTCGAGCGCTCCGTCCGGTCGGATGCGGACGTGGTCGCCGGTGCGGTACAGGCGCGCACCCGGGCGCGAGGAGAAGGGGTCGGGGATGAAGCTCGCGGCGGTGAGGTCCGGGCGGTTCAAATAACCCCGCGCGACACCCACGCCACCGAGATACAGCGCCCCCGCCGCTCCCAGGGGAACGGGTTGCAGCTCCCAATCCAAGACATACGCCGTGGCCCCGTCGATGGGCTGGCCGATGTCCGGCAGGGATTCCTCCGAGCTGGAGGGGCGCACTTCGCCGGAGGTGGCCGTCACGGTGGTCTCCGTGGGGCCGTACTGGTTGAACAGCCGCCAGGGCAGTCCAGACGCGGGCCGCGAGAGGAGCCGGTCTCCGCCCGCGAGCACCGTGCGCAGCTCGCACGCGTCAGGCCAGGGAAGGGTCAGCAACCTCTCAGCGAGCGCGGTGGGCAGGTCGGTGAAGGTGATGCGCTCGGACAGCAGCCACGACCGGAGCCGCTCCGGGGACAGGCGCACGTCCTGTCCGGGGACGAGCAGCGTCGCGCCCGCCGTCAGCGCCGGCCATATCTCCGCGGCGGACGGGTCGAAGGCGGGAGAGTAGAGGTGCGTGACGCGGCTGTTCGCATCCAGGCCGAAGGCGCGCCGGTGCCACCCGACGAGGTTGGACAGCGAGCCGTGCTCCACCATCACGCCCTTGGGCGTGCCGGTGGATCCAGAGGTGTACATGACGTAGGCCAGCGCTCTGGAGTTGGCCTCGGTCGAGAGGTGGCCGCGAGGTGCGCCGGGTGCGCGGAAGTCCTCGACGCAGACCCGCTCCAGCGTCGCGGGGAGCCGCTCGCGGAGCGCCGCGGTGGTCACCACCTGGAGGACGCCGCCATCGGAGAGGAGGAGCGAGAGCCGCTCGGCCGGGTGCTCCGGATCCAGGGGCAGGAAGGCCGCGCCGGCGAGCAGCACGCCCAGCTCGGTCGTCACCAGCGCCGAGCCCCGGGGCGCGCAGACGCCGATCACCGGAGCCACATCCGCATCCTGCCGACGCAGGTGTTCGGCCAGCAGGGTCGCGCGGCGCACCAGCTCCGCGTAGGTGAGAGCCCCGGCCTCGTCGCGCACGGCCACCGCGTCAGGAGTTCTTCGAGCCTGCTCCAGGACCTGGAGGTGCACCGGAGGCTCGGCGGCAGGCGCGCCAGCGCTGTTGCGCTCCACGAGGAGCGCATGGCGTTCCGCGTCGGTGAGCATCGGCAACCGCGACACGGCGGTGTCGGGGCTTCGCACCGCGACCTCGAGCAGCCGCAGGAAGTGGGCGGACATCCGCTCCATCGTCGCGCGGTCGAAGAGGTCCCGGTTGTATTCCCAGATGAGCGAGATGCGCGCATCCCCACGCGAGGCATCTCCCAGGTGCCGTCCGGCATGCGGGATGGCGACGACGTCCAGGTCCACCTTCGAGGAGCCATTGCCCCGCTCGAAGATGGTGCACGCGGCACCGCCGAGCCTGGGACTGGGCACGGCCGAGTCGTGGAAGCTGAACATGGCCTGGACCAGCGGATTGCGACTGGGGTCGCGCTTCACGCCCAGGGCTTCGACGAGCTTGAGGAAGGGATATGTCTGGTGTTCCGCCGCCGCGGAGGTGACGTCCTTCACCTGCCGCACCAGCTCCCGGAACGACGGTGCGCCGGAGACGTCACATCGCAGGACCACGGCGTTGACGAACATGCCGATGAGGTTCTCGATGTTCCGGATGCCGGCCCGGGCGGCGAACGCCGAACCGATGCACAAATCCTGCTCCCCGGTGTAGCGGTGCAGCAGCGTGGTGAAGGCGGCGAAGAGGGCATGGAAGAGGGTGACGCCCTCGCGCTGGCAGAAGGCACGCAGGGCCCCGGGCAGCGCGGGCGGCAACTCCAGACGGAGCAGGTCGCCGTTGAAGCCCTGCAGGCGGGGCCGTGGGCGGTCGGTGCGCAGGGGCAGCACCTCGGGGGCTCCGGCCAGTCGTTCGCGCCACCAGGCGAGCTGGGCCTGCATGGCCGGGGCTTCGAGCGCCGCGCGCTGCCAGACAGCGAAGTCGCGGTACTGCACCGACGGCTCCGGCAGCGGCGAGGCTTCCCCTCGCAGATACGCATTGTAGAGCGCGTCCAGCTCCCGCATCAGCACGGAGAAGGACACCCCGTCGTGGACGACGTGATGCTCGACGAGGACGAGCTCGTGTTCGTCCGGCGAAAGGCGCAGGGCGCTCCAGCGGGCCAGCGGCAGCGCGAAGAGGGAGAGGGGCCGCCGCAGCTCTTCCCGGATGGCCTCCTCCCTCCGTTGCTCCCGGACATCCTCGGGCAGCCCGCTCAGGTCGAGCAGGGGCACCCGCACCGGCGCCAGCGGGTGGACGCGCTGCCAGGGCCGTCCGTCGACCTCCTCGTAGGTCGTGCGCAGCAGCTCGTGGCGCCGCGTGATCTCCGTCAGGGCGCGTTCGAGCACCGCGAGGTCCAGCCCGCCCATCACGCGGAGGGTCGTCTGCGCCTGATAGGAGATGCTGTCGGGCGACAGCTTCTGGAGGAACCAGACCTGCTCCTGCTGCACGGAGAGCGGCGTGAGCGCGAGGCCCGCGGCGCGGAGGACCGGCGGCAGCAGGTGCTTCGCGGGTGCGTCCCCGCGCGACTCCAGCAACTGCGCGAGCAAGGCGATGCATGGGTGGGAGAAGAGCTGCGCCAGTGAAACGGAAAAGCCCAGCGTGTCTTCCATCCGGGCGGTGATCTGCGTGGCGAGCAGGGAGTGGCCGCCCAGCTCGAAGAAGTCGTCCTGGACGCCGACCCGTTCCAATCGCAGCTCTTCCTGCCACACCCGCGCGAGTCCACGCTCCAGCTCCGTGCGGGGTGCGATGTACGCATGGCTCCGGGGCACGTGGAGGTCCGGAACGGGGAGCGCCTGGACGTCCACCTTGCCGGTGGGTCCGAGCGGAAGCGCGTCCACCACCACGAACGTCCGGGGCATCATCGCCTCGGGAAGCCACGCGCGGAGGTGCTCGCGCAACTGCTCCGTCCCGGGGACGGCCCGTGCGTCGCGAGGCGTGAACCACGCCACGAAGGAGACGTCCGTGTCAGGCGCCAGGGCCCCGGAGCTTCGGGCCATGACATAGGCGGAGCCCACGTGCGGATGGGTCAGGAGCGCGGCGGTGATCTCCGCGGGCTCGACGCGGATGCCACGCACCTTCACCTGTGAATCGATGCGGCCCAGGAACTCCAGCGAGCCATCCGGAGACCTGCGGCCCAGATCCCCGGTGCGATACAGGCGCTCGCCGCCAGTGGAGGAGAAGGGGTGGGGGATGAAGCGCTCGGCGGTGGCTCCCGGCGCATTCACATACCCGCGAGCCAGGCCCGAGCCTCCGATGAAGAGCTCCCCCGTCTCGCCCTCGCCCACGGGCCGCAGCGTCGCGTCGAGCAGGTGGAGCTCCGCGCCGTCGATGGGTCGGCCAATGGAAGGCAGGCGCTCCTCGCGAGCCTCCCCTCCAGGCGGGACGACATCCGAGGTGCAGTAGATGGTGCACTCGGCGGGGCCGTAGCCGTTCACGAGCTGGAAGGGCAGTCCCGGCCTGGGGCGCAGGTGCAGCCGGTCGCCTCCGGTGAGCATCAGGCGCAGGGCGCACGTCGTGGGCCAGGGCAGCGGGAGCACGCGCTCGGCGAGCGGGGTGGGGAGGAAGACGAAGGTGATGTCCCGGGCCAGCAGCCACTCCTGCGACTTCCGGGGCGACAGGCGGGTCTCCTCGTCCTCCGGCAGCTCCAGCCGCGCGCCCGAGGCCAGCGAGGGCAGCAGGGACATGACCAGCGCGTCGAAGCCCAGCGAGGCCATCACCCCCACGCGGTCCGCCGCTGTCAGCGCGAACGTGGCGCGGTGGTACGTGGTGAACGCGGACAGGGCCCCGTGGCTGATCATCACCCCCTTGGGCAGTCCCGTGGAGCCCGAGGTGTGGATGACATAGGCCAGGTGGTCCGGCAGGACGTGGACGTCTGGGTTCACGTCCGGGAACGACGTGAGTTCCCGTCCCGAAGGCGCGAGGACCTGGAAGCCCGCGGCCGCGAGCCGCTCCACGGCGGGGCCGTCTCCAATGACGGCCATCGCCCCGGAGGAGGCCGCCATGTGACGCAGGCGCTCGGGTGGGGCGGACGGATCCAGCGGAAGCCACGCGGCTCCCGTCTTGAGCACGGCCAGGATGGACACCACGAGCCGCGTGCTTCGCGGAAGGCAGACGCCGATGACACGGTCCGGTCCAGCGCCCCGCGCGAGCAACGCATGGGCCAGCCGGTTCGCCAGTCCGTTGAGTTCGGACCGGGTGAGACGCCCGTCTCCCTGTTTCACCGCGATGTGGGAGGGGTGCTCGGTCGCGCGTTGCTCGACGAGGAGGTGGACGAGGGGGGGCAGCAGGAATCCTCCGGCCGGCGTCATCCTGGAGGATTTATCAGCCGCCACCGGGAAGCCCAAGCCCCCCGGCCCCTGGCCCCTAATGCGAGCTTGCGTTGAGCGGCAGGGTGATCGTGAAACAGGTCCCGTCCTGGGCCGAGCTCGTCACGGAGGCCTTGCCGCCGTGTGCCTCGGCGAACCCCTTCACCAGGGGCAGACCCAGCCCCCACCCTTTCTCCGCGCTCTCCTTCGCCGACCTCGAGCGGTGGAACGGTTCGAAGATGTTCCGCAATTCATCCCCGAGGATGGGATTGCCCTGGTTCTTCACCTGGAGCGTCACCTGGGCGCTGGTGCGGCTCAGGATGACTTCAATCGGGGTGCCCGGCGCACCGTACTTGGCCGCGTTGGAGGCCAGGTTCTCGACGATGCGACGCAACCCGATGGGATCCGCCATCATCTCGAGCGCGCCGTCCGACGTCAGGACGAAGCGATCCGTATACACCGTCGCGAGTTCCTCCAGCGTCTGGACGGTGATGGCGTGGAGGTCGCATTCGCTGAGCCGCAGGGACATCTGGTTGCCGGCCTGGACCTGGCTCGCGTCCAGCAGGTCCTGGATCATCCGTTCCGCGCGGTCCAGGCTCTGGGTCACCCGAGCCACCGAGGTCTGGATGCCCGGCAGGTCCGCATGGCGTCTTCCGAGCACCTGGAGGCTCAGCTTCGACGCCGTCAGAGGGGTGCGCAGATCATGGGTCAACGCCGCGACGAACGTGTCTCGGAGGTTCTGCTCGACCTTCAGTTTCGCGATCTGATTGCGGAGGTTGATCTCCGTCATGATGGAGGCCGTCAGCTCCCGCATCACCGTCAGCTCATGCTCCGTCCATTCGCGCACCTTGGGCTCGATGCAGCAGAACGTCCCCAGCACGTGCCCGTCCGGGTTGATCAACGGGAGCACGATGATGGCGACGATTCCCCAGGGGCCGGTGGAGGGATGGAACTTGAGGAAGGGGTCGGCCAGGGCATTCGAGGAGATGATGGACTCGCCCTCGAGCGTGTAGCGACACAGGGAAGCGTCGATCGGGAGCTCCCGCGTCTCCCGGAAGGGCGACGGCAGGCCGAAGTCCGCCTTGAAGAACTGCTTGTGGTCATTCACCAGGGAGACGATCGTCAAGGGGACGTGGAGGATCTCGGCGGCCAGTCGGGCCAGCCGGTCGAAGGCCTCCTCCCGGGGGGTGTCCATCAGGCCGGTGTCCCGGATCGCCTGGAGCCGGTTGGGATCCGTGAGGCGGCGGTTGCACCGCTGCGTCCGACCCAGTGCCACCGCATCGAGCTCGCCCAGAAACTTCATGGGGCGTTCTTAGCCCGGTTCCCCGGGGGTGTGTAGCCGTGTGTTCCGGCCCCGTCATGGATCGTCGCACGTGCCCGCCCCCATGCTCCCCGAGCAGGCGTCCCCGGCCTCTCAGAGGACCTGTCGCACGGCCTCGTCGAGCCTCGCCTTCGCGACGGCGCCGACGAGCTGCTTCACCACCTGTCCGTCCTTGAAGAACAGCAGCGTGGGCATGGCCCGGATGCCGTACTGCTGCGGCGTCATCGGGTGGTCGTCGACGTTGAGCTTCGCCATCTTCATCCGGCCCTTGTACTCGGCCGCCAGCGATTCGATGACCGGCGCCAGGACCCGGCACGGCGGGCACCACGTGGCCGTGAAGTCCACCAGCACCGGCTCTGACGACTCCAGCACCTCGCGCCTGAACTCCGCGTCGCCCAGCTCGATGACATTCCCACCCATGGTCCATCCTCCGGTGAAGGGCGCGCGCAAGCGGCCGCGCCTCGTCTCCACGGCAGGATGTAATCGCGGGCAGGGAAGGGGACGAGTACCCCGCGCGCAACGCATCGTTCCGCCAGGAGCCCCTAGCCGTCCTCCCACGGGAGCGCCGCGCCGCGCTCGGACAGCAGGTCCAGGAAGGCTCGCACCTTGAACGGAAGCTGCCGGCTGCTCGGGTAGACGGCGAAGATGGGCAGGCCCGGGGGCGTGTCGGAGGCGAGCACGGGGACGAGCAGTCCGGCGCGCACGTCGTCCGCCACGAGCGAGGACGGCAGCCGCACGATGCCCAGCCCCGCGCGCGCCGCCGCCTGGCCCGCGCGCACGCTCGGCACGCGCAGGCGCCCCGTCACCGGCACCGTGAGCGCTCCCTTGCCCTCACCGAAGAACCACACCTCCTCGGTGCCGGGCTCGGCCAGGAGGACGCATTCGTGCGCGCGAAGCGCTTCAGGCGACTGCGGCGTGCCGTGACGGCTGAGATAGGCGGGGCTCGCGTAGCAGCCCGTGCGCACCCGCCCGAGCCTGCGCGCCACCAGCGAGGAGTCCGGCAGCGGCCCGGTGCGCAGCGCCAGGTCATACTCCTCCGCGACGAGGTCCACGTGCGTCTGAGCGAGCGACACCTCCACGCGCAGCCGGGGCTGGCGCAGCAGGAGTTCGGCGATGACGGGCGTGAGCAGCTCGCCCAGCAGGGACAGGGTGGCGATGCGCAGCGTGCCCTGGGGCGTGCCGCGCGAATCGCTCAGCGCCGCGTTCACTTCACGGGCCTCGGCGACGAGCCGTGCGCAGTGCGAGTGGTACTCACGGCCCGCCTCGGTGACCCGCAGCCGCCGCGTGTTGCGCTCGATGAGGCGGATGCCCAGGCGCTCTTCCATGGCGGCCAGCCGGCGGCTCACCGTCGACTTGCGCAGGCCCAGGCGCTCCGCCGCGGACGTGATGCCGCCTGTCGTCACCACTTCGGTGAAGAGCAACATGTCATCCAGCAGGGGTGGACTCGCGGGCACGGGAAAAGCCTATGTCCGGGCGCGGGCGGGCGCGAGGATGACGTGTGGTCTTCCTGACCCGGTCCTCCGCGATGGCGCGGTGAGCAGCGGTGGCGTCCAAGGCCTGACACGTCAGGCCCTGGCCATTGACCTGTCAGGCCAACGCCTGACGTGTCAGGACTGCAAGGGAGCGCCTCGCAAGCCCTCGCACTTGCTCAAGTCCAGCCTTCTCCAGGAAGGCCCGTGAATTGCAGAACTCCCCGCCAATACCGGAGGAGCGCTGCAATGGGCATGAGCTACAAGATCCACCCGGCGGTCGGGGTGGCCCGCGTCGGGGACAGCGAGGACTACTACCTGGGGCCCGAGACGGCCAAGGGCCTGCCACAGGAGCGGACCGGTGGGGATGTGACCCGCTTCCGCGACCCGAACGATGGCATCCGCCGACAGGCGGCCCGGTTCCAGATCCACACCTTCGACCCCGACCATCCCAATGCACCGGGCAAGCGCGTCCAGCCCGGGACCGACGGCGTGGTGGACATCGAGTGGACGGTCCACGTCGCGAACAAGAAGGCGGCCTGGTACGAGTTCCAGCAGCAGCAGGGCGCGAACGGCACCTACGCCGCCACGCACCCGCTGCGAAACCCCCGCACGAAGGACGCCGCCGGGCGCAAGGCGCTCATCATCGACCCGGGGCCTCGCACGGTGGCGTGCCGTGGCAACAACCATCTCCCCTTGCGCGCGGAATTCTCCCAGGACGACCCGCAGGCGCGGGGCTATCCCTGCACCTTCCCCGCAGCGTCGAACGTCCTCCCCGCCGACAATGCCATCACGACCCTGGGCAGCGCCATCGCGGATGACCAGGGCTACCTCTACACGGTGGGAGGCCACGGCCGCTCTGGCACGACGGGGGTGTGGAACCTGTCCAGCGGCTTGATCCAGAACCTCCTGGAGGACGACGCGTCGCTCACCGCCGCGCAGCAGGAGCGCCTCAACCAGCTCTATCCAGTGGCGGACCAGTGCTTCCAGACGCAGGCCGACCTCCGGGCCGCCATGGTGGCCGAGCTGGCGACGCACCCGGCCAACAGCGCGCCCGACATCCAGGAGACCGTCAACTACATGCAGGCCCAGGCGTACAGCCAGCCGCGTCTGGACACCTACGCCAACAACAACTTCTGGTGGGACGACACGTCGGACGGGCCCGTCACCGCGACGGTCATCCTGGAGGGCGGCACGCGCGTGGAGGTGCCGTTTCCCGCGTGGATGATGGTGGCCCCGCCGGCCTACGCGCCCCAGTTGCTCAACATGATCACGCTGTACGACACGCTGCGCGACACCTTCGTCACCCAGCGCGACCTGGAGCCGGACCTCTGCCAGGGCGGCAAGTTCAATGACAGCTACAAGCCGAACTTCCAGGCGGACATCCTGCCCATCCTCCAGCGGCCGGCCGACTACCGCTGGGTCGCGCGCATCAACGACCAGGGCATCGACGCGCACGCGGCACTTCCCCGGCCGGAAGCCAGCACCCACAACTTCATGAAGTACGTGCGGGACCCCGACTCCTTCAATGACTACCCGGGCCGCATGCCGCAGATGGCGGGGGACAACCCCCTCACGGAAGACGTTCCGCGCAACTTCCTCACGCTCACCCGGACGCAGTACTTCTTCCTGAGCCAGTTCAGCAAGGGCCTCTACGACAACACGTCGAGCACGGTCACGCCGACGCCGGGCCAGCTCCTGGACCGGGGCGTGCTGGAGAACTGCGTGGGCGGGCCGTTCTGCCCGGGCATCGAGATGACGTGGATCTGCCGCGACCCGAACTTCTTCATGGAGCCGTTCCGCTTCAAGCGCCGCGCGTCGGGCAACAGCGGCCTGCAATGGAATACCAATCCCCACGACGGGCTGGGTCTGGAGCCAGGGGACGCCACCAAGTACATGGCCCTGCCCTGGCAGGCGGACTTCAACGAGTGCTCCAACCAGGTCGTGCAGAACACGTCCCTGTGGTGGTGGCCTTCGCAGCGGCCCTACGAGGTGAACTACCAGGACCGCGACGGGGAATGGCAGCAGGGCTACTGGACGCGCCCGTCCGACATCAACTTCGACAAGGACGAGGAGATGGTCTTCAAGTGGAAGGGCCTGGGTTTCATCCTCGCCTGGAAGGACGCCCGCCCCGAGGACCAGGGCAGCTCCACGGCCGAGGCGCCCGCCCCGCTCTACATCGAGGTGGAGCGCCGGCTGCCGGACGGTGACATGCCGTGAGCGACGCCCACTGCGACGTCGCCATCCTCGGGGGAGGGCCGGCCGGCGCGGGCGTGGCGCTCGCCCTGCGGACCCAGACGCGGCGGTCCGTCACGCTGGTGGAGCGCGCCTCCGACGACACGCCCCGCATCGGTGAGACGCTGCCTCCGGACGCACGGCTGCCCCTGGCGAAGCTGGGGGTGTGGAGCGGCTTTCTGCGCGACGGGCACCTGGCCTCGCGCGGCACGGCGTCCGCCTGGGGCTCCGCCACGGTGGGCTACCACGACACGCTGATGTCGCCCCTGGGGTCGGCCTGGCACCTGGACCGCGCCCGTTTCGATGCGAGCCTGCGCGCCCAGGTCGCGGAGCGCGGCGGCACCGTGCGCTTCGGCACCACGCTGACCGGTTGCGAGTCCCTGGGTGTCGAGGGCTTCCGGCTGCACCTGTCGCATCCGTCCGAGGGTCCCTCCACGCTGCGCGCACGCTTCGTGGTGGACGCGACCGGCTGGAAGGCGGAATTCGCCACGTCGCAAGGCGCGCGGCGCCAGGTGGTGGACCGCGGCTTCGCCCTGTATGGCGACTTCCGCCTGCGGGAGGGCGCGGCGTTCAGCACGCACGCGCTGGTGGAGTCCCGCCCGGAGGGCTGGTGGTACTCCGCGCTGCTGCCCGGAGGTCGCGTCGTCGTCGCGCTGATAGGGGATGGAGAGTCCCTGCGCGGCGTGCGCCCGGGCACTCCGGGCTCCTGGCTGTCATTGCTGGCGCACACCACCGCCACGCGCGAGCGGCTTGCCGTGTGTGACTTCACGGGCGAAGCGCTGCGCGCGGTGCCGGCCACCGTGGGGGGCCTGGACCGTCTCCACGCGGAGCACTGGCTGGCGGTGGGGGACGCGGCGTGTACCTTGGATTCACTGTCGTCCCAGGGCATCTCCACGGCGCTCGGTTCCGCGCTGATGGCGGCCGAAGCGCTGGAGCAGCACCTGCAAGGCCATCCGGAGGCCCTGGGGGCCTACGGGGCCCGGGTGCGTCAGGGCTTCGTGGAGCACCTGCGGACGCGGGACCACTTCTACCGCGAGGAGCGGCGGTGGCCCGACGCCCCCTTCTGGCGCAACCGGCGCGAGGCCCTGGCCTCCAGCGCCCTGGCCGCGTGACGGCCGCCTCTTGCTCACCCCAACCGGGATGGATCCATGAAGACAAATCGTCAGCGAAATCTCCTGCTCGCGCTGGGAGGCGCGAGCGCCCTGGCCGTGGCCGTGGCCCTGGTCGGACAGCGGGGTGGGGACTCCGCCGGGCCTCCGCCTGTCAGCGAGGCCGCGAATGCCATCCACGTCGTCTCGGCGCCCACCCCGGGCACCGTGTCGACGCCATACCCTGTCTTTCCGCACGGCAACAAGCTGACCCAACCGCTGGACGAGGGCGACTTCCAGGCCCAGAAGTTCCTCGACTTCTATGCGAAGCAGGGCGGCGTCACCTTCCCGTCGCTGACGAAGGCGGGACTCACCGCGTTGCCCAACCGGACCCTGGACATCGCGCACAACGGATTGAACCTGGGGAGTCAGCGGTTCAATACCTCGCTGGTGTGTCAGTCCTGCCATGACGCGGACTGGCTGGCCAGCGGCGATCTCACCCTGCCCTCCGACGCACCGTCCACCTACAAGGCCCTGTCCACCATGGCCTATTGGCAGATGCCGGCGGTGGACCGGTTCTGGAATGACAAGACGCAGCCGTCCTTCCTGGACCCCAACGCGGCCCTGCCGCTGTCCGCCAACTGGTCTCCCTTTGGAGACTGGAGCGCGTCCGTGAAGGCGCTGGCGGGGCGTGACCCCATCTTCCTCGCGCAGGTGGAGACCACGCGGAAGCTGTCACCGCATCAGCCCGCCACGGTGGACAACCTCTGCCTGCGCTGCCACTCGCCCCTGGGTCAACGCCAGGCGCAAAGCCAGCACAAGCCCTTCACCCACGACCTGCTCTACGCGACGCCGGACAACTCCCAGACGGATCCGGAGCGGGCGGTGCTGGGCGCGCTGGGACGCGACGGCGTGTCGTGCAGCGCGTGTCACTCCGTGGCGCCCGCCACCGGTCAGCCCTGGAACGGCACGGACTACACGGCCTTCTACGGCACCACCAGCGGCACCATCTTCGGTGACAACGTGACGGCCCGCCTCAAGCTGCCCTCCGAAACGGTGGTGCCGCCGCCGTTCCCCTTCACGTCGTCCATGAACCTGCGCCCGGGGGCCATCGTAGGGCCGGACACGGACCTCAAGACGCAGCCCATGGCGGCCGCGGGGCTCAGCCTGGAGACGGCCGCCACGGTGGGTGGACACAGCTACCTGCGCGACTCCATGGTGTGCGGCTCGTGCCACGTCGTCATCCTGCCCAAGGTGCCCACGAACTACCGGCCCTCCATGCCCATCTCGGAGGCGGAGGCCCAGGGCGTCTACCAGCGCCCCGCGAGCTGCGCGCAGAGCCAGACGACCTTCAGCAGCACCGGGGACTTCCTGACCGACCCCTGCGTGGAGCTGGCGTACGAGCAGACGACCTACTTCGAGTGGCTCAACAGCGGCTATGCCACGTCCACGGCCACCTGCATGACGTGCCACATGCAGATCGCCAAGCCCGCCCTGCCGTTCGACGGCAACGTGAAGGTGGCGCAGCAGAATGACGCCCTGGCCGCCTTCTACCGTGACAACCAGACGCTGCCGCCCCGGCAGTACAACCGCCACACCCTCTTGGGCATCAACCTGTTCGTCCATGAGATGTTCCAGCAGTTCCCGGACGTGCTCGGCCTGGACTTCTATGCGCAGCCGGACTCGCGCGTGCCGCCGTACCTCCAGAGCCCGGACATCCTCGAGCGCACGCCCAACCTCGTCACCAACCCGGGCGCGGAGGACGGTCCGAAGGCGGACCTGACAGCCGATGGATGGGTGCCGGATTCCGGGGCCACCGTCACCGTGGTGGCCCGGCAGCAGGGGCTGTCCCAGCAGGCCATCAATCCCAGCCATGGCGCGCGGTTCTTCGAGCTGAGCGGCGGCGCGGCGCTGACCGTGGACGTGTCCGCGTACCAGGCCCTCATCGACAAGGCAGCAGGCGCGGCGACCGTCCAATGGGGCGCCACCGTCTACTGCGATGGCGTCGCGCCCTGCGGCACGCTCGCGTTGCAGCAGCGGACGGGGCAGGGCGCCTGGACGAACACGGCCGGCAGCATCAACGTCCCGGCGAGCCGACAGGGCTGGATTCCCGTGCAGGCGTCCGCGCCCACCCCCATCCCGGCGGGAACCGGCTCGCTGCGGCTGGCCTTCCAGCCCGGCCGGGCGATGAGCGTGGACGACGTGTTCCTCGCGCTGAAGTTCCCGGACGGCTCCGTGGCGCCGCTCCAGGACGGCAAGCGCGACTACACCTTCGCGAAGAACCTGCTCAACGCCGAGCAGTCCATCCTGGACCTGGCGGTGAACACCTCGCAGGGCGTCTTCGACCCGACGCAGCCCGCGGTCCTGGTGTCCGTGGACTCGTTCAAGGAAGGCAACGGCACGCTGACCGTCCCCGTCACCGTCACCAGCAACGTGGGCCACAAGTTCCCCAGCGGCGCGGGCTTCCGCCGGGCGTTCCTCCAGTTCGAGGTGTCGGACGCCAACGGCAAGGTGCTGTGGGCCTCCGGCCAACCCAATGCGCTGGGCGTCATCTGCTCGGGCGTCTGCCAGCCGGATGACAGCAAGCTGCTGACCAGCGAGTTCACCACCGACGCATCCAAGCTCCAGCCGAACCACCAGGTCATCACCAGCCAGGACCAGGCGCAGATCTACGAGCTGCGCGCGGTGGACGACATGAATCACCTCACCAGCCTGGAGCTCCAGCAGTTCAAGGAGGTGAAGGACAACCGCCTGCTGCCCGAAGGGTGGATTGCCCCGGACCAGCGCAAGCCGGACGAGATGCTGCTCGGCCTGAACCTCCAGCAGCTCGCGAGCCTCACCGAGCCGCTCAGCACCGTGCTGGGCCCCCATGACACGAGCGTGTCGGGCGATCCGGACTTCAACACGTCGCCAGCGCAGGGCTCGGACCACGTCACCTTCCAGGTGCCGCTCGCCTCGGTGCCCGGCTGGAAGAGCATCCGGGTGCGGATGAACTACCAGACCATTCCGCCGGCCTACCTGAACGCGCGCTTCCGCGACTCGCTGCGGGACGACAAGGGCCAGCCCTCGCAGCCGGGGCCCGCGGTGCAACGGCTCATCTACATGACCAGCCACTTGAACACGAAGACGTCGCTGACCTACACGTCCCAGGGGCAGGGCGCGTCGCAGGTGGACCTCATGAACAACTGGTCCATGGTGTTGAGCGAAGCCAGCGTGACGAAGCAGTAGCCGCGAAGTGACGGTTTGAACCCTGGCGGCCATCGGAGGTGGGCTTCATGCCTGCTCCCGGTGGCCGCTTCGTCATGTCCCGACCGTGCGCTCGAAGGAGACGCGGGCACGGGAAAGGCGGCCACCGGTGACGGTCCAAGGACCCGTCCCGATGACCGCCTGGGTGCTGTTCGGAAGGAAGCTTCTCAGCGACCGATGGTGACGTGCGAGCCGAGCACGATGCCGCGCTGGTCGCTCATGCGCCGCGCCAGCTCCGCCGACGCGCCGAGCTGCTGGGGCGTGCGCAGCATGTGGAAGAACTGGTTGCCCTGGTCCACGTAGGACAGGGCCTTGAGCCGGATCTGGAAGTTCTGCGGGGGCGTGGTGCCATTGGCCCAGTACGAGTAGGTGATGTTCGTCTCGTAGTTGGCGGGCACGTCGCAGGTGACGGACGTGTTCCAGCTCCCGTTGTTCTGCGGCACCGTCGTCTTCTCCAGGACGATGAGCGGATCCGGGCCCGGCGTCGCCGCGGAGAACGCGACGCTGGCACCACCGGGGACATTCGTGCATTCGAGCTGGAACGTGATGCGTCCGGCCTCCGTCCCGTGCGTGTAGTTCACGGTCGTGTCGAAGGTGGGGCTGTTGGCGTTCGTGAGGCTGACGTTGCGCCAGCCGAAGCCCGGGTTGTTGAGGATGAAGGCGGTCAGGTCGCTGTAGCTGCCCACCTGGGGGACAGGGTTGTCGTGCTTGGGCGTGGAGACCCGGCTGATGAGGCAGTAGTGGTCACCGCTGATGGCGGCCGGCTCCCAGACGAAGGGGTTGGTCGTCACGGCGATGTCGCCCGTATTGGCGGCCTGGACGAAGGACTGGATCTGCTGATCCCCCGTCTGCAGGGCGTTGTTCTGCCACTTGTTGGGATAGAGCAGCAGGGCGGCCGGCGTGTAGTACAGCGACACCTTGCCGCTCTCCGCGCCGCCGGCCAGGTTCCGGGTGCGCAGGTAGATGTAGTTGGGCCCGCCGATCACCAGGCTCTGCCCCACGTCCTTGTCATAGTTGCTGGAGAAGAAGGCCTGCGGGTCGTTGGTGGGGTAGATGCCGGAGGGGATGATGTCCGGCGACTCGTAGGCATCCGGGGGGGACGGAAGCTGCCCGACGTCAGACATGTTGGTGCGGAAGAACAGGTCGTCATACATGGCGGTCATAGGCGTTCCTTGGGGGCGGGAGTGACATCCGCGAACAGGCGGATGCTGGGACCTCGATGCACCCACCACGCCAATGACTCGCACCCCCGAACCGCGCGGAACTCCAGGCGCTGCCTCCATGCTGCCGCCCCGCTGACGCATCAGGCACCATCCCTGACGCGTCAGCGGGAGGGCGGTGACGCCTCTTTCAGTAGAGCAGGGAGCGGACGGGGACGTAGGCGTAGACCGGCAGGCCGCTGCCGAGCTGGCCGTGGGTGTTGGTGCCAAAGCCCCAGAGCGTGCCGTCCGAGCGTCGGGCGAGGGTGAAGGTCTCTCCCACGGCGACGGTGGTGACCCCGTTCAGCCCCACCACCGGTGAAGGCGTGGTGGCCAGGTTGTCGGGGGTCGTCGCATTGCCCAGGCATCCCTCGTAGTTGAATCCCCAGCCCCAGAGTGTGCCGTCCGAGCGCGCGGCCACGGTCTGGTAGGCCGCTGCCGCCACGACGCCCGTTCCGCTCCAGCCGGTGACCAGGAAGGGAACGGAGTGACTCGCGCCGGTACCGTCACCCAGTTGGAAGTATCCGTTGTCGCCCCAGGCCCAGAGGGTGCCGTTCGAGCGGATGGCGAAGGAGGAGGTGCCGCCCGCCGCCACGGACACGACGCTGTTCAATCCGGACACCATGACAGGCAGCGAACGTTGGAGCTGGCTGCCATCGCCCACCTGGCCACTGTAGTTCGTCCCCCACGCCCACACGGAGCCATCCGCGCGCAGGGCCAGGTTGTGGTAGAGGCCCGACGACACAGCCACGACGCCGGTGAGCCCCACCACCTGCACCGGGCTCCTGCGGCTTACGTTCGTACCGTCGCCGAGCACGCCCCCGCCGTTGTAGCCCCAACTCCAGACGGTGCCGTCGGCGCGAAGCGCGAGCGTGTGCATGGAGCCCGCCGTCACCGCGATGATGCTCCCCAACCCCGCCACCTGGCCGGGAAGGGGGCTGCTCACGGCGGTGCCATTGCCCAACTGCCCCCACTCGTTGCCTCCCCAGGTCCACACGGTGCCATCCGAGCGCAGCGCCACCGAGTGCACGTCTCCCGCCGCCACCCCCGTCGCCAGGCTCAGGGTCGGAAGCGCGGTGGCTGCGGAACGGTTGCTCAGGTGGCCGAGTCCCAACTGGCCCTGGTGGTTGGCGCCCCAAGCCCAGACGGAGCCATCCGAGCGCGTCGCCAGGGAGTGCTGGTGGCCCGTGGCCACCTTCGATACGCCGCTGAGGCCCGACACGAGCGTCGGCGTGACGCGCGTCGCGGACGTGCCGTCACCGCGCTGGCCCGTATTGGACGTGCCCCAGGCCCACAGCGTCCCGTTTCCCAGCGCGCCCAGGGAGAAGCCCCAGCCCGCGGCGACGGAGGTCGCGCCGGAGAGGCCCGACACGGCGACCGGGGTGGAGCGCGTCGTCCGGGTGTCGTCGCCCAGCTCCCCCTGGGAGTTCTGTCCCCATGCCCGGACGGTGCCGTCGGAGCGCACCGCGAGCGAGTGGTAGCCGCCCGCCGCCACCGCCACGGTCTGGTCCATGCTCGAGAGGCGCACGGGCACGGTGCTGGACGTGAAGTCGCCCGTCCCCAACTGTCCGTAGCCGTTGTAGCCCCAGGCCCAGACATATCCATCGGAGCGCACCGCGAGCGAGTGGATGCCGCCGGCGGAGAACGTCGTGACCTGGGTGAGGCCCGGGATGGCGACGGGCAGGGAGCGGTTCGTGGTGGTGCCGTCCCCCAACTGCCCGTAGGCGTTCCAGCCCCAGGCCTGGAGCGTCCCGTCCGAGCGCAGCGCCAGACAGTGGTTGTGGCTCGCCGTGACGGCGACGACCCGGGACAGTCCCGACACCTGCCCTGGCGTGGAGCGGTTCGCCGTGGTGCCGGAGCCAAGCTGTCCCTGCCCGTTGTAGCCCCAGGTCCAGACGGTGCCATCCGAGCGCACGGCGACGACATGGCTGTTACCGGCAGCCACGGACACCACGCTCGTGAGGCCCATCACCTGCACGGGCGTGGAGCGGTTCGTCGTGGTGCCGTCGCCCAGTTGCCCGTAGGTGTTGGCGCCCCAGGTCCAGACGGTGCCGTCCGAGCGCAGGGCCACCGAGAAGTACTGCCCGGCGGACACAGCGTTCACGAAGTTGAGCCCGGAGACCCGCACCGGGATCGTTCGCTGAACGGTGGTGCCATCCCCCAGCGCTCCGTTGACGTTGAGACCCGAAGCCCAGACGGTGCCATCCGGGCGGACCGCCAACGCATGGCTGACCCCTGCGGCGATCCGGGGTGCCGCGACCAGGGCGGAGGTCTGTCGTGCCGGGGACTCCGAAGGGTCCACCTCCGGGCCGCACGCGGTGATGCCCAACATCAATCCCAGCCAGACACCCCAAAGCCTGCTCACAATCCCTGTCATGTGCTTCCTCCCACGCTCCCGGTCACGCGACCCCTGAACGAACGGGGCCCGCGTTCCGCGAGGCAGGCTTCACCCCAGGGCAAGGCAGACGTCGGCTGACGGACAGGACCCGGCGTGCCGCGGCCGGATTCCAGACGTCGGGTCGTCCCCGGGGGCAGTCAGAGTTCGGGGAAGGGGACGACGATGGAGCTGCTCTTGAGCAGCTCGTAGCTTTCGACCTTGGAGAACAGGTTCTTCGTCTGCTGGACGTGCTGCGGGCGGAAGTCGATCGACCGGGCATCATGGTCGAGGAGCGCGTAGACGACGTAGAACCGCGACGTCCGGAGGTGGGTCTCTGGATCGACCACGAGCTGGATGTCGTCCGGGTTCAGCCTGCTGTCCACGACGCACTTGAAGCCGGCGATGCGGTGCTGGTTCTGGACGACAGGGTCGCCCCGGGCTTCATGCCGGATCACGATGTTGCCGTCGTTGAACTTGTACCAGAGGCTGCAACCGCTCAGGTTCGCGGTGAAGAAATATTCAATGTGCGTGCTGTCGAGAGGAATCTCGCACTCGGTGCACGCCCCATCCCTCCACGGCAGATGGAAGGCGTTGGGCTTGTCGCTTTCCTTCAGCGTGCCCAGCTCGTGGTCCGCCTGCATCGAGAACGTCACCTTGAAGGCGCCAGGGTCGACGCTGGGTGAACCTCCGACGATGAGGGGCTTCGGCTTCTCCCTGCCGGATGCATTTCCCATGGGTGCCTCCAAGGGCCCGCGCGGGGATGAAGGCCGCGCGGGCGACAGGGTGTCTCAGTACGCGGCGAAGGTGGGCGCGTTGGTGGTGGTGAAGAAGTCCGCGAAGGTGGCGACGTAGTTGTTGCCGCTGCCCGTCTCACCCGCCAGCGGGCCCGTCTTGGTGCCCCCGGCGGTCAGCGTGGTGCCGTCCACGGCGATGGCCAGGTTGCAGCTCTCCACGTTGCCCGCGCCGTACATCACCACCAGGTCGGAGGTGCGCGTGACCGTCATGGGGGACGGGTCGATGTGCTGGATGCGGCACTGGATGTTGCCGCTCACGCTGGGGCTCGCCCGGTACGCGAAGCCCACCGCCACGCCCAGGTCGTTGGAGGCCAGGGAGATCTTGGGGACGTTGTACGAAACCCCCAGCAGCACGGTGCGCGCCGTGCACCCCGTGGACGCATACCGCGACAGGTAGACGTTCCACTGCGGCGGGCTGTAGAACGAAAGCCCGAGATAGGAAATGCTGTACTGACATCCCTGGGAAAAGCCGGTGAGCAGCGTCTGGGACTGCTCCGCCAGCGTGTCCGTGCCTTCCGCCTCCGGAGCCCCTCCACAGGCGGACAGCGAGAGCACGGCGGACAGGAAGACAGCGCGCGGGATGAAGTGCATGGAGTGACTCCGGGTGTTGGGGAAGGCATCGGACTCTAGGAGAGAGTCCGATACAAAACCAATCCACCCCGGACACCGGGTGTGGACCGCCCCAGCTGTGGCCGCTACGGGGTCACGTCGGTGATGTCCAGGAAGAAGCCCTCCGGAATGAACCACTTCCAGATGCCGGAGCCACGGACCCGCTTGAGTGACAGGAAATACCGGCCGGTGGTGGGCGCCGTGTATCTGACGCCGGTTTCGTCGCTCGCCAGGTTCGCCTTCAACACCTGGCCCTGGGCATCCAGCACGCTGGTGCCGCAGTAGTAGGGGCTGCTGGAATTGCTTGCATCCCTCAAGAGGTACTCACGGCCCCCGACGAGGTCCACCGCGAGCACGTCGACGTCGTCGGTGGAGTAGAAGCCGACGTGGACCCGCGCGGGCACCGTCACCGCCGTGGCCTCGGGTGGGGCGTCCGGATGGTCGTCCGGCCCGATGTCGCGGACCCTGCAGGTGTAGCGGCTCGTCACGGGAACGCCGGGTTGACGGGCCCTGATGAGGAGGATGAGGTCTCCGCCCGCGGCGTTCTTGGTCCCCAGCTCCCAGAGGCCCATGCCGTAGGCGGAGTTCGCGTTGAACCTGTCCAGCGACGTGCCATCCGGACGGATCATCTCCATGTCGGGATCACCGGTGCCGTTGCAGTACGAGCGCAGGATGTGGTTCGTGGGGATGGAGATGCGCCAGGCGTCCACGTCGTCAGGGGTCTCCAGGAAACCCTCGAACTCGTACTCCAGCTCCGTTACCGGCTGTGGGACGGCCGTGGCCGGGCTGTCGCCCGCGTCATCGCTGGCCTCCGTGAAGATGTAGAGGAAGCCGCCCGTTTCGCTGTCCGTGACGGGATGCACGTCCACCACCACCCGTCCGTCCACGCCCGACGTCCAGAAGAGGTCGGCCTGCTTCGTCCCGCGGGAATCCAGGGCCGGGCCCACGGCCTCCAGCGACGTCGCGTCGAGCAACTGGACCCGGCAGCCGGTCAGGGTGGTAGCCGTGCAGACGAACCGGTAGAGCTGCCCGGTCCGCACGGCGAGCTGAAATCGGACGCCCTCGGGCCCCGTCACTTCCGCCTCGCCATGAGCCCCGGGTTTCAGGCCCGGGGACTCCGCAGGGTCCGGGTCCTTGCCACACGCCCCCAGCGCCAGCGCTACGCCCAGCAGCACGGCGAGGGTCCAGCTCCCCCGGGTCTTCTCTTCCAGAATTGGATTCATTTTTGTGTCTCCCCAAACCCAGTCCATCCGGCCATGGACTGTCATCAACAGAGAATGCCAGATTCAGCGCGCGCCAGGGCTTTCAGGGGGAGTGATGTCCGAGATGGCATAGGTGAACCCCCCCGGGATGAACCACGCCTCTTCCGCTTCTCCTCGGGCACGCCGCAGCGACAAGTCATACCGACCGGTGGCGGGCGCCGTGAAGGCGACGCCCGCGCGGTCGCTTCGCAGGTCCGTGCCCAGCACGACGCCCTGCGCATTCGTCACCGTGGTGGCGCAGTAGTAGGGGTCCATCCGGGGACTGGCCTCCCACAGGCGATACACGTGCCCCTGGAGGAGGTCCGCTGCCACCACGTCGACGTCCTTCTCGGAGTACAGGGAGACGGCCACCGCTCCGGGAATCCTGAGCAGCGTGGTGGCGGGGGGCACATCCGGTTCGTGGTCTGGCCCGTCGTCAGAGACCCGACACGTGTAGCGGGCGGAGGCGGCGGTCATGGCGGGACTGGCCCGGACGATGAGGATCAGCGCTTCACCGTGGGGGTTCTTGGCCCCCAGGGAAGAGGCGAGCCGGGCATCCTGGGTGGCGTTGAAGCGGCCCTGGGACGTACCGTCCGGGAGGAAGAGCTCCATGTCGGGGGCCGGGTTGACGTTCTCCGGGTCATTGCAGGCCGCGCGAAGGATGTGGTTCGCGGGAAGGGTCAGCCGCCAGGCGTCCACGTCGTCCCGGGACTCCAGCGTGCCTTCGAATTCCGCCGGGGCCGTGCTCACCGGCCGCGAGACAGCGTCGACGGCGGAGTCGCCCGCGTCATCGACGGCTTCCGTGAAGGCATACAGGAACTGCCCCGTCTTGCCAGTCGGGGCGGACTGGATCTCCAGGACGACGCGGCCGTCCGCGTCCGCCGTCCAGAAGAAGGAGAGCGCATTCCTCATGCTGGAGGCCTGCGCGTCGCCCACGGGCTCCAGCGACGCTGGGTCGAGCAATTGGAGCCGGCACCCCGTCAGCGAGATGGGCGTGCAGTCGAACCGGTAGCGCTGGCCGGCCCGCACGGCGAGGCCGAGCCGCAGCCCCTCCGGCGCGATGACGGCGTCCTCGCCCTGGGCACCGGGCTGCAACACCGGGAGGTCCTCCGGGTCGGGGTCCTTGCCGCAGGCCCCCACTCCCAACAGCAGGCCCAGGAGCACGCCGAACGCCCGCCCCCTCCGGGACTTCTCTTCCAACCTGGAATGCATGGTCCGTACTTCCCCAATCACAGCCCATCCGGCCATGGGCTGCCCTGGACCGCACCATGCCACGTCCGCCGTCGCGAAGGCATGGGGGCTTCCCCGCGGGGCAATGACGTCCGTCCTCCCTTGGGGGGGGCCGCGCGCCGGGTTGGCTCGGCGCGCGGCCTGACACCGCTCAGGTCCGCGCGGGTGTTGCGTTCAGAAGCAGGTGCAGGCGGCTTTGACGCACTTGCCCAGCCGGTAGCCCTTGCCCTGACAGACCTGGTTGCACTCCACGGGATTGCACTCCACCTGGGAGGCTTCCGCGGGCGTGGAGAACGTCATCGTGGCGCCGAAGGACAAGGCCGCTCCGGTGGCCATCGCGAGCAACACACGTCCTGACTTCTTCAATGAGAGATGCATCTGATTCCTCCAGGATGAACGGCGGTTGAACCCGGTGTTTCGCTCCAGTTTCCGGGCTGGACCCTATCCGCCCCGAGAGACCCGTGAAAAGTCGCGGGTCGCCATGCGCGGGTCCCCTGCTCGCCCTCCACTCTCACGGACCGCGTGTGTCATTCCCACCCGGAGCCGACATCAGGCCCCGGAAATTCCGGCGACAATCCAGCGGAAACTTCCTGGCCAATTGGAACCAGGCCCTCCCCGCGATGGGGGGCGCGGCGAGGACGTCCTCGCCGCGTCGCCGGTCCCTACTTGCTGAAGTCCTTCTGGATGTACGTGACGTCCGTCTTGCCCTTCTCGCTCTTGTCCGGACGCAGGACGGTCGTGAGCAGGGTGTCGGGCAGCCAGGGGAAGTACCTGCGGGACAGGTCGTACATCCTGCGGAGCATCCCGGCCTCGAGTTCGTTCATCTGTTCGAGCGTGTAGCTGCCCGGCACCCCCAGGAGGACCGAGGCAATCTCATTGGGGACGCCATGGTTGATGCCGTCCGGGAGGTTGCCGTACGGCGGCCCCAGCCGTGCGAGCAACGAGTGGGGAGCGCTCCGCGCGATGGTCCCGTTGAAGCGGCTGCTGTGGACGCGCACCCTGCCGGGCAGGATGTGCGAGCCGCCGTAGGGCACCGGGTCTCCGCGGTTCTGGACCAGCATGGCGGCGGTCTGCGCGGCCTCCTGGGTGCGGGCGGGGACGTCGTGGTTGAAGGCTCCGCCATTGAACCCGAGCAGGTAGGCGTCCTCCACGCCCATCTCCTTCTGGGCCATGAAGGACTCCGCCGCGATGGTGGCGCCCAGGCTGTGGCCGATGTTGACGATGACCGACCTGGGGTCCTTGGGAACGATCGTCGTGTACTGGGCCAGCAGATCGTTGAACGCGGTGTAGGCGATGCCCCGCGGATCAATGTTCGCCAGCGACCCCGTGGAGATGCCGAGCTGCTTCATCATCGCATCCCGGTTGTTACCGTCGGAGTTCGTCCCGACGCAGTCGAAGACGTCGAACCCGGTGGCCTCATCCCGCCCGTTGACGCCGCTCCACCTGCGCATCCGGATTCCCGCATGGGGACCGCCCGTCTGCATCAGCGTCGTGTGCAATTGCAGGTACCGGGTGTTCGACAGCAGGGAGCGGTGGCGGGGCGACAGCAGTGAGAAGGTGGTGGGGGTGAACGGGATCTTGTAGGGAAAATCGATGTGCAGGTAGGAGACGAGGAAGGAGATCGCCTGGAAGTAGGCGATGTCCGACGTGAGGCTGGGCAGGACGAGCGAACAAAGCTTGTCGAGGTAGGCCTTCTTGTCCGCCGCGACCTTGCTCTGTCGTGCGACATGCAAGGCTTCAAGGATCATCCCATAGGCGGCCTGTCCCGCTTCATCCACGTCCACGAGGGGCAGCTCTCCGAGCATGCCGATGGACGCGACCGTGGCTGAATGCGCCACCCCCAGCAGGCCCTGGATGTCATCGGGGTTGGCCGTGGCTTCGAGTGCCGCGAGGAGGTCCTCGGGGACATCGTCCGGGTATTGCATGTCGTCGGGGAGCGCACGGCGCAGGCTGGTGGCGAGCTGTTGGAGCTCGTAGGCGATCATGTGTCGGGGCCTGCCGCTCCAGGCGGTCGTGTTGAAGGCCAGGAGCCCCTGTACGAGGTTGAGCGTGGTGATGCCAATCTGCTGGGGGGAGAGGGTGACGGGGGCGAATTCGCCACTGCCCGTATAGTCGTGCTTCGAGCTCAGCTTCCGGAGCCTGGCTTCCAGGCTGACGATCCGGTCATGCCCCGTGCTGTCCGCGAGCGTCCACAGGCTGCGTGAGCCGCTCATCTTGGAGCTGGCGGCGGTCAGGGTCGTCGTGCGTCGGGGCGTGCCCGATCCGCCAAGGAGACCGGACGCCTGTTTGCGTGGCGCCCTCACGCGGGGCGGGGGGAGCGAAGACGCACTGGATGCGGGAGAGGCTGCCGTGGGGGTTGCGGTGGTCGTGAAGGATGCAGCCGCCGTGGAGGACGCGGTCACCGTGGAGGACGCGGTCACCGTGGGGGACGCGGTCAGCCTGGTGGCGGTGCGCAGGAGCGCGTGCGGCCGCGCGGCGACACAGCGGAGGCTGGGCGAGGCGAGGCTGACTCTGCGAAGCTGCGTATAGGTGCTGCGTAGTCGCATGGGCGGGCGCTCCCGGGGGCCGGCCCAGGGTGAGGTGGGCGGCGTGCGTGGCCGGCGCGGCCATGATGACCTCAAGGATGTGATTTTTTAAGGCTCATCTGAATAATATATTTTGTGTCTCTCGTTGGGTTGGATCGCCTGACAGGACGTGGCGACGCAGGTGTGTCGGGACACCGATTCCCTCCCGGGCGAAGGGGCGGCCAACCCTCCGGGTCCTGGCAACCCGCACCGTTAAAGGGAGACGCGACCTCAACGAGTTCAATCGGTGCCCGCTCGCCTTCGCTTGACGGTGCGGCGGCTGACGTCGGGGGCCGGCACCTCGTCCGAGAGTCTCGCCGGGTGTTGAAAATGCGCGGCTTCACTGGAATGGGAGCTGCCTGACGCGGGTCGCCGTGGCCCCGGTGGGCGCCTGTCCATTACGCTGGCTGTCTTCGTTGTCTGCCGTCAATCCATGCAAGGAATTCTCCGATGCCCATGCGCGCCAGGTCACCCCTCCTGAATCCAGTGCTGGCCGGCATCCTCGGCGGTGCCCTGATGGCCGGCTGTCAAACGTATGACTTCGAGCCGG
Organism: Myxococcaceae bacterium; assembly: GCA_004173515.1. Lineage (GTDB taxonomy): Bacteria > Myxococcota > Myxococcia > Myxococcales > Myxococcaceae > Corallococcus. Next base: position 34,525 of record SECN01000010.1, on the reverse strand, counting down.
TGGAGCCGCTCGCGATCGCCCAGACGACGATCGAAAAGGTGATCACGGCGCGCGGCAGCAAGCCGGACGTCATGCTGCTGGTGGACACCTCCGGTTCCATGACGAAGCCGGTGGACCCCGAGAAGACCGTGAACGGCGTGAAGGTCTGTCACGGCCAGAATGCGCAGGGCCAGGACTACATCTGCGATGACACCCTCGCATGCGATACGGCCGTGTGTCCCACGCGCTGGTCGGACCTCCAGGCCGCCATGGCGCCGTTCCTGGCGGAGAGCGGCAAACTGGTCCGCTTCGGGCTGACGACGTATCCCGCTCCCATCACATCGACCAGCGCGACCCCGGCCCAGTTCTGCGCCGCGGCCTCCGCGGGCGAAAGCGTTCGCGTCGCGATCCCGACCACGCTGGAGTCCGACGACGAACTGCAGGCCCACGCGAACAACCTCAACGCCGTCCTTCAGGCGATTCCCAACGGCGGCGCGAATCGTCCCCGAGGAGGAACGCCGACGAGCGGGAGCCTGGAGTTCACGGGCTCGTTGCTGACGACTGACCCCAAGCTTCGCCCGCAGATCATCATCCTGCTGACCGACGGTGTGCCGAACTGCAACATCAACAACGAGTACAACGGCGCTGAGAATCCCCAGGAGTGCGCTTGCACCCTGGTCCCCACGACCCAGTGTGAGGTGTCCGAGAGCGCGTACTATCACCGAGGCTGCCTCGACAAGAACGCCTCGGTCGCGGCGGTGCAGGCCCTGCAGGCCCGCGAGATCTCCACCATCGTCATCGGCTTTGGCGCGGAGACGACGGCGGGATCCGCGCCGCAGGTGCTCAACGAGATGGCCCGCGCGGGCGGCTTCGCGCGCAAGTGCCGCGCGGACCTCGACTGCGGCGCGGGTGATGTCTGCGACGTGAGCGCCCAGCGCTGCGGTCGCGCCTTCTACCAGGCGGGAAACCAGGTGGAACTGGCGGCCGCGCTGAAGGCGATCAGCGAACAGTTGCGGCAAGAAGAGCCCTGCTACGTCAAGCTCGACCCGAGCCAGATGCCCTCCGACCCTTCGCTCATCGTCGTCTACATCAACGGTGAGCGCACGCTCGCGGGGCCGGACGCCTGGTCGGTGGTCGAGGCAGGCGTGCGGTTCACGGGCAGCACCTGCGCGCGGCTCGAAGCGTCGCGTCCGGAAGCCCCGGTCAGCGTCGAAGTGCGCGCCATCCGCGAACTCTAGCGCGCGGCGGGCGGAGGTCGTCATGCCCGCCACCGTGAGGGACCGAAGACAGCCTCCCGTCCCCCGGCGTGAAGCCAGGGGACGGGAGCGCAAGGCTCACCAGAACTGGTAGAGCTTCTTGTCGTTGTTCTGTTGATTGTACCAGGCGGTCTCGAACCAGCGGGCGCCGTCGAGGAGGAAGGCCACCCCCTCCGCCCCCGCCGCGACCAGGAGGACCGTCACCTGGGTGCTTGGCGTGGAGATGACGCTCACCGCGCCCTCCGCCGTCATGCCGCCGAAGCCCAGGAGGTTGGCCGCGAACTTCTCCGTGTCCCAGAAGTAGGAGTGGTAGGACGGGGAGTCACCCTGGCCGGCCATCTCCAGCACGTAGCTCACCAGGGACAGGACCATGCTGATGACTCCAATGAAGGCGATCAGCACGCTGTCCACCATCTCCAGCGCCTTCGCGAGCCCCTTCGCGTCCGCGTCCGCGCCCCGCCCCCAGCTCATCAGGGCCACGAGGCCCGTGACCACGGCCTCCAACGCAGAGAGGACCCAGAGGAGGCGATCCAGGATCTGCTGACCCCGGTCGTCGTCGAAGGGGAAGCTCCCCGCCACCCCCAGCCAGGACGCGGCGGCCTGTGCGGTGGACAGTCCCCGCTTCGTGCGAGGGCCCTTCGCGAGCTGTCCTGCCGCCAGCAGGAAGGTATTGAGCAGCGAGCTGATGGTCGCGAGGATGCCGCCCAGGACCGAATAGCGATCGGCGGAGGTGCTTTCGTGGCTCTTGTCCTTCGCGGCCAGCACCAGCGTCGTCGGGTGCCGCCAGGGCAGGTACTCCGGTTGGACGCGGGCCTGCGTCTTCTGGTCCCCGGCCCCGGCGGGGATGGGGGCCTCCCCCGTCACCAGCTTGAAGGCGATGGTGGTGGGGATGGCCGCGAGCAGGCTGAGCGCGCCCAGCATCGTCAGGGAGTCCTCCCCCGTGAGCTTCTTGTAGAGCCAGCTCAGGACGGGGATGTTGAACGGGCGCAGGAGCACGTCCTGGAGCAGCGCCGGGGTCACATCCGAGATGATCTCGCACAGGCCCACGAGCAGATCCCTCGCGGCGGCCAGCAGCGTCTTCGCGGCCTCGCCCGCCAGCAGCTTGACGAACCCGTGCATGCTGAAGGTGCCCTGCTGGACCATCGTCTGGAGGCCCTGGCACAGCTCCTTCACGCCGTCCGCGACGTCCGACAGGATGTTCCCCACGGTCTGGAGGAAGTCGGTGATGGCCTGCACCACCGGCGGGTCGGATTCCGTGGACGTGCTGTCGGCGATGCCTCCGTGGGACACCTGGTAGGTGGAGAAGGTCGCCCCCGGGCTCGTGGTGAGGCAGTCCATGGCGGACGCCTGTTCCGGCGTCTGCGCGGCCTGTGTCTGGGCCACCACCTGCTGGGTCGTGACGTCCGGCAGGCCCAGGGCGGTGGTGCAGATGCCATCCCACTTCGAGATGAGATCATCGAAGAACGCGACGATGGAGGGCTCCTCGCTCTTCAGCCGCGCGGAGAGCGCGAGGACCACGTCCTGCGCCATCGTCTCCAGGGCCTTCTGGGTGGCGAGGATGTCGTCCCACGCGAACAGGAAGCCCAGGAACTGGATGATGTCCTCGATGAGGACCGCCAGTTGCTGGAACAGCCAGCTGATGAGTTGGAGCGCTTCCTTCACGGTGCGCACGACGAACGTCACCACCTGCTCGCCAATCTTCACGAAGAACTGGAGCAGCGTCCGGGTGCCGCTGACGAGGGGCTGGATCGCGTATTCGTAGATGACGCCCGCCGCGCTCTTGAGTGCCTGGAGCACGTCGCCCGCGGCCGTCTCGATGGCGTTCGTCACGGTGCCCAGCACCTTGAAGGACGGCTGTGCCAGCGCCATCGCCTTGGGCGCGGGCGTGGTGGCCGTCTCCAGGGGCGCGGCGGAGCCGTCCGTGGGCAGGCTGTCCATGTTCGCCATCAACTGCTGGAGCGCGGCCTGGGCCTGCGCGACGAGCTCCGGATTGGTGCCGGGCGGCACCACGGGGCTGCCGTCCGGCTTCTTCCACTGGGACAGGTCCTGGGACTGGAGCTTCTTCACCAGGTTGGCCCGCAGCTCCGCGCTGGGGTCCGCCGTCACGGTGCTGGCGAGGAACGGGGCGCTGAAGTGGAAGACCGGCGTGCCCACGTCGGTCACCTTGTTGATGAGCGTCACCGTGCCGCTGCCGTCTGTCTTCACCTCCACGCGGGTGCTGTCGTCCAGGTCCGTCCAGTAGCCGTTCACGATGACGCGGGACCACTCGGAGGCGTTGAGCCGCACCGTCTGCCCGACGATGGGGGTGCCCTGCGCGTCGGTGAAGCGCACCACCGTGGTGTAGCAGGGGAACTCCTGGCCGTTGGCCAGGGAGGGCAGCACCATGTCCGTGTTCTGCCAGGTGGTGGTGGACGGGTCCTGCCACAGGTAGGTGATGAGGCTGTTGTCCGTGGAGGCCACGAACAGCTCCCCGGTGGAGCGCTTCTGGTTGCGGCGCGGGGCCAGCCGGGCCACGTGCTCGCGCTGCTGGAGCGGCACGGACCAGCCGCTGGTGGCGCCCACGGCGTTGTTCAGGGAGAACAACCGCTGGCTGCCGTCCACCGCCCAGACGCTGACGCGCGAGCTGTCCTGCTGCGCCAGCACGGTGGTGACGCCGGACAGCACCGCCGGGGACGCGATGGCCAGCGCGGTGCTCTTGGCGTTGCGCAGGCCCGACGAGGGGAACCACGACAGCCCGCTTGCCGCTGGTGTCGTCGTACAGCGTCCAGGTGCCCCGGTAGGGGATGCCGGTGACGGCGGCCCGGGCCACCACCACGTCATGCAGCGTCTTCACGTCCTTGGGCGGCGCCCAGTTGATCCACGCGTTGCCCTTGGCGCTCGTGGACGCATCCACGAAGTAGCGGCCGGTGCTCCCGGAGGTGTTCTTCACCTCCGCGACGAGCAGCGGGGCCTGGCCGGCGTTCACGAAGTCCCCCAGCAGCAGCCGCTGCACGGGCATGCCCGCGGGAGCGCCCTGGCGCTGGACCCAGGCCGCGTCGAGCGTGTTCCAGGGGGCTCCGTCCGGGGTGGGCGTGAGGGCCGGTGAGACGAACACGCGGCTGCCTCCCGCGCCGTCGTCCACCGCCACGGCGAGGATGAGCTGGCCCGTCGCGGCCTGGACGACCGCGTAGCCCTGCACGTCGCGGTTGGCGTCCGGGCTGAGCTCCACCTGACGCCAGCCGGTGGTGACGGTGGTGTCGCGCAACATCACCCACAACGTCTTGCGGGCGGTGTTCGCGGAGGACGCGCCGACGCTGAAGAGCATCGGGGAGCCGCCCGTGTCTTCCGCGGAGGCGAGGGGGTACGCCGCGTCCACGGAGGTCGCGGCCAGGTAGTTGTACATCAGGCTGGAAGAGACGGACGCCGAGCCCGTCAGGGTTTCCTGTGACATGAAGACTCCAGGGATGAGGATCGAGATGAGAGGGTGGGGCTTCAGCCGGGGAAGGACACGTCCACCTGGACGGCGCCTTCGGCGTTGAAGATGAACCGGCTGTAGGAATACGGCGCGCCGGTGGGCTGCACGATGCAATTCGAGACATCCAGGGTCATGGCGTTGAACACCCAGCCGTCCAGCGTCTTGCTGAGGTCCGGGGTAGGCTGTTTGCCCAGGACGATGTCGACGGACGTCACCAGCCTGTCGCCATCGCCTGCCTCCAGGTCGTCGGGCGTGCCGCGATCCTCGATGGGGCAGCCGGAGTTGTTCTGGAGGGTGAGGCGCGTGGAGATCGTCATGGAGGCACCGGGCCGGGTGGGAGAACCGCGCTGCGAAACAAGAAGCTGCTTCGCGAGCACGCCCTCCGTGACTGCAAGGTGGGGACCAGCCCGCAACCTGCCGTGATTTCATCCCTGCGCCGCGGTGGATGCGCCGGGGCTGCGTGCTGACGGGACGCAGTCGCGTTGCCGTGCTTGCAGCGGGGAGACGGACGCCCGCTCCAGGAGAGTCCGACGCACTCACTCCGCGTCCTGCGTGCTGTTCGCTCACGCCCCTGTTGGAGGGCTCCGCTTCTGATTCGAGGGGTTCATGCACGTTGGCGAAAACCAGGCTTCACTCTGGGTTGTCGCTCTTTTCTGTCTCACGTCGCGGAGGCGGTGCCGTGTACACCTTGCAAGGCGTATTGATTGGCGCGAAGTCGAATCCGCCGTTGCCCGTGCAGGATATTTTGCTCGCGAGCTGCTGACGTGTGCTGCTTCATGGCATGGGCTGCACTGACTCCTTGAATCTTGCTTAATCTCCACTTGCTGGTTTTCAGGGGTGGGATGGCCTAAGAATGCCGTTGTCCGTCCCGACGCTCCCATGCCGGGATCGTGGGAAGCACCGCCTCCGGACAAGAGGGGAAACGCGCATGTTCAAGCGAGCGGCAGTTCTCGTGGTGGGCTGTGGTGCGTTGCTGGCCGGCTGCGGCAACGACGGTCTGCAAGCCGAGCAGGAGGAGATCATCTCCAACCTGATTGAAGCCGGGCATCCGGCCGATGACATCCAGGTCGTCGACGGTGCCGTGTACGTGGGACGCGACGCCCAGGTGAACCTCGAGGCGTCCCAGGAGATGCTCCAGACCGGCGAGGGGAGCGCGGAGCACTACCGGACGACCAACCTGGTCGGCACCTCCATCAAGAGGATCTGCATCAATCCCACGGCCCAGTTCAACAGCTACAGCCGGCTGAGCCAGGGGCTCGACATGGCGATCGCCAACTACAATGTGCTGGCGCTCCGCTTCACCCTGGCGCGGGGACCGACCACCGGTTGCAACGCGAACATCACCGCGACGACCACGACCGGCACCGGCATCTCCTCGGGATACCCCTCGGGCGGATTGCCCTACGGACAGATTGTCATCGGGACCGGCTTCCAGAACTTCAGCGTCGACCTGAACGAGCACGTCATCACCCACGTGCTGGGCCACGCGTTCGGGCTCCGCCACACGGACTTCTTCAACACGGCCGGGTGTGGCAGTGGCGAAGGCAGCGGGGGCGTGGGGGGCATCCTCATCCCCGGGACGCCGACCGTGGATCCGAACTCGCTCATGAACTCCTGCTACAGCACGAGCGCGACCGGCGAGTTCTCCCAGTACGACATCATCGCGCTGAACTACCTCTACTGAGCGCGTCGGGCTCCCCGTGGCGCGCTGTGTCAGTTCCACCTCGCGCCACATCTCCGACCTGGGGAGGCAACTCTTTTTCTCAGGCTCCGATAACCCCTGGAACCCCCCACATCCAGAGGACCTGACCATGGGCATCGACGGAGTAGGAAAGGGCAGCATCCGCCCGGTGACGCCGCGTCCCCTGGACACGCAGGCCGCGCCCGTCGCCGCGAAGAACCAGGTGGCCCGCCCCCTGGCGCGCGCGGACGTCTTCGAGGCGAAGAGCGCCCGGTCCACGGGTTCCACGCCGGGCAACGCGAACCTGCCCCCCGTCCAGTCCAACACGGGCACGGTGCAGGCCGGCACGGTGGTGCTGACCGACGCGGCGAAGGAGGCGCGCGGGGCGCTGAAGATCGACGCCGCCGCCGACCCGACGACGTACGACGGCATGTACCTGGGTTCGGACGGCTACGCGTACCCGCCGGACAGGTTCTCCGTGTCGGAGGTGCCGCCGTTCCATCCGGACAAGCCCATCGCCAGCCCGACGCCGACGACGTACCACGTCAACGGCATCCAGACCCCGCAGGGCAGCGCCACGAGCGAGGCGCAGAAGATGGCGAACGAGACGGGCACCAACGTGGTGCCCATCTACAATGCGTCGGAGAGCCTGGCCGAGGACGTCGCGCAGACGGGCATGGACCGGCTGGGGTTTGGCAACAACCCGGCGGCGCAGACGCTGGCGGACGCCATCTACAACGACCTGAAGGCGGGCAAGAAGGTCAACGTCACCGGCTACAGCCAGGGTGGCGCCATCGTGTCCAGCGCGCTGCGCGAGGTGGACAACCGCATCAAGAACGACATGGGCGGCTTCTGGGGCAACCTGCCCATCCTCGGTGACGCCAACCGGGAGAAGCGCGAGGACCTGCTCGGCAACGTGAACGCCACCATGTTCGCGGGCGCCGGCAAGACGTTCCCGGACGGGCCGAACTACACGTTCTACGTCAACAACCAGGACCCCGTGCCGACGTGGCTGGGCTCGCACGAGTTCAACCCCATCACGGACATCGTCACCGGCATCGTGTCCGGCATGTTCCCGGGCATTGGCATCATCAACGGCGGCCCGTCCATGCAGGCCCCGGAGGGTGCCACCATCCACACCTTCGACTCCCCCGGAGCGAGCGGTGAGGTGTTCGGCACCGACGGCAAGCACGGCATCGACACGTACCTGGGGAACATCCAGGACGCGGTCTGACCGCCCACACCCGAGCCTCACCGTCCTCGCTGTCAGCTCCGGCCCGTGCCGCGCCCCTCCTGGGGCGCCTGGGCCGGTGTGTGCCCCAATGCGCTGCACGGCCTCCCTTCAGGGCAAGCCGCATTGACCGCTTAATCAAGAAAAGCTAATTCCACGGGCTGTGCGAGGGCTTCCGTTTCGGGGCCCGCACGTTCCCGTGAGGCCGAATGAAACTGAAACTGACCCAGGCGGTGAGTGCTCTCTCCCTGCTGGCCGCGGCATGCGGCCCGATGCCCGAGGCCCAGGAGTCCGACAGCGAGCAGTTCGGTCACACGGCGCAGATGATCCGCCGGGAGCGGGCCATCCCGGGCGAGTACATCGTCGTCCTGCGCGACTCCGCGCAGGAGGTCCGGCAGCAGGGGGCGGCGAACATCGCCCGGGAGATGGTGTCGCTCAACGGCGGCAAGGTGCTGCGGACCTATGAGCACACCATCCACGGCTTCCTGGCGAACATGAGCGAGGCCGAAGCCGGCCGCCTCCTGTCCGACCCTCGCGTGGCGTACGTGCAGGAGAACGGCCTGATCCACGTGTCGGCGACGCAGACGAGCGCGACCTGGGGCATCGACCGCATCGACCAGAGGGATCTGCCGCGCAACAGCTCCTACACCTACAACGTCGACGGCACCGGCGTGCACGCGTACGTCATCGACACCGGCATCCGGCTGACCCACACCGAGTTCACCGGCCGCACGGGCAACGGCTACGACTTCATCGACAACGACAGCGACCCCACGGACTGCCATGGCCATGGCACGCACGTGGCGGGGACGGTGGGCGGCACGACCTGGGGCGTGGCGAAGAAGGTCACCCTGCACGGCGTGCGGGTGCTCGACTGCACGGGCTACGGCAACGACGCGCAGGTCATCGGCGGCATCGACTGGGTGGCGGCCAACCACGTCAAGCCGGCCGTCGCGAACATGAGCCTGGGCGATGTGGGCATCCAGGCCATCGATGATGCGACGGAGCGGTTGATCGCCGCGGGCGTCACGACGGTGGTCGCCGCCGGCAACGACGGCGCGAACGCCTGCAACTACTCGCCGGCTCGCGCGCCCAACGCCATCACCGTGGGCTCCACCACCAGCACGGATGCCCGCTCATCGTTCTCCAACTACGGGACGTGCGTGGACATCTTCGCGCCGGGCTCGAGCATCACCTCGGCCTCGAACTCCGGTAACTCGTCGAGCACGTCGATGAGCGGCACGTCCATGGCCTCGCCGCACGTCGCCGGCGCCGCGGCGCTCTACCTGGGCGCCAACCCCACCGCGACGCCCGCGCAGGTGCGCGACGCGCTGGTGAACAACTCCACGCCGAACAAGGTCACCAGCCCGGGGACGGGTTCGCCCAACCGGCTGCTGTACACGCTCTTCATCACCGGAGGTGGCGGTGGCGCTGACACCACCCCGCCCACGACGTCCATCACCTCGCCCGCGGGCGGCGCCACGCTGAGCGGCACCGCGAACCTGAGCGCCAATGCCTCCGACAACGTGGGCGTGTCGCGCGTGGAGTTCTACGCGGGCACCACGCTGCTGGGCACGGCGACGGCTTCTCCGTACGGCTTCGCGTGGAACACGACGGCGGTGGCCAACGGCGCCTACGCGCTGACCACGAAGGCGTACGACGCGGCGAACAACGTCGGCACGTCGTCCACCGTGTCGGTGACGGTGAACAACGGCACGGGCAGCTGCTCCATCTCCGAGCAGCTCCTGCTCAACGCGGGCTTCGAGAGCGGCAACACGGGCTGGACCACCTCGTCGGGCGTCATCGACGGCACCACGTCCGGCAGCGCGCCGCGCACGGGCACGTACAAGGCCTACCTGAACGGCTACGGCGCCACGCGCACGGAGTTCGCCTACCAGGACGTCGCCATCCCCGCCTCGGCGTGCAGCGCCACGTTCAGCTTCTGGGCGCGCATCACCACGGCGGAGACGACGACCACGACGGCCTACGACAAGCTGGCCGTCCAGGTCCGCAACAGCGCGGGCACGGTGCTGGCGACGCTGGCCACCTACAGCAACCTGGACAAGGGCACGGCCTACGTGCAGCGGACGTTCGACCTGGCCGCGTACAAGGGCCAGACCGTGCGCATCTACTTCAACGGCACGGAGGACTCGTCGCTGCAGACGAGCTTCTTCCTGGATGACACCGCGCTGAACATCGTCCGGTAGTCTTCCCGGATTCTGGGTCCAGAGGCCTGGCAACCCACCCGGTTGCCAGGCCTCTTCTTTTTCCGTCGCGTCTCGTCCTCATCCCCACGGGAGGTGCACGGCGCTTCGAGTCTTCACGTCACCAGGGCTGGTAGAGCTTCTTGACGCTGTTGCCCTCGTCGGCGTTGTAGACGGCGGTCTCCGCCCACCGGATCATGTCCAGGCCGAAGGCCCCGAACTCGCCCGCGAAGGCCGTGAAGATGGCCTCTTCCTTCGCGGGGGAGGGGATGAAGCCCGCGATGCATTCAAAGCACGCCCCCCCGTAGCGCAGCAGGTTGGCCACCAGCTTCTCCGTGTCCGTCCCGAAGCCGTGGTAGACGGGCACGTCGTCGTCCGTCAGCGTCTCCAGCTCCATCACGTAGCTCGCGACGGACAGGATGAGGCCGACGATGCCGATGACCCCGAGCAATCCCGTGTCGATCTGCTCCAGGACCTCCGCTCCCAGCTTCCCGTCGACGCTCGTCGGAGGCATCCAGCTCAGCAGGGACACGCCGCACGTGGTGAACGCCTCGACGAGGCTGATGCACCACGACACCAGGTCCGTGAACTGCTGCAGGGCGCTGGCGTCGAAGGGGAAGGTGCACACCACACCGATGCTGGTCGCGGCGGACATGATGGTGGAGTTGACCTTCCGGAAGAGGGGCCGGCTGCCCGGAATCAAGGCGCTGGTCTCCAGGCAGGCGGTGTAGAGCAGCGAGCTGAACTCCGCCACGCCTCCTCCGATGACGGAGTAGTCGTAGGCGCCCGGTCCCGTTGACGCCTCGAGCCCCTTGACGTCCAGCCGCGTCGTCTTCCGGGCCTGCCAGGGCATCGCCACGAACTGGAGCTGGTTCGTGGCCGGCGGGGTGAGCACCGGGGCCTCTCCCGTCAGCAGCTTGTAGACGATGGTGACGGGGATGGCGGCCAGCAGGCTGACCGCGCCCAGCATCGTCAGCGAGTCCTCGCCCGTCAGCTTCTTGTAGAGCCACGAGATGACCGGGATGTCGAACTCGTGCAGGAGCACGTCCTGGACCACCGCCTGGGCCAGGTCCGCGACCACGTCGCAGAAGCCCAGGAGCAGGTCCCGCATGGCACCCAGCAGCGCCTTCGCGGCTTCGCCCGCCAGCAGATTCACGACGGCGTGCAGGCTGAACGTGCCCTGTTGGAACATCGTCTGGAGGCCCTGGATGATCTCCTTCACGCTGTCGCCCACGTCGTTGAGCATGTTGCCCACCGTCTGGACCAGGTCGGTGATGGCCTGGGCCACCGGATTGAAGGGCGTGCTCGGCGTGCTGTTGCCCATTCCGCCGTAGGTCACCTGGTACTGGGAGAAGGTGGCCCCCGGGTTGGTGGTGGCGGTGGAGTAGGCGGACTGCGCCGTGGGCGTCGCCTGGGCCTGCGTCTGGGCCGTCACCTGCTGGGGGTTCACGTCGTCCGAGCTCAGCGCGGAGTCGCAGATGCCGTCCCACTTCGCGATGAGGTCGTCGAAGAACTGGGTGATGGCGGGCTCCGCGCCCTTCAGCTTCACGGCGAGCCCCAGGATGCCGTTCTGGGTCAGCGACTCGATGGCCTTCTGCGTGGCCAGGATGTCGTCCCACGCGAACAGGAAGCCCAGGAACTGGATGATGTCCTCGATGAGGACCTCCAGTTGCTGGAACAGCCAGCTGATGAGCTGGAGCGCTTCCTTCACGGTGCGCACGACGAACGTCACCACCTGCTCGCCCAGCTTCACGAAGAATTGGAGCAGCGTCTTGGTGCCGCTGAGGATGGGCTGGAGGACGTAATCATAGACGGCCCCCGCGGCGCTCTTGAGCGCCTGGAGCACGTCGCCCGCCGCCGTCTCGACGGCGTTCGTCACGTCTCCCAGCACGGAGAAGGACGTCGTGCGCGCCATCTTCGCCTGCGCGGTGGGCGGGGAGGCCGTGGTCGTCGTGTCCAGCGGCGCCTCGGAGCCATCCGAGGGCAGGCTGTCCATGTTGTCCATCAGCTGCTTCAGCGTCGCCTGCACCTGCGCCACCATGTCCGGATCCGCGCCGGGGGGCACCACGGGCGTGCCGTCCGGCTTTGTCCACTGCGAGAGGTCCTGCGTCTTCAGCTTCGCGGTCAGGTTGGCCCGCAGCTCCGCGCTGGGGTCCGCCGTCACGGTGCTGGCCAGGAACGGCGCGGTGAAGTGGAAGACCGGCGTGCCCACGTCGGACACCTTGTTGATGAGCGTCAAGGTGCCGCTGCCGTCCGTCTTCACCTCCACGCGGGTGCTGTCGTCCAGGTCCGTCCAGTAGCCGTTCACCATCACGCGCGACCACTCGGAGGCGTTGACCTGCACCGTCTGGCCCGCGATGGGGGCGCCCTGCGCGTCGGTGAAGCGCACCACCGTCGTGTAGGAGGGGAACTCCTGGCCGTCCGCCAGCGCGGGCAGCACCATGTCCGTGCCCTGCCAGGTGGTGGTGGACGGGTCCTGCCACAGGTAGGTGATGGCGCTGTTGTCCGTGGAGGCCACGAACAGCTCCCCGGTGGAGCGCTTCTGGTTGCGGCGCGGGGCGAGCCGGGCCACGTGCTCGCGCTGCTGGAGCGGCAGGGACCAACCGTCGGTGGCGCCCACCGCGTTGTTCAGCGTGAACAGCCGCTGGCTGCCGTCCACCGCCCAGACGCTGACGCGCGAGCTGTCCTGCTGCGCCAGCACCGACGTGACGCCCGACAACGCCTGCGTGGACGCGATGGCCAGCGCGGTGCTCTTGGCGTTGCGCATGCTGGCGGACGGGCGCTTGCCGCTGGTGTCGTCGTACAGCGTCCAGGTGCCCCGGTAGGGGATGCCGGTGACGGCGGCCCGGGCCACCACCACGTCATGCAGCGTCTTCACGTCCTTGGGCGGCGCCCAGTTCGTCCACGCGGCGCTGGTGGTGCTGGTGGATGCGTCCACGAAGTAGCGGCTGGTGCCGGAGGTGTCGTGCAGCTCGGCCACCAGCAGCGGCGCCTCGCCTGCCTGCGTGAAGTCCCCCATCAGCAGCCGCTGCACGGGCTTGCCCGAAGGGGCGCCCTGGCGCTGGACCCAGGATGTGTTGAGCGTGTTCCACGGCGCGCCGTCCTGCGTGGGCGTGAGCGAGGGAGAGACGTAGACACGGCTGCCGCCCGCGCCGTCATCCAGGGCCACCGCGAGGATGAGGGCGCCCGACGGGGCCTGCACCACCGCGTAGCCCTGCACGTCGTGGTTGGCGTCCGGGCTGAGCTCCACCTGGCGCCAGCCGGTGGTGACGGTGGTGTCACGCAGCATCACCCACAGCGTCTTGCGCGCGGTGTTGGCGGCGGAGGCGCCCACGCTGAACAACAGGGGAGAGCCTCCCGAGTCCTCCGCGGAGGCCAGGGGGAAGGCCGCGTCCACGGAGGTGGCGGCCAGGTAGTTGTACATCAGGCTGGAGGAGACGGACGCGGTGCCCGTCAGGGTGTCCTGGGACATGGTGGTTCCTTGAGGGATGTGGGGGGAGGCCAGGCGGTCTCAGCCAGGGAAGGTGACGTCCACCTGGATGGCGCCCTGCGCGTTGAAGACACACTGGCTGTAGCTGGCCGCCGCGCCCGTGGGCAGCACGATGCAGTCGTCGACGTTCAGCTTGGTGGACGCGTTCGTCTGGAAGGTCGTCGCCAGGTTATTGGCGAAAGCCTGCACCTTCTTCGTGATGGCATCCTGGGGCGACGAGGAGGACCAGGTGAAGAGCTTGTCCAGCGCGTTGAACACCCAGCCGTCCAGCGTCTTGCTGACGTCCGGGGCGGGCGCCTGGCCCAGCGTGATGCTCACCGTCGTCACCAGCTTGCCGCCGTTGCCGGCCTGGATGGTGACGGTGCCGGTCCACGGTTGCGAGTAGTTGGCGGTGCCCAGCACGTCCTTCAGGCTCAGGCCGATGAAGTCCAGGGGATACTGGCTGACCTCTGCCTGCACGGCGAACTGGCCGCTGAGCGCCAGGGTGCAGCGGTCCGTCTGGGAGACATTGGGTTGGACGGTGAAGGCCACGGACTCCGTGCCCTTCACGTACTGGTCGAAGCCGTTGTTGACCTGGACGAACTCACCGCGCCCGTCGTTCTGGCTGTTGTTGCTCTTGGCGCCCGAGCACAGGTACGTGAGCGGCGCCAGGTACTGGATGCTGATGGTGGGCAGGGTGGAGGCCTGCATGATGGCGGGCAGCACCGCGGGCTTCACGTAGCCTTCGCCCAGCGTGTCCTGGCTGAGAAACAACCGCGCGCGCGCTTCAGCGGGGGAGCCGTCCGGGTTGGTGGTGGCGGCCAGGGGCGCGGTGAAAGCGAAGCGGGGGCCCCACGTCGGCTCCGAACGGCCCCGGCTCATCATGCACACGTTGAGCGTGCTGAAGTTCCCGTTGGTGCTGTAGCGGGTGGTGCGCGGCTTGGAGAAGGTGGGGACGATGCTCGCGGGCTTGCCCGGAGCCTGCACCGTGTACGCCACGTCCGCGTGGCCCACGCCCGCGAGGGTGGCCTGGAGGGCGCTCTGCGCGGCGGTGCTGAGGGGCACCGGGCTGTTGTTGGACGTGTTCACCACCTGGAGCGAGCGGAACAGGGCCGGGTTGGTGAGGTCCAGGAAGAGGCGGTAGACGGAGTAGTTGAGGCCCAGCAGCCCCTGGAGGTGTTGCTTCGCGTCGGTGGTGGCCGCCAGCGTGTTGGGGTCCGTCACCTGCGCCTGGGACAGGTCCTGCGACACGATGACGGTGGTGCCGGACAGGGACTGCGTCTTCGTGACGCCGCCCTCCACGTACTGGAGGGTCGCGGTGGTGAAGGGCAGGTGGAGGTCCAGGTGGGTCGTCTGGTCGTCGGGGACGACGACGGTCGGGTCGCCCATGGCGGACACGCTGAGCTGCGCGCCCCCCGCGCCCTGCTGGGTGAAGGAGGACGGAAGGAGCTGGTAGTAGTGCAGGCCGTGCAGCTGCTTGTTCATCAGCCCCACGGACAGCGCCCACACCAGGTCCCACTCATTGGGGGCGCGCGCGTTGAAGCCCACCGAGTAGGTGGTCGCGTGGTGGTCGCCGTCCGTGTCCGTCTGGGTGACGGTCACCGGGGTGAGGGCGGACGCGGAGGCGGAGTACGACTCCGGGTGGCCCGGGCCGCTGGAGTAGTTCCAGTTGAAGGTGAGCGGCAGCTTCTCGTTCCCCGTCTCCAGCGAATACGACACGGAGCCCTCGGGGCCCGGCGAGACGGAGTTGTTCTGCGTGACCTTGAAGCTGGTGCTGGAGCCCGCCGCGATGCTGGTCGCGGGCGCGGAGCCGTCGAGCGAGCCGTCCTCGCAGTCGACAGAGCCGCCACTGTCGATGGGGCAGCCTGAGTTGTTGGTGATCGTCAGGGTGGTGGAGATGGTCATGGACTGGAACCCGGAGGGTTGGGAGACATGTCTCGTGAAACAAGACGGTGTCCCCTGAGTGCACTGTCCCTGACTGCAAGGCCGGGACCAGCGCGCAACCTGCCGTGATCACATCCCAGCGCCGTCGCGCGCCCCGGGGCTGCGTTCCATGCGGACGCACGTGCGTCACGCCCCGCGACAGGCCCCTTCCGGTGGACGGGAGGGGCCTAAAGGCAGGGGGGGGGCGTCAGTCCAGGAGGTTCGCCAGGCCCGCGTATGTGTTGGGGCCGGGGATGCCGTCGAGCGGCCCGGAGTAGCCGCCCCGGTTCGCCAGGGACTGGAGCACCTTGTAGGTGTTCGTTCCGGGAACCCCGTCAATGGGGCCCGTGTACCCGGCGCCGCTCAGGAAGGTCTGGAGGCCCCGCCACGAGTTCACGCCCATGGCTCCATCGGAGGGGCCCATGTACCCGCCCAGTCGCGCCACCCGCTGGAGCGCCGCGTAGGACTGGGTGCCCATGACGCCGTCAATGGCGCCCGTGTACCCGAAGCCCCGCAGCACGGTCTGCACGCCCTTCCAGGACTGGGTGCCCATGGCCCCGTCGGCGGGGCCCGTGTAGCCGCCCTTCGCGGCGAAGCGCTGGAGCGCCGCAAGGGAGCCGGTGCCCATGACGCCATCCACGGGCCCTGAATACCCATAGCCACCCAGGACCTGCTGGACGCCCTTCCACGTGTTCGTCCCGGGAGCGCCATCCACCGCGCCGGTGTAGCCGCCCGCGCTGGCAATCCGTTGCAGCGTCACGCCCTGGGCCTGGGTGACGGCCGGCACGGGGCCGGAGGACCCGTCCAGGTACGCCTGGATGCCATTGTAGGTGTTGGTTCCTGGGACGCCATCGATGGGGCCGGTGTAGCCACCGTCCTGCGCCAGCAACTGCAATCCCTTGTACGTGTTGAGGCCCGGGGCGCCATCGGCGGGCCCCGTGTAGTAGCCCAGCTCGCGCAGGACCTTCTGGACGCCCATCCAGCTCTGCGCCCCCAGAGCGCCATCGAGCGGGCCGGTGTAGCCGCCCCGGCGCGCCAGCGTCTGCAGGATGATCCCCTGCGGGACGGTGATGACGGGGGAGCCGCCTCCGCCTCCGCCCCCGCCGGGGATGGACGTCGGCGGAGGCGGCGTCACGCCCTGCGGCGGCTGGGTCAGTCCGGCGAACGCGGACAGCTTCGCGACATTCAGGTCGAGCGGAATCCCGTTCTGGTTTCCGGACGACGTGTACTGGTGGATCTCCCACGTCGGATAGGCCGTCCCCACCGACGGGTTGCCCGGCGTGCCCGTGTAATGGGCAATCCAGAGCTTCGAGCCCACGGCCTGGGTCTGGGGCCAGGAATAGGCCTTGAGCAGGCTCGAGTACGTGTACAGGAACGGGGCCTTTCCCAGACGCGTCTTGACCGCCTGCATGAAGCTCGCGGTCATGGCGTCGTTCCAGAAGATGCCATTGTCGATGGCCTCGTTGTCGAGCACCAGCAGGTCGCCGGGGCGGTGGTCATACAGGTGGTCCGCGAAGTACTGGGCGTCCCCGGCGGGGTTGTATGAGCCCGCCATCCAGTAATGGCCCACCACGAGCCCGGCCGCGCGAGCCCGGGCGACCTGCTGGGCGTAGTAGGGCGCGACATAGAGGGGCGAGACATTGGAGCCGCCCGCCTTGACGATGGCGAACTGGTAGCCCGCGCTCCGGATGGCCTTGAAATCCAGGTCCCGCTGCGTGGTGCCGACGTCAATCCCATACACGCCGCTCATCCCCGACGGGGGAGGCGTCCCGGGGTCCTGAGCCAGCCAGGTGTTGAGCCCCGCGTAGGTGTACGAACCCGGGAAGCCATCCACGGGGCCCGTGTACCCGCCGAGCTGGGCGAGCCGCTGGACTGCCTTCCAGGTGTTCTCCCCCGGGAGGCCGTCGATGGGGCCGGAGTAGAAGCCCTTGCCGGCGAGGACCGTCTGGACGCCCTTCCACGTATTGGCTCCGGGCACGCCGTCCACCGCGCCCGTGTAGCCGCCGCGCTGGGCCACGCGCTGGAGGATCTTCCCCTCCTCGATGCTGACCTGGACTCCCCCGGACCCTCCGCCGTTGCCGGTGCCTCCGCCGCTGCCGGTGCCGAGCACGTTGCGGATGAGTGGCGCGGGGTCGCTGACGTTCTCACCGAACGCGCAGCGGTCCGTGGTGCCCCGGGTCATGTGCAGGTGGGACCCGCTCCACGCCGAGCCATGGTCATCTCCGGCGCCCGCCACATAGGCGATGATGTCTCCCTGCTGGACGGAGTCGCCCACCGCGAAGCGCGTCCGGATGACGTGGGCATACCCGGAGAAGTCGCCGGGGGCGGACTCCACCGCGAGGGTGTGCCCCACGACGGAGGAGTACTGGACGCGGCGGACGATGCCCGAGCGGAGCGCGGGGATCGCCTGGCCCGCGCCCGCCGGGATGTCGAGCCCCCGGTGGCCCGCGGGGCCGTAGTAGGGACCCGTGACGCCGAAGCGGGTGCCCCACCGGGCCTCCGCGTAGAAGGCCTGCACGTTGGCCGGCGCGAGCGCCTGGGCTTCCCAGGCCACCCCGTCGGGGCTCCCGGAGCCCTCCGGCTCCAGGCCTCCACAGGCGGTCAGGACGACGAGGCCCCACAGCAGCAAGGGGGGCGGGGCGAGGCGTTGGATGAAGCTCCCTGGACGGGCTCGGGTGTGCATGTGGCTCCCTGGATGGAAACAGGTTTTTCTAATTTAGCCTGTTTTTCGGGCACAGGGGAGGATTGACGCGGGGGCGGGCCGTCCCTGGCTGCCGGCAGGCCCTGCCGTGAACGGCAATCCTTGCCGTGCTCCGCGCGGGCCTCACGGGGGAAACCGCCGGGCATGTGCGGTGCATTGGCGTCTGGCCGCCAACCGCGCATCCCCAGCAGAGGTTTCCCCCATGTCGAAACGATTCTCCCTTGGCGCCTTGGGCGTCCTGGCCTCGCTCTGCCTTTCGCCCACCGCCTGGGCCAGCCCGGCCGACGACTTCTACCGGGGGCAGGACTTCTTCCTCAACGCCGCCACGGTGCGCGTTGACGGCAGGGAGTACTCGACCGCCGGCTTCCGGGTCATCAAGAGCGCCAACACGCTCGACATCACCCTGACGGGAACCGACCTGGGCCTGCCCTACACGGGCACGCTCCAACTGACGGGCGTGCGCAGCGAGAACATCATCCACTGGTCGTTCGACAAGGTGTTCAGCCCCCCCATCAGCCTGGATGGAACGAATGACATCCACCGGATGACCGGGGAGATCCGCGCCACCGCGAGCCTGCTCTCCGGCAAGCAGATCCCCCGGTGCAACCACCAGGTCTGTCCGCGCAACGTGGTGCTCAACCAGCTCCCCGGCTCGGAGATCATCGTGCAGGGGCAGGACGCGCTCGGGACGGGCTTCTCCCGCCAGTTCTCGGTTCCCTTCCTGCGGGCCCTGGGCGGCGTGGGCCAGCCCGGCCTCTCCGGCTTCCTGCTCTCGGGCTCCGCTCCCCTCTGCTCGGCCCCGTTCGAAACCCAGGTCCCGCTGTCGGCGTTCCTCACCGGGTCTGCTCCCACGGGCGGAACGAAGATCGACTTCAAGAGCACCAACCCCCGGGGGGTGAAGGTTCCGCCCAATGTGATCATCCCGGCCGGGCAGTCCTACGCGTCCTTCAAGGCCAGGGTGGCCGCCGGGTTCACCGGCCAGGTGAGCGTGTCCGCGGCCTCCTCGGGCACCGTCGTCTCCCGGCTGTTGACCATCGCTTCGGCGGGGACCTGCGGCGGGGATGGTGGCAACCGGACCGCCCCGTTCGACGTGCGGGCGCTCGTCCCGGAGCTGCTCCTGGGATGCGTCAACTGCTCGGAGTTCATCGACGTCGGCTTCCGTGACACGGGCCTGGTCAAGGTGCTGCGGGTGGATTCGTATTTCAATGGCACCCAGCTCCGCCCGCTCTCCAGCGTGTTCGACGCGGCCTCGGTGACCGCCGTGGACATGACGGACACCGGGCTCGTCACCGGGATGATCGTTCCCCAGACGGGGAACACGCCGGTGGCCTACAAGGCCAGCCTCGAAGGAGGACCCGTCACCCCGGTCCTCCTGGGCGACTTCACCCCCACCCGCATCGCGCCCAGCGGCACGGTCTTCGGGCACCGCACGTCACGCACCGGCAACATCGCCGTGTATCACGATGGCAGGGCCCTGACGGACCTGCCCATCCCCAGCGCCTCCGCCAGTTGGATCACCGCGGTGAGCGAAGCGGGCCACGTCGCTGGCAACTACGTGCGGAGCGGCGACGTCAAGGCCTTCGTCTTCACGGACGGCACGCTCCGGACGCTCCCGCAGCTCTCCCGGATCACCACGACGGTCCCGGTGGCGATCAACATCCGGGGACAGGTGGTCGCCAACTCCGTGGACGCCACCGGTGACGTGCTCGCGACGGCCCTCATCGACACCGATGACACGGTCCACGTCCTCAGCATCCCCGCTGGCTTCGACCGCCTCCGCGCGACCTCCATCAATGCGCGGGGCTGGGTGACGGCCACCGCCACCTCCCTGACGGGCTCCACCGGATTCCTCTACACGCAGCCGGACGGGTGGGTGGACCTCAACCAGCGCCTCTCCCCGAGCGCGGGCGTGGTGGTGACGGAAGCCCTGCGCATCACGGATGCCGACCAGGTGGTCGTGAACGCGACGGCCCACGGCAACCGGGCCCTCTACCTGCTCAGCCATCCCTGAACCCCACCTCCCTGCCCGCCTCCCCAAGGACACTCCTCATGAAGAAGAACCAGAACAGAATCCTGCTCCTGGCGTTGTTGCTCACCATGATCCAGGGCTGTGGAATCAATTGTCAGGGCGCGTGCGATCCCACGCGCACCTATCCCGAACCCGAATCCTGCCCCATCCCCGGTCACACCCAGGGCGAGGCGGGGGGCGAGTGCAACAACTTCCTCGGAAACAGCGGCTGCAACGACCCGGAGGCCTTCGCCTGCGTCGCGAACAGTTGCATTCCCTGCGGACAGACGGGACAGGTCTGCTGCGCCTACCAGACCTGCCATGACGGTTCGGGTTGCGCGAACGACGACAGCGACGAAACCAAGTATCGCGTGTGCACCAACGACTGCAACGCGGAGGGTGCCACCTGCTGCTCGGGCAACAACTGCACCAACGGATTGATGTGCGACGGCGAAACCCAGAAGTGCGTCGCCACGGCGACCGAGTCGTGCGGCCAGGGGCCGAATGCCTTCCTCTTCAACATCCGGAGGGCAGACACGCTCTGCGGCTCCGTGATCAGCTTCAACGAAACCACGCTCGAGGCGGCGAAGACGTGCCTCCAGCCCCAGATGACCCAGCAGAACCTGGAGTTCGTGGCCAGCACCGAGGTGCTCAAGAAGGTCGAGGTCTGCAACTCCGAATCGGGCTTCGATCCCTCGGCGACGGTGACCGTGGAGGCGTTCTCCGACGCCGACGCGTTGGTGTGCGCACACAGCCTGTGCATCAACTGCAAGAGCACGGTGCTCGGGCCCTGTCCGCCGACGCCGTAACACGCTGGACACAGCCCGGTCGGCCCCACGGACGGGCCGCACCGGGCTGTCTCTTCCCGGCGCCGGTCCATCCGCGCCGGGAGGGCCTGGTGGACGTCCTGCTCAGCGCGCGTTCTGAGTCGGGGTGGGAGCGCGCTCCGCCAGGGGCAACACGTCCTGCACGAGATGGAGGAGCATGCGCCCGGGCTCCTCCAGCATCATCATGTGGGCGGAATTCTCGAACCAGATGAGCTGCTTGTCCGGCGCACTCACCTGTTGGAGCCAGTCCGCCGCGACCTGCGAAGGCGTCGTCGTGTCATGCCGTCCCGCGAAGATGACGATCGGGCAGTCGAAGCGGGTGACTCGTGTGAAGTCGAACCGCGCCAGGTCCGGCAGCAGGTGCGGCAGGGAGAGCCGCGAGCCCAGGTCGATGGCCTCCACGTCCCGGGGGCCGTAGTCGGGGGAGAGTTCGGCCAGGTTGAGGAAGTGGAGGATGCCGTCGCGGCCATGCACCAGGCCTCCGAACGTGTTGGACCACTTGCGCTCGATGCCCAGCTTCTGGAGGGGAAGCGAGCCGTCCTTCTCCGGATAGGGGGCGATGGCCTTCAGCTCCTGGAGGGCGGCCGCGTTGTGGGTCGCCTCCGCAGTGGCGAGTGTCAGGGCATAGCCGACGCGCTCGTTCTCCTGGCCGCTGATGACCTGCCCCATCCCCACGTAGGCGAACAGCCACTCGGGGTGCCGCTGGGCAAGCCCCAGCCCGACGAGGCTTCCCCAGGAGTGCCCCAGGGCGAAGACCTTCTGCTTGCCGTAGCGGTGTCGCAGATACTGGACGACCTCCGCGGCGTCCTGGGTGATGCGGTCGAGCGACAGCGTGGGCGCGATGAGGGCGGGGGCGTTCGCGTTGTAGGTCTTGCCGCTGCCGCGCTGGTCCCACTGCACCACGGTGAAGAAGTCCTCCCAGCCGGCCTGGAAGGCCCAGCTCGATGGCAGCTCCGGTGAGGCCGGTCCCCCGTGGATCATCAGCAGGATGGGATTGTTCCGGTTCCGTCCCCGGACCGAAATCCACTGCTTCGTTCCGCCCACCGGGATCTCGAGCAGTTCCTCCACGCCCTCCCGCGTCGCGATCCTCCTCGCGTCCGCGATGAGGGCCCGGGCATCCACCGCCTGGGAGGCCGTGGAGGATTGCGCTGGCGCGCGGGGTGGGGTCGCGCAGGCCGTGCCCAGGGCCAGGGCGCAGGCCCCGGCGCACCCCGCGAGCACGGCGAGTCGACTGCGCGAAAAGGAGACGGGTGACATGTGTGGCATTCCTCCGGAAGACACGATGGTGGCGAGGGTGTCTCGCAGCCGTCAAGCCGCTCCTGCGCTCTGGCCCAGGCGCGGGTGCGGTGTGCCACGGCGGCGGCAGCGGAGGGATGGGAGTAGGGTGTCAGCCCCATGCCCCACGTCGAATCACCCGAAGCCTTCTCGTGTGACACCTCCCAGCCGCGATGTCGGCATCACCGCGCTCGGGCCCTCATCCCGCTCACCGTGGCGCTCATGCTCGCGCTCACCGCCTGCGGGCCCGACCTGGAGCAGGCGGGGACGTGGGGGCAGGGCGCCACGACGGCGCTCACCTCCACGGCGGCGCTGTCCTCGGTACGAGAGAACCACACGGCGACGCTGCTGCCGGACGGCCGGGTGCTCGTGGTGGGAGGGCTTGTCTCCAACACCAACGCCCTCGCCAGCGCGGAGCTGTTTGAGCCGGCCACCGGCACCTGGTCCGTCACCGGCTCGCTCACGCAGGGCCGTTTCAATCATGCGGCGACGCTGCTTCCCGACGGCCGGGTGCTCGTGACGGGAGGCAGGGGGAGCGGTGAGGTCGGTGCCCTCGCCAGCGCGGAGCTGTATGACCCGGCCACGGGGACGTGGTCCTCCACGGGCGCGCTCTCGGTGGCTCGCTACTTCCACTCGGCGACGTTGCTGAACAACGGCAAGGTGCTGGTGGCAGGGGGCCTTGGTGTCGGCGTCACCGGCTCCAACATCCTCGCGAGCGCGGAGCTGTATGACCCAGCCACCGGCACCTGGGCGACCACCGGCGCAATGCCAAACATCCGCTACAGGCACCAGGTGACGGCGCTGCTCGGTGGCAAGGTGCTCCTCGTGGGCGGACAGGCGGCGTCCGGCGCCTACGCCTCGTGTCTGCTCTACACTCCGGCGACCGGCACCTGGGCCGCGACCGGCGCGCTCCCCGCGTACCGCGCGGAGGCCGGACAGACGCTGCTGCCCGATGGCAGGGTGCTCGTGACCGGGGGAAGCAACGCGAACGTCAGCCTCTCCACGGCCGTGGCTTACAACCCGGCGACGGGCACCTGGGCCGCGACGGCCTCGATGGCGGAGGGGCGGTCCTTCCACTCCGCGACGCTGCTGGCCCAGGGCAGGGTGCTCCTCGCGGGCGGAGGCAAGACCGTCCAGGTCTATGATCCGGCGACCGGTTCCTCCACGGTGGGCGGCCTCACGCAAGCCCGCTCCAGCCACACGGCGACGGCGTTGCTCGATGGCCGGGTGCTCGTGGTGGGGGGACGCGGTGGCAGCGGCGCGCTCGCGACCTCGGAAGTGTTCGACCCGACCACGGGCGCGTGGGCGCAGACTCCGACCCTGACCGAAGCCCGTCAGCTCCACACCGCGACGCCGCTGGACGACGGCCGGGTGCTCGTCGTGGGCGGGCTGGGCGCCAATGGTGCCCTCGCCAGTGCCGAGCTCGCGGACCCCGCCACGGGCACCGTGTCCGTCACCGGCCCGCTCGCCCAGGCCCGCGACAGCCACACGGCCACGCGGCTGACGGATGGCAGGGTGCTCGTCACCGGCGGTCTGGGGGCCAGCGGGCCGCTCGCGACCAGCGAGGTGTTCGACCCGGCCACCGGCACCTGGACGACGACGGGCTCGCTCGCGCAGGCCCGCCGCCTCCACACGGCGACGCTGCTGTCCGATGGCAGGGTGCTCGTCGCTGGCGGTCTGGGGGCCAGCGCTCCCCTCGCGACCAGCGAGGTGTTCGACCCGGTCACCGGCACCTGGACGACGACGGGCTCACTGGCGGCGGCGCGCTCGCTCCACACCGCGACGTTGTTGCCTGGCGGCAAGGTGCTCGTCGCGGGCGGCAGGAGCGCCACCGCGGCCCTGGCCACCGCCCAGCTCTATGAGCCGACCACCGGCGCCTGGAGCGCGACGGGTGCACTGACGGCGCGTTCCGCTCACACGGCGACGCTGCTGGACAGCGGCAAGGTGCTCGTGGCCGGTGGAGATGGTGCCACCTCGGCCCTGACCACGGCCCAACTGTATGACCCGGCCACGGGCGCGTGGACCGCGGCGGGCTCGATGGCGGTGGGGCGCTCCAGCCACACCGCGACGCTGCTGCCGGATGGCCAGGTGCTGATGACGGGCGGCAAGGTCGCCACCGGCTGGCTCTCCAGCACGGAGCTCTTCGAGCCGACGCTGGGCGCCTGGCACACCTCCGCTCCGCTCGCGACGAGCCGCGCCTGGCACACCGCGACCGCGCTGCCCGGTGGGAATGTGCTCGTCATCGCGGGGCTTGGCCCCAGCGGCATCCTGCGCGGCTTCGAGCTGCATGATCCGGCCGTCGAAACCTGGAAGGCGACCGGTCCGCTCGCGCAGGCCCGCCGCTATCACACGGCGACGCTGCTGAATGACGGCCGGGTGCTCGTGGTGGGAGGGCAGGGGGCCGCCGGCGCGCTGGCGAGCGCGGAGCTGTATGACCCGGCCACCGGCACCTGGGCCCCCACGGGCGCGCTCGCCGGGGCCCGCTACGGCCACACCGCGACGCTGCTGAATGACGGTCGGGTGCTCGTGGTGGGAGGTATTGGCACGGCGGCCATCGCCACGGCGCAACTGTATGAGCCGACGACGGGCCTCTGGACCGCCACGGGCTCGCTGGCCCAGGCCCGGTACTTCCACACCGCGACGCTGCTGCCTGGCGGCAAGGTGCTCGTGGTGGGAGGCTTTGGCACGGCGGGCCTCGCCACGGCGCAATTGTATGAACCGGCGACGGGCCTCTGGACCGCCACGGGCTCGCTGCCAGCGGTCCGCTTCAACCACACGGCGACGTTGCTGCCCGCGCAATTCCAGATGACACCGGGCCAGGTGCTCGTGGTGGGCGGCCAGAGCACCACCGCCATCACCACGGCCCTCGCCACGGCCGCGCAGTACAACCCGACGAGCGGCACCTGGAGCGCGGTGGGCGCGCTGACCCTCGCCCAGGCCCGTGCCTGGCACACCGCGACGGTGTTGAATGACAGCAACCTGCTCGTGACGGGAGGGACGGGCACCAGCGCCTCGCTCGCCACGACCGAGCTGCTCAACCCGTTCTTCAAGGCCCCCTCCGTGACCGCCAAGGGGGCGCTCCTTCAAGCCCGCGCGCGCTTCACGGCGACGTCGCTCCAGGATGGCCGGGTGCTCGTGGTGGGCGGGACGGGCACCACCGCCATCCTCGGCAGCGTGGAGGTGTATGCCTCCGGCACGTGGTCGAACACCGCCACGCTCATCCAGGCGCGCCGGGCGCACACGGCGACACGGCTCTCCAACGGCCAGGTGCTCGTGGTGGGCGGAGAGAACGGCACGGGCCTCCCGTACCTCGCGAGCGCCGAGCTGTACTGACCCGCGGGCCGTGCAGGGGCGTCGCTTCGCACGACCTGCGATGCGACGCCCCAGGACAGACGTGCCCGAACCCGCGTCTTCCGCTCAGAGTGCCTTGACGCAGCCCGAGACTTTCGGATTGCAGGCGCTCGTCGTTTGCTCTCAAGGACCAGGAACCCGTTCGCACAGGCCTGCTCCGTCCGCGCGCCGTCGCGGTACGCAATCGCCTCCTGGGATGAACACCCAGTCCAGCGCGGACCGATTTCCAAACCCCATCTTCCCTCGCGGACTTCTTCAACAGCCGGCTAGTAGCCGGCGCCACCGCAATGATTGTTCATGCCGTCCTCGGTGCCGTACGGGATGCTGTCCTCGCAGACCTGGTGGCTGGGCGAGCGGACGTCCTGCCAGATCATGCCTCCAGGGGAGGGGACCAGGGTGAAGTCCGAGCCGCCGAAGTACGACGTCCAGAAACCCATGAGGTCGGGGCTGCCCTGCACGGTATCGAGCAGCTCGGAGATGTTCTTGCGCGTGTAACGCATGGAGGGAACTCCTGGAGAAGAGGGGCGGCAGTGAAGATTGAAATCCTACGAAGCCGCGGGGATGGGGAGCAAGTCGGGCTGCGTGCAGGTCGTTCTTCGTGGTGGCCCTGGCTGACGCAGAGCATCTCCGAAGTTGGCGGGTGCTCGCGCAATGCGGTCCCGGTGCGTTAGGCTGTCATTCTCGCGGAGGTCGATGCCATGCCTGTCAATACCGGTGTGAACAGGATGTCGGTGGTGACCAAGGAATCTGGAGGCGTCACCGTGGCCTTCCCGGACGTTTGCAAGACGCCCAGCCCGGCCGGGCCCGTGCCCATCCCCTATCCCAACGTCGCCCAATCCTCGGACACCGACAATGGCACCAAGAGGGTGTCCGTGGCCGGCAACCCGGTGTGCGTGAAAGATTCCCACTTCAAGACGAGCACCGGCGACGAGGCGGGCACCGCTGGTGGTGGCGTCGTTTCCAGCAAGACCCAGGGCAAGGCAGAATTCATCAACTTCTCCTTTGACGTCCAGTTCGAGGGCAAGAACGTGGCACGCGCTCTGGACCTGATGCTCCACAATGACAAGAACACGCCCCCCGTTCCTCTCTTTCAAGGTCCGGTCATGGCCATGAGCGGCAGCACGGAGAAGCCCGTCTGCCCCATTTGCAAGGACCACTACTGATGGACAGAGAGTCGTGCTCGCGGCCTGAGGTGAAATCGTTCTGCGCTGGAGTGGGCAGTTGAGCATTCCCGCCCTGACGGACATCCAGCGGAACGTCTGTATGCGGCACCTGGATGAGGCGGCCTTTCTCTGGACCCAGTGGGAGTCCTCGCTCGACTCTCCGATGCTGAATCTCCGCGAACTGCATGACCTCGACGAGCGTCGACTCCTGGCGCACCTCGATGCGCTGGTGCTGGGCGGGAGTGGCGTGCGCGAGGAACTCATCACCCCGGCGCTTGCGAGCGGGGATCCAGAACTCGTCACGGTCGCCGCGCTGGTGCTGCTCGCTATAGCCCCAAAGGATGCATCCGCGGTGCGCGAGGTGCTGGATGCGCTCGTGGAAGGCGGGCCCGATTTGCGCCCATGCCTCCAGCGCGCCTTGCAGCTCAGCGCCGAGCCCACCCGGGTTCCAGCCGTCCAGAAGCTGCTCCAACAGGATGACCCGGCGCTCGTGGCAACAGCCCTGGAGGTCCTGGCCTTCTGGGACGCGGACGCCGGTCCCACGCTCCCCACCTTGCTGGCCCACCCAGCACCTGAAGTCACCGCCGCGGCCCTGCGCGCGGCGCGAGTTGCTCCCGGGCGGGTGGCGTCGGCGCCGGTGATTCGTGCGCTGGACTCCTCCCACCCGGAAGTTCGTGACGAGGCGCTCATCACCGGCATTGCGCTGGGCCTTGAGCCGGCGTTCACCGGGTGTCGGCAGTTCGCCTCCCATCCGAATGTCCACAGCCGCACCGCGATGCTGTTGCTGGCCATGGGCGGAGAGGCGGTGAGTGTGCGGCTTCTGCTGGAGCAGCTCGGCAGGCCGGGAGCCAGGGCCGACGCGCTCTGGGCGCTGGGGTTCAGCGGCCGCAGGGAGGCGGCGGAGGCCTGTCTGGAGCTGCTCGATACCGCGGAGCTGGAAGGGCTCGCGGCGGAGGCATTCCGCGCCATCACGGGACTTCCCCTGGAAGGTGCATTCCTGCGTCCCGCGCCCGAGGAGGACGAGGAGGACGAGGATGACGAGGATGCGCAGCGCCCCCATGCCCCCGCGCTGCCGCGCGCCGATTCCGATCGCGTCCGGCTTTGGTGGCGAGAGACAGAACACCGGCTGAAGCCCCAAGGACGCTACCTGCTGGGCCAGCCCATGGGGGGCGAGTGGCTGCTCGAATCCCTCGAGCTTGTGTCCCTGAGACGGCGCCACGCGATGGCCCTGGAGGTGACGCTGCGCGGGCGGGGAGCCTTCCCCCTCCAGACACGAGCGTTCACCCACCTCCAGCGCGCTCAGCTCCGCTCGGCGGTTGAATCTGCTCGGCGGTGGAACCTGGAGAGCCCCTTCCGGACGTTGTCCACGCCATGGAGGGCGCGTGGTGCGCGCCCGGCCTCGGCACCTCGGCTCACGGCACGCTGCGAAGAGGCATCGCTCTCCGCCGAGGGGCTCGCTGTCACCAGCATGGGATTGGTATCGGCACTGGGCGAGGACGCGTCGGGCAGTTGCGCTGCTGGTCGCGCGGCCTTGTTACGCATCCAGGAACTGGAGGAGGCCTATGTCTTCGACCCGACCACTCGCGAGGAGACGCCCGCCTACGGCCACAGTGTGCCCTGGGTGACGCGCGGCTCTACCGGGCTGGGCCGGCTGGTGGCACTGGGGGCCTCGGGCCTGCGCAGCCTCCTGCGCGCGAGCGGCCAGGAGGACTGGGAGAAAGTCGCGCTGTTCGTGACGACCCGCGGCGGGTTCCATGCCCGGCTGTACGCGGAGCAGGAAGGAGCGACTCCAGCGGAAGCGGTCTCCCTCCAGACGCAGCTCCAGCAGTCCCTCCTCCCGCGAATGCTCAAGGCCCTGGGAGTTCAT
Source organism: Myxococcaceae bacterium (assembly GCA_004173515.1). Classification (GTDB taxonomy): domain Bacteria; phylum Myxococcota; class Myxococcia; order Myxococcales; family Myxococcaceae; genus Corallococcus. The sequence goes on along the minus strand of SECN01000010.1, from coordinate 6,136 downwards.
CAGGCACCCCGGGTGCAGAAGGTCTTCCTGGGGGAGGCGGGCTTTTTCCAGGCGCTCCATGAGGCGGCGGAACTGCTGCGGCAGGGGCGTGTCGAGCAGTGCATCGTGGGTGGCATCGATAGCCTCGTCGAGCCCGAGATGGTGCGGCGGTTGGATGCGCTGAGATTGCTCAAGAGTCCGTCCAACCCGGTGGGCTTCGTGCCCGGAGAGGCGGCGGCCTTCTTGCGCCTGGAATCACCGGCTGCGGCGCTTCGGCGCAAGGCGCCCATCGAGGCCCTGCTGGACTCCCCCCGGTGTCAGATCGAGCCGTTCCACCGGAAGTCTGGCCAACCCGCCCTCGGATTGGCGCTCGCGAGCTGCATTGGCGCCACGCTGGGCCCGGGACGGGACCATGACTCGCAAGTGGGATTGGTCATCGCGGGCTTGAACGGTGATGCCTACCGCGCGCAGGACTGGGGCCACGCGCTCATCAGGTTGAGGGGGGAGGGCTTGTTGGAAGCCGGCGTCCCCGAGTGGTACCCGGCCTTCCCTTTCGGTGAGGCAGGCGCCGCCATGGGGCCACTCGGAGTGGCCATGGCGGCCCGTGGTTTTGCGCGGGCATATACTCCCCCTGGAACGACGCTGCTGTGGGTCGGCAGCGATACGGGCGAGCGGGGTGCCCTGTGCATCCACGCGCCTCCAGTCCTACAGTCCTGACGCGAGGTGCTGCCATGGCCGACAAGCAACACGTCCGAGTTCTCTGGAAGAAGCCAGACCACGAGAGGGAGGAGGGCTGCATCAGCAGCCACGAGTACAAGTATTGGAAACCCCAGTACCCGACCTGTGCCTACCGGGTGAATGGCTATCAGGCGATTGTCGGCGAGCCGGCCAAGCTGCGGCTGTACATGAAGAAGCCCGCGTGGGCCTTTGGCGGGAAGAACTACACCACCGAAGGTGAGCCCTTCAAGCATCAGTACCACCACATCATGCCCAGCGGAGTGCTCCGAGCCAGCCTGACGAACGACGAACTCTCCATCCTTCAGGCCTCCCGTTACAACATCAACGAGGGTCTCAACCTCATCATCCTGCCGTATCTCGATCCGGATGCGCTGGAACTGGGCCTGCCGGCTCACATTGGCTACCACAAGGAATACAGCGACGACTGCAGCAGGATCATCTCCCAGATGAAACGGGACATCTCCAAGCTGACCGAGGATGGCAAGCACGACATCACGGATGCCAATGTGGACTGCTTCCGGGTCTTCCTCCGCCGCTGGGAGCAGGAGGAGTTCTGGGTCATCGTGGAGTATGGACAGGAAGAGGCTCGGCAGGGGCTGATTCCCCGCATGAACGACGGTATGGTCCCGATGGCGCTCTAGCGCCCATCCTGAGACGACGAGCCCATGCCCAAGTACTTCATCATGACCACCAGGCGCCATGACGACTTCACCGCCATCATGACGTACCCACGGGCCATGACGTACATCCACAAGCCTTCGTACGGCATCCGCGTGGGGGCTGATTACTCGGAGGCCTACCCGTTCGAGATGGACCCCGAGAGCACGGGCCTGAAGATCGCCGACATCATCCACAACACGGTGGGCTATCTGATGGTGTCAGCTCGGGTGAAGGCGTTCCTGGAGCAGCACGCGAAGGCGGAGATTGAGTTTCTGCGCTTCACCCTGATGAACCACAAGGGCCGCGTTGAGAGCGACGACTGCCATATCGTGAACGTCATCGGGGCCCATGACTGGATCGACATGGAAAGGACCGAGGGGCAGAGACATCCCCTGGAGCAGGACCGCTTCATGCGGCTGAAGCGGCTCGTCCTTCATGAGGACAGGATCGACCCGGACTCGAACCTCTTCCGAGTGTCCCCTGCGCCGGGGCTGATCCTGGTCCGCGAGGACCTCAAAGCCCAGATAGAAGCCGCGGGCTTCACAGGGCCCGCCTTCCTCGAAGCCGGCACCCCCATCAGGTTGGTGCTCTGAGTTCTCGGCATGGATCCCCTGGCTCGAGCGCAGCACAATTACAGCTTCCACTTGGACAGAACGCTGCAGGCCGTGACTCGGCCGGAAGGGGCCACGGCGCAGGAGCTGGCCACGCTCAGCTTCGCCTGGCGCATCCTGGCGTTGTGCTCACTGCTTCAGGATGCGGACACGGACACCTTTGCCCTACGGCTGCGCAAGTCCGCTCAGGCAAGGCTCGCCCTGCTGATGCTGGCGGAGCGAACGTCCGTGGACCCACGGCTCCTGTGCTGCAGCAAGGACCTGGGCTTTGGCGCGGCCCTGGCAGCTGGAGACCGGGAGCTGGCGGCTGCCATCGCGGCCCGCTCTCCCATGCACCACTTCCAGGGCGTGGAGTACGAGGACGACTTCCTCTTCTTCCGCCTGCTTCACCAGATGCTCCTCGCGCCCGGGGGCCTGGATGAACAGGCGCGGCTGCTGGGCCGCTGGAGGCAGGTGGAGATGGGCGAGCCCAGCCCCAAGTTCGAACTTGCCGAGGCGCTCGTCGAGAAGGACGCCAGGCGGTTCCCAGTGGCGTTCACGGCACTGCTTGAGGCCCGCCAGCAGAAGCTCCGGGAGTGCTCGCAGCGCCTTGGCTTCGATCCGGAACTCAACGCCACCGAGGGCAAGGTCTCTGTCGAGGGGCTCGCCATCGTTCGTCTGGCGGAGTTCCACGGGCTGCCGACCCAGTCCAGCTACGACTTCATACCGGCCCTCGCGCGAGTCATCCCCGGGGGCCCGGCGCTGCCCGAGAACGCCTGGTACAAGCCCTGACGTCCGGCCAGGTCACTTCCTTCACCTGCCCGCCGGAGTTGGGCGAAGCGCCATGTCAATGACAGACAGCCCCCACGCCCCGTCCCCTGCCGCGGACGGGCCTATCGCGGCGCTCCGGCCGGGGCCGTGCCGATGGGCTCCCGGAGGGCGGGTTCCAGGCCGTCGCGGAAGTGGCGTAGGATTGCGCCCGGCTTCTTCCCTTCTGGACGGTTTTCTTGGACATCCTTCTCGCGCCCGCCCGGCGCATCGACCTGGGCAAGCGTGCCGGCGTCACCGGCGGACTGCTTGGCGTGCTGTGCGTGGTCGCCGAGTTCTGCTTCCTCTTTCCCCACGTGCTGGTCTCCAACGACGGCCGTGCCTTCTACGCGGAGCACCTGGACGTCTTCCGGGGCATCCTCCAGGTGTCCATCATCCTCACCTTCCTGCTGGGCACCTTCAGCGTGCTGACGCTGCGCTCCAAGGCGCACGGCGTCATCGCCATGGTGCTCGCGCTGGTGGCGCTGCTGCTGGGCGGTGGCGAGGCGGAGCCCCTCACCCACCGGCCCCGGGCGATGAGCGCCGGCCTGGACTTCTTCGCGTTGGACCTGCTGGTGCTGGGACTGGTGTTCATCCCCATGGAGCGGCTGTGGGCGCTGAACGAACAGAAGATCTTCCGCACCGGCTGGCAGACGGACCTGAAGCACTTCTTCGTCAGCCACGTGGGCGTGCAGCTCATCTCCTTCGCGGTGCTCATCCCCGTGCAGGTGTTCCTGTCCTGGGCCGTGAAGATGGACTTCCAGGCGCACGTCGCCGCGCAGCCCGTGTGGCTCCAGTTCTTTGAAATCCTGCTGGTCGTGGACCTGGTGAGCTACTGGGTGCACCGGGCCTTCCACACCTTCGGGTGGATGTGGAAGTTCCACGCCATCCACCACTCCACGCTGCACATGGACTGGCTGGCCAGCTCACGCAGCCACCTGGTGGATGTGCTGGTCAACCGCTTCGCGGGCTTCGTGCCGGTGTTCCTCCTGGGCTTCCACCCGTCCGCCATCTATGGCTACCTGGTCTTCGTGTCGTTCCACGCGGTGTACATCCACGCCAACGTCAACCACCGCTGGCCCTACCTGCGCTGGGTGTTCGCGACGCCGGAGTTCCACCACTGGCACCACACGTCGGATGACGAAGGCATCGACAAGAACTTCGCTGTCTTCCTGTCGTTCATCGACGTCCTCTTCGGCACCGCCTACCTGCCGAAGCACTGGCCTTCACGCTACGGAACCACGAAGTTCCAGCCTCCAGAAACGTACCTGGGGCAGTTGGCGTACCCCTTCCAACGGCACGACGAGAAGACGCCCTACGGATAGAGGGGGGCACGACGCGACAGGAGGGGCTTGTGCGTTCCGTCACGCGGAGACGGACACCACGGGGTGGAGGACGTAGCGACCGTACGCCACGAAGGCGACCAGCCCCCCCATCACGAGCGCCCAGAGCATCGGGTTCTCGGGCGTCAGCTTCGTCGAATGATGCGCGTACAGCGCGGCGAGCGCGAACGTCTCGAGCGTGAGCACCGCGGCCGCGTGCGCGGTGAGACCGGGCATCCACTTCAACGCCGCCGGAATGATCAGCAGCACGCCTCCGGCCATCTCGAGGAGGCCGAGGGTCCGCCATGCCCCGAGGGGGACCTCGCTGAACTGGCTCGCGAGCTGCTGAAACGAGAACGCCTTGTACGACCCGCCAGCGAGGAACAGCAGCGCGAGGACGGCCTGAAGAATCCAGAAGACGATGTTCATGGGGGGCTCGGTGCTCAGGCCTTGGGGGCCGGGTTGTCGTTGTTGGGAGAAGGCGGCGCTGCGGTGTCCGAGGGCTCCTTGAGCGCCTTGGCGAGCTTTCCGTGCATCAGCTTCCAGCCGTACTCGGCGCCGTGGAACGCCTGATCCTCCTTGAAGCCGGAGTGCTCGAAGAGCACGCGCGTCCCGTCGCCATCGGCTTCGAGGCGGTAGCTGACGCGCGTATCCAGCCAGCCCTCGCCGACGACCCACGTGAACTCGAGTTCGGAGGGCGGAAGGCACCGGAGCACCTCGCAGTGCACGACGAGGCCGTCGAATCTGGCCCGAGGGTTCGGAGGGACGCGGAACGTGAATCGATGCCCGACGCGTGGCTCGAAGTCGTTCGGGTACATCCAGTCGGCGAGCGCCTCGCGGGTCGCGAGCGCACGCCACACGGCGGCGGGAGACTGAGTGAACTTCAGCTCCCGTCGGATGGTCTTCGTCGTCATCGCTCTTCGCCCTTTTCCAGGTGCCGCCGCAGGCGGGTGAAGTTGTCGTCCCAGAACCGCTCGTAGTGCGCGAGCCAGTCGCGCACCGGCTCCAGTTGCTCCGGCACCAGGCGGTACCTCCGCTCCCTGCCGTGCCGTTGCTCGGTGACGAGCCCCGCCCCGAGCAGCACGCGCAGGTGCTGAGACACCGCCGGGCGGCTCATCTCGAAGTTCTCGGCGATCTCATTCACCGGGCGGTCGCCGTCGACCAACAGGTCCAGCATGCGGCGCCGCGCCGGGTGGCTGATCGCTCCGAACACCCCTGGCTCCGTGTGCATCATCGCAGCGGATAATGCGTAAGGAGATGCTTACCTGTCAAGCGGCGTGAGTGGACTGCTCCGTCGTCGCGAAACAGCCCACCAGGAGCAGATGGGCTCCAGGCCGCTCGCGGAAATCTGGATGCCTTCTCCTGTCCCTGGTGAGGAACAAGACGCCGGGTGTTGGCGTACCCGATGGCCACGGCCGCGATGAAGCCGTTCGTGAAGGACTGCCCCGCGCAGCCTGTCGGCTTGCCCCGGGGGGCGACGAGCATCGGCGTCGACACCCCAGCGCGCGCCGCGAACGAGCGGGCCTACAGCCTGACGCCCCCGGCCTTCATGGGGGCCGACGTCACAGGACTGGCTTGGACAGGCTGCGCTTGTCGCATCGTGATTCAACCTCGGGGACATCGCTCAAGGCACCGGAGTGACGCGACGCGACTTCGGTTCTCAACCGAGGGGCATCACGACACGTGTTTGGTTGTATCCCCGCCAGAGGCGATGCTTGCCGGGCCCTCAACCGGAGCCGCCTCATGATTGAACGCTGCACCTCGTGTTTGACCGAACACCTCGCGGCGGAACTGACGGACTTCCAGGGGGAGCGACTCTGCGCTGAATGCCTCGCGGAGAAGCGGACGTCCTCCCTGAGGAAGGTCCTGCTGAGCCCCCTGGGCATCGCAGCGCTGGTGGCCGCGGCGATCCCCCTGGTGCTGCACTCCACGAGCGAGTCCTCGGTGACGGAGAACGGAGTGGTCGTCGCCGCGCACTTCCGCGACTTCGCGGCCATTGGCGCAGGCGCGCTGACGGTGGTGCTGGCGCTGGTGCTGGGG
>SECN01000698.1 GCA_004173515.1 Myxococcaceae bacterium | reverse complement strand
GCGAACACGTTGCCGGCCCACATGGGGCGCGTGAAGGTGATGTCCGCGCCACCGCCGTTGATGGCGGTGATGTCGGTGGCCATGGCGGCCTTCAGCCGGGCGGCGACGCGCGGCAGCAGGTCCTTGCCCTGCGCCGTGGAGGCCGCGCCGATGAAGGTGGCCTTCAGCTCCTGCGCGAGCGCGGCGATGGCGGGGGCGTAGACCTCCGCCAGGTAGTGCTCGAACTCCGGGGCGGCGGCCGTGTGGATGGCCTTGGCGCCCGTGCCGGTCAGCTCCCCGGCGACCTTCGAGGGGTCCTTGGACAAGAGGACGAGGTGCAGCTCGCCGCCCGACTTCTCCGCGAGCTGCTTGCCCGCGGCGATGGCGTTGAGGGAAGCCTTGCGCAGGTTTCCGTCCGGCTGCTGTTCGGCGACGATGAGGACGATGGACATGGGTCTGTCTCCGGAATCTTCAGGGATGGATGGGATGCGCGGTCAGACGACCTTCGCCTCGTTGTGCAGCTTCTCCACCAGGGCCGCCACGTCCGGCACCTTGATGCCCGCCTTGCGCGCCGGGGGAGAGGCCAGCTTCAGCACCTGGATCTTCGGCGCCACGTCCACGCCCAGCCCGGCCGGCGTCAGCTCCTCGATGGGCTTGCTCTTCGCCTTCATGATGCCCGGCAGGCTCGCGTAGCGAGGCTGGTTCAGGCGCAGGTCCGTGGTGACGACGGCCGGCAGCTGCACCTCCAGCGTGGCCAGCCCGTTGTCCACTTCACGCACCACCTGCACGCTCTTCTTGTCCGCGGACAGCACCACCGCGGGCGCCTTGTTCTTCTCCTCGGCGCTCTCCAGCGACTCCACCTTGGAGGCGGGCGCGGTTGGCGCCCATGGCCAGCGCGTGGCGCAGCTGCTCCTGCACCTCCTTGCCGCCGATGGAGACCACCACCACCTCGCCGGTGTGCTTCGCCGCGAGGCGCAGGCCCTCTTCCACGCCGATTTCGTCGAAGGGGTTGATCTTGTACTTCAGCCCCTCCTTCACGATGTCCGAGCCGTCCGGCTTCACCTTGATCTTCGACTCAGGGTCTTCCACGCGCTTGGCGGTGACGAGAATCTTCACGGCGGGCTTCTCCTCTGTGGGGAGTGCTTGAAAAGTGGGTCGGCTGCTTGAGGCACCGGGACGCGGCGTCGGGTTGACGCGCCGCGCATCAGGGCCGGAGTAATAGACATCCGTACAGCGCGGCGGCAACTTGAAAGCCCCACCGCGCGCAGTTTTGCTTTTCTACCTGAACAGTTCCTTCGCGATGACCAGACGCTGCACCTGGCTCGTCCCCTCGTAGACCTGGATGAGCTTGGCGTCGCGCATCAGCTTCTCCACCGGGTAGTCCTTCATGTAGCCATAGCCGCCGTAGACCTGGACGGCGTCGGTGGCGACCTTCATGGCCATGTCGGCGGCGAAGCACTTCGCATAGCTGGACTGCAGGGTGTTGCGCTGTCCTTCATCCAGCACCCAGGCGCTCTCCCAGGTGAGCAGGCGCGCGGCGTGGGTGTTCATGCCCATGTCGGCCAGCATGAACTGCACGCCCTGGTGCTCGCGGATGGGCTTGCCGAACGTCTGGCGCTGCGCCGAGTACTCCAGCGAGTATTCCAGCGCCGCGCGGGCGATGCCCACCGACAGGCTGGCGGTGAGCGGGCGGCTGTTGTCCAGCGTCGCCATGGCGACCTTGAAGCCCTCGCCCTCCTCACCGATGCGGTTGGCCACCGGGACGCGGACCTCGTCGAAGTTGACGGTGACCGTGTTGCTGGCCCGCTGGCCCATCTTGTTCTCGTGCTTGCCGGTGGTGACGCCCGCGGGCCGGCCCTCCACGACGAAGCAGGTGATGCCCTTGTGCTTCTTGCCCTTGTCCAGCGTGGCGAACACGGTGAACTGATCCGCGTAGCCGCCGTTGGTGATGAAGCACTTGGTGCCGTTGAGGACGTACTCGTCCCCCTCGCGGCGCGCGGTGGTGCTCATGGCCGCCACGTCGGAGCCCGCGCTGGGCTCCGTGAGGCAGAAGGAGCTGAACTTCAGCTTCTGCCCGAACCCGGACAGCAGCCGCTTCTTCTGGTCCTCCGTGCCGTGCAGGATGATGGGCAGGTTGGCCAGGTCGTTGGCGATGATGGACGTGGCCACGCCCGCGCAGCCCCACGCCAGCTCCTCGCAGACGATGACCTGCTCCAGGTGCGACAGGCCGCCGCCGCCGTACTCGGACGGGATGGCCATGTTGAGCAGGCCCAGTTCGAAGGCCGCGTACTTGCGAGCGGCATCCTGCAACGCGCGCTGGGACTCGGTGAGCTGGAATTCCATGGGGCGGATCCTCGGGTTGATTCAAATATCAACGCGTCTTCCTGCCATACCGCTCCCGTCGTCTGATCGCCAGTCCCGAGGGTGAATAAAGCGACAGGCGGCACGTCCCCTGGGGGTCCCCGAGGATGCCCGGCGGCCCCCGTCCGTCCCGCTGTCGGTTTGTGCAGCAGGGGACCTTTCCACTAAAAGGACCTATCCCTGGAGGGGGGTACTCCCACATGCACAATTCATTCAAATTCGCTGGCGCGCTCGTGCTGGCATTCGGTCTGGCGGCTTGCCCGGGCGACCAGGAGCCCGACGAGCCCCTGGAGCCGGTGCTGCGCATCTCGCCGAACCCGGCCGCCATCACCGACGACGGACAGACGAGCACGCTGTCCATCACCGTGACCGACAAGGACGGCAACCCCGGAACGGGTTCATTCTATCTGGATGCGGCGGCGGGCCTGGTCGACACCGGGAACGCCACGGGCGGCCTCAAGGCCCAGACGTTCACCCTGGTCGACGGCAAGGCGAGCACGACGTTCCGCTGTGAGAAAGCGCTCGACGTGGGATGCGCCGGTGACGTGGCCATCACCGGTACCTGGGCCGGCATCAACAAGACCACCCGCGTCACCGTCAGGCCCGCGAGCACGCAGACCGACGCGGGCACGGACGGCGGCACCAAGACGGACGGCGGCACGGACGGCGGCTCCAAGACGGACGGCGGCACGGACGGCGGCCCCATCCAGACGTCAGACCCCGCCGAGGTGTCGTTCGTGTCCAGCACGAAGGACAAGCTGGGCATCCTGTCGTCGAACATCGACACGTCGACCCTCATCACCTTCAAGGTGGTGGATCGCAACAACAAGGGCGTCGCCGACCTCACGGTGAACTTCACCGTGTCGGGCGCGAGCGGCGCCACGGTGGCGCCGGCCTCCGGGACGACCAACGCGACCGGCATGGTCAGCACCACGCTCCAGTCGGGCAACGAGGTGGGTTTCGCGCTGGTGAAGGCGGCCGTGAAGGACACGCAGCTGGAGCCTGCCTCCAAGAGCATCTCCATCAGTGGGACGCGGGCGTCGGACGACAACTTCGTGGTCCAGTGCACGCAGATCAACCTGGCGGCCAACGCTTCGGAGACGCCGCCGCGCTTGGACCTGAGCACCACGTGCAGCGCGCAGCTGAGCGACCGGTTCAACAAGCCGGTGACCATCGACCCGCAGGTGAACTGGTACACGGAGGTCGGCTCGGTGGACAAGTCGACGCCGCCCACCTCCCAGTCGCCGGGCCTGGTCACCACGAAGTTCTACACCCGGGGCGCCTGGCCCCCGAAGACCGTGGACGCGCTCGCGGGCGAGCCTGCGCACGGTGACAAGAACCCGCGTGACATGCTGGTCACCATCATCGCCGTCACCCCGGGCGAGGAGTCCTTCTTCGACGGCTCCGGTGCCTCCAATGGCGCCAAGAACGGCAAGTGGGATCCGGGCGAGTGGTTCGTCGACCTGCCCGAGCCCTTCGTGGACTCCAACGACAACGGCGTGTGGGACACGGGCGAGAAGTTCATCGACACCGAGCGGCTGGACTGCGCCACGGGACTGCGCGTCCAGCCGAACACCGTCTGGGACGGACCCAATGGCTGCTGGGACAGCGACACGCAGGTGTGGCGCGCCACCCACGTCGTCTACTCGGGCTTCTCGTCGGTGGTGGGCCCGGCCCTCGTCACGTTCCAGCCCGACCCGGGTGACGTTGGATTCACGCTCGCCAAGCAGGCGGAGCAGACCTTCTCCGTGCGCCTGTCGGACGCCTACGGCAACCAGCTGTCGCCGGACTCGGCCAACATCACCGCGGCCCTCACGACGAGCAAGGGAACCGTCATGGTCACCGAGAAGGACTCCACGTTGAACACGCGCGGTTACGGCATGACCATCCTGCAGGAGCGCCGCGAGGTGGCACCCGCCGAAGGTCCGCCGGGCTACACCGACGTGGGCCCCTGCGACATCAACAAGGCCGTCACCGACCCGGTGGCCACGAAGGCCCGGTGCCAGTGGCGCTACACCATCTCCGGCTTCCGGGACGGCAACACCGCGACAGTGCGAATCAACGGCGCCAACACCGCCACGCCTGCGTCCACGGGCAAGGTCAACGTGGTGTTCAGCAACACCTACAACCCGCCGCTCACCGTCTTCCGCAACCTGACCGTGGAGTAGTCCGGGAGGAGCACCTTCCCGGAGGACAGGACGGCCGCCGTGCTCCCGGAATCAGAGGGGAGTCCGGCGGCCGTCGTGCGTCATGCGAAGCGGCGGGCGGACTACTTGCCCTGCTTGGGGACCTTCTCCCAGTCCGCGAGGAACTTCTTGATGCCGCTGTCGGTGAGCGGGTGGTTCGCCAGTTGGGTGATGACGCTGTAGGGCAGCGTGGCGACATCCGCGCCCAGGCGCGCGGCCTGGAGCACGTGCACGGGGTTGCGCACGCTGGCCACCAGCACCTGCGTGGTGAAGTCGTAGTTCTGGTAGATCTCCAGG
>SECN01000202.1 GCA_004173515.1 Myxococcaceae bacterium | reverse complement strand
CTCCCGCCCCGTCCGCGCCGGGTGCGTCCGGCCTGGGCCTGCTCGCGCTGCTGGACGGACTGCCCGAGGCCTTCCTCGCCGTGGACGCCGGCTGGCGCGTCACCTACCTGAGCCCCCGCATGCGCGAGCTGCTCGGGGACCGCGCCCAGCCGGGCGACGACGTGCGCAAGAAGGTGGCGAAGCTGCTCTGCCTGGGCGAACACCTGCGCCTGGACGCCCCCGCCACCGAGCAGCCCTCCGTGCGCTACGAGCACCGCTGGCCCGAAGGCAGCCTCTGCTTCGATGTCAGCGCGCGCCCCGTCGAAGGCGCCCTGCTGGTCCACTGCCGCGACATCTCCTCCGAGTACCAGGCCCGCAGCGAACTGCAGCGCGCTGGCCAGCTCTTCCAGGCCGTGCTCGAAGGCACCACCGACGCCATCTACATCAAGGATCTGGAGGGCCGTTACCAGATCATCAACACCGCGGGCGCGCGCGCCCTGGGCCGCACCGTGGCGCAGGTGCGCGACCACTCCGACGCGGAGCTGTTCCCCGCCAACGAGGCCGCCGTCAACCGCAAGCACGACCGGGAGGTGCTGGAGGCCGGCCGCCCCCTCACCTACGAGGACGCCCAGCAGGGCCCCGACGGTGAGCGCATCTGGCTGACCACCCGGGGCCCGCTGCTCGACCCCGAGGGCCAGGTGTTCGGCTTCTTCGGCATCAGCCGCGACATCACCCAGCGCAAGTGGGCCGAGGAAGAGGTGCGCAGGCACTCCGAATTCCAGGAGCACCTGATGGGCATCATCAGCCACGACATCCGCAGCCCGCTGGGCGCCATCATGAACTGGTCGCGCGTGCTCGCGGCCGGCGGCCCCGCGGAGGAGACGGCGCGCACCAGCCAGCGCATCGCCACCGCCGCCGTGCGCATCGAGCGGCTGACGCGCCTGCTCTTGGACTTCACCCGCGCGCGGCTGGTGGGCGGCGTCGTCATCGAACCGCGCGGCACCGACAGCCAGGAACTGCTGGGCAAGGTGGCGCACGAGTTCCGCGTGGCCTTCCCCAAGCGAAACATCGTCCTGGAGCACAAGGGCAACACGCAGGGCCAGTGGGATCCGGACCGGCTGGCCCAGGTGGTGTCCAACCTGGTGGAGAACGCCCTCAAGTACGGCCCGCCCGAAGCGCCCGTGCGCCTGGCCACGCGCGGCCTGCGCCACAAGGTCGTCATCGAGGTCCACAACGAGGGCCGCCCCATCCCGGAGGCCCTGCTGCCCCACCTCTTCGAGCCCTTCCGCCAGGGCCCGCAGACGACGCGCACCCTGAAGATGAGCTACGGCCTGGGGCTCTACATCGTGCGGGAGATCGTCCACGCGCACGGAGGCACCATCGAAGTCGCCTCCACCGAACAGGACGGCACCACCTTCACCGTGACGCTGCCGCGCCGCGCGCCCCCCAAGAAGGGCCCGCCGCCCGAGCCGACGCCGCCGCCTTCCGAACACCAGTCCTGACGCCCGGCCCCCAGGGGCCCGCTTCAGCGGATGAAGCGCTCCAGCAGCGGCACCAGTGACTCCAGCGGCGCGCTGCCCTGGGACAGGCCCGCTTCGTCCACCACGCGCGGCATGCCGTACACCACGCAGGACGCCTCCGACTCCGTGAGCACCACGCCGCCCGCGGCCCGCACCGCGCGCGCGCCCACGAGCCCGTCCTCGCCCATGCCGGTGAGCACCAGCGCCACCGCGTGCTCGCCCCAGCCCGCCGCCACGCTCTGGAAGAGCACGTCCACGGAAGGATGATGCGGGGTGCCCAGGGGCTGGCGGTCCAGGCGCACCAGGTCCAGGGCCCCCCGGCGCTCCAGCTTCAAATGCATGCCCGCCTTCGCCAGCACCACGCGGCCCGGCACCAGCTCCAGGCCGTCGCGCGCCTCCACCACCTCCAGCGCGCTCAGCGCGTCCAGCCGCTTGGCCACGGCTTCCGTGTAGCCGGCGGGGATGTGCAGCGCGAGCACCACCGGCACCGGGAAGTCCTTCGGCAGCGCCGAAAGCAAACGCGTCAACGCCTGCGGCCCGCCCGTGGACGTGCCCACCGCCAGCAGCTGCCGCGACACCCCGGTGCCCACGCGCGCGGCGCGGACGACGGCCCCCTGCTCCGACTCCCGCAGGTAGCGCGGCATGGCCCGGCCCGCGACGCGCACCTTCTCCACCAGCTCCGCGCCCAGCTCGTAGAGCCGCTCGGTGGCGAGCGCCGTGGGCTTGTGCACCATGTCCACCGCGCCCGCCTGGAGCGCGGCCACCGCCAGCTCGCTGTCCGTGTCGGTGCTGCTCACCACCACCACGCGCGGCGCGTCCGGCATGCCCGCGAGCGCCTTGAGCAGGCCCAGCCCGTCCAGCGCCGGCATCACCAGGTCCAGCGTGATGACGTCCGGCTTGAGCTCCGCCACCCGCTCCAGCGCGTCCAGCCCGTCGCGCGCGGTGCCCACCACCTCCAGGCCCTCCGCGTCCGACAGCACCTTGCGCAGCACCTTGCGCGCGAACGCCGAGTCGTCCACCACCAGCACCCGCAAGGGGACACCGGGCGTCATGTCCCCGCCTTGCTGTAGAAGAACGAACCGCGCCGTTCCTCGCAGTGCAGCGCCGTCCCGAAACGCATCAGCGACTCCGACGTCCCCACCACGAGGTGTCCACCGGGCTTGAGCACCCGCGTGAGGCCGTCCACCACGCGGCGCGCGGTGTCGTCCTGGAAGTAGATGAGCACGTTTCGGCAGAGGACGGCGTCGAAGCTTTCCGGCGCCGGGTAGTTCGCCGTGTCCATCAGGTTCAACTGCTTCCACTCCACCTTGGCCACCAGCTCCGGCCGCACGCGCGGACGGCCGTCCACGACGTCCAGCCAGCGGCCCTCCACGCCCTTGGGCAGCGCGCGCATGCAGCGCAGGTTGTATTCGCCCACGCGCGCCCGCTCCAGCGCCCGGACGCTCAGGTCCGTGGCCAGCAGCGACACGTCCGCCAGCACCCCTTTGGCGTCCAGCATCATGGCCAGCGTGAGGGGCTCCTCGCCGGTGGCGCACGCCGCGCACCAGACGCTCGGATGCTGGCCGGCGCGGACGGCCGGCACCAGCACCTCGTCCACCAGCACCTGCAACGCCTGGGGCTCGCGGAAGAAGTACGTCTCGTGGACGAGCAGCGAGTCCACCAGCGCGTCCAGCGACGCGCTGCCCTTCGGGTCGTAGCGAAGGAAGTAGTAGTAGTCGAGCAGCGAGTCGAAGCCCGCGTCCAGCGCCCGCGACGACACCTTCTCCGCCAGCAGCTCCCGGTCATCCGGGCCGTAGTGCAGCCCCGCGCGCTGCTCGATGAGCATCGCGAGGATGGTGAAGACCTGCGGCGACAACGGCAGCGCTGTCATCATGGGCAAGGGACTCTCAACGCCCCAACGCCAGCAGGCAGGCGCGGCGCACGTCGGGGTCCTCGTCGCGGTGGGCCGCGCGGTCCAGCGCCTCACGCGCCTCCAGCGTGCCCAGGGCCGCCACCGCGGGCGCGGACGCACGCCGCCCCGCGGGGCTCGCCCCGAACAGCGCCTGCATCAGCGCCGCCCGCGCATCCGCCCGCCGCATCCGCGCGAGCGCCGCCACCAGCAGGGGCGCCGTCGCGTCATCCGCCACCTCCAACGCCGACAGCAGCCCGGCCAGCCGCCCGTCCACCGGCAGCGCCAGCGCGCCCACCACCTGCTCGCGCAGCATCACGTCGCCCAGCAGCGACACCAGCGCCTGCGTGGCGTGCTGCCCGGTGCGCGTGGCCAGGAAGCCCACCGCCGCGCTGCGCACGCTGTCGTCCCGGTCCCCCGCCGCCCGCAGCAGCGCGGGCAGCGTCTCCGGCGCGTCGTACTCCGCCACCGCCGACAGGGCGACCAGCCGCGTGGCCGGATCGTCCGAGTGCACCGCCTCCAGCAGCACCGGCAGCGCGTCCGGACGCCGGGCCACGCCCAGGCCCAGGAGCGCCGCGCGGCGCACGTCCGCGTCCGTGGACGAGGCCGCCCGGCGCAGCGCCGCCATGGCGCTCTCCGTGTGCAGGTGCGCCAGCGCGTCCACCACCGCCACGCGCACCTGACCCGCGTCGTCGTTGGCCAGCGCGACGATGGCGTCCGCGGCCGCTTCCTCGTTGAGCTTCCCCAGCGACTGGCACGCGTAGTAGCGCACCCACGGGTCGCGGTCGTTCAACCCGCCCAGCAGCGTGGAGGTGATGCGGGCCTGCTTGTCCGTCTGGCCCAGCGCGCGCATCGCCGTGGCGCGCGTGCGCTCCGACTCGTGGCTCGCCGCGGCCAGCAGCGCGTCCACCGCCCGGGGGTCGTCGATGAAGGGCAGGCCGTAGATGGCCGCGTCGCGCAGCCGCTCGTCCGGGTCCCGCATGGCCAGCAGCAGCGCGTCCAGGCCGCGCGGATAGCCGAAGTAGGCCACGATGCGCAGCGCCGCGCGGCGCTGGCGCGAGTCCGCCGAGCGCGCCGCCTCCAGCGCCAGCGTCTCCGTCGCCTCGCTGCCCAGCGACTGGATGGCGCCCACCACCGCCTGCACCACGCGCGGGTCGTCGTCCGACAGCCGCGCGAAGAGGGCCGGCACCGCGGACGTGTCACCGATGCGCGACAGCGTCTCCGCCGCCAGCGCGCGCACCATCGCGTCCCGGTCCTCCAGGCACAGGAGCACGTCCGGCACCGCCGCGGCGCGCTTGCCGACCAGCGGCAGCAGCACCCGGCGCCGGGAGCTGTCGCCCTCGCGCAGCGCCTGGAGGATTTGAGCGTCCGCCTCCGCGCCCAGCTCGCCCAGCGCCGCCGCGGCCGCGCGCGACACGCCCAGGTCCTGCGAGTCCAGGAGCTTCAGCAGGCCCGAGGCCGCGTCCGCGCCGCCCACCCAGCCCAGAAGCCGCGCCACCGCGGTCTTCTCCCCCGCGTCCGCGCCGGAGATGACGCTGGCGAGCCTGCGCCCGGTGGGCAGCGGCTCTCCCGCGCCGGAGCGCAGCACGGACGGCACCATGCGCGCGCCGCCGAAGCGCGCCACCTGCGCGTCATGGATTTCGACCAGCGACACCGCCGCCACGCGCACCACCGCGTCGTTGCCCCGCTGCAACAGGCCCACGAGCGCGGGCACGGCGGCCTCCTGGCCGGTGCGTCCCAGGGCCCGGCAGGCCTCCAGGGCGTAGAACGGATCCGTCAGCAGGGCCATCAGCGCCGGCACCACCGTGGGGTCGCCCGAGCGGCCCAGCACGTCGATGGCGGGGAAGATGCGGAAGAAGTTGCCGCTGCCCAGCGAGGCCAGCAGCGCGTCCACCGCCGCGCCGCCGCCAATGCGGCCCAGCGCCTCGATGGCGGCCACCGCCACGTTGTCGTCCGCGTGCACGGTCAGCCGCGCCAGCAGCGGCACCGACTGGCGGCTGCGGCGGCGGCCCAGCACCTGGGCGGCGTCGCAGATGATGGCCGGGTTGGGGTCATCCCCCAGCGCCTCCACCGGTCCCTCCACCTCGCCGGTGGCGGCCACCAGCGCGTCCACCGCCGCGGCGATGCGCGCTTCATTGTCCCGCTGGTGGGTGAGCACGTCGCACAGGGGCTGCACCGCGACGGTGCCCAGTCGCGCGAGCGCGGACACCACGGCGCGGCGCACCGCCCAGGACGGCGCGTCCAGCCCGGCCACCAGCGTGGGCAGACTGGGGGCCCCCTTGCGGGCCAGTTGTTCCACTTCCTCCACCCGGGCGCGGTCGTCCGCGGACAGCGAGAGCGGGTGTTGCCGCACGGTCGAATTCATCGTCACGCCTTCTGCTCCCGGGGGGTTTTGGACGCCCCCGCGTCCTTGCCGCCCAACAGTCCGGTCAGGTGCGCCAGACCCTCCACCTGTTCACCATGCAGCCGCGTGAGCTGTCCCAGCCGCCCCGCGACCTCCTTCACTTCCTGGGCGGTGGCGGCGGTGGTGCGCGCCTGCTGGGCCGTGGTCACGGCGATCTCCCGCGAGCGGCTGCGCATCTCCTCCACCGACTTGCCCAGTTGTTCGGTCACCACGGCCTGCTCCTGCGCCGTCCTGGCCACGGCCGCCACGCCCGAGGCCTGCTTCGTGGCCGACGCGGTGAGCGACGCCATCGCGTCCGTCTGTTCGTCCAGCGCCCGCGACGTCGTCTTGGCCACCCGGCGCACCTCCTCCGCGCCGCGCACCAGCGTGGACAGCGCCTGGGCCTGCTCGTCCGTGGCGCGCGTCACCTCCTGCGCCAGCTTCGCCACCTGGCGGGTGGCCACCTCCGACTGCTTGAGGGCGCGCCCCTGCTCCACCATCGCGCGCGTGGACTGGACCACCTCCTTGCGCGCGCCGTCCATGGCGCGCGCCACCTCCTGCGCGGCCTTGGCCTGTTCGGCGATGCCGGTGAGCGCGCGCTGGGTGGAGGACGTCACCTCCTGCGCCACCAGGCCCAGCGCGGACACCTGCTGGCCCTGCGCCGCCACCGCGGAGTTCACGCCCTGCACCAACTGCCGCATCTGCACCGCGCCCTTGGCCAGGTCCGTGGCCGCGGCGGCCTGCTCCTGCATCGCGCGCGACACCTTCTGCGCCACCTCCGACAACTGGGTGTTGGAGCGCACCGCGTCGCGCAGCGCCTTGGCCTGATCCGCCGTGGCCTGCGTGGTCTGCCGCGCCATGCGGCGCATCTCCGTGCCGCCCTGGGCCAGCGCCTGCGCCGCCTGCGCCTGCTCCGTCGCGGACGCGGCGATGACGCGCCCCTGCTCGCTCACCTTCGCCGTGGCCTGCGCCAGCGACTGCACCGCCTGCACCTGCTCCGCCGACGCGCGCGACGCCTCGCGCACGTTCTGGCCCAGGTCCTCCACGCCCTTGAGGATGGTGCCCAGCGCCTTCTCCGCGTCCCCCGCCAGCGCCGCGCCTTCATCCGCCGCGCGCACGCCTTCGCCGGTGGCCGTGGCCGCCTCGCGCGCCGTCGTCTGGAGCCCCCGGACGATCTTCGCCACGTCCGAGCTGGCCGCCGCCGCCCGGTCCGCCAGGGCGCGGATCTCCTCCGCCACCACCGCGAAGCCGCGGCCGTGCTCCCCGGCCCGCGCCGCCTCGATGCTGGCGTTGAGGGACAGGAGGTTGGTGCGGTCCGCGATGAGGTTGATGGTCTGCACGATGTCGCCAATCTCCTCGGCGCGCCGGCCCATCTCCTTCATCACCCCGGACGACTCCACGATGGACTGCCGGATGCGGCCGAAGCCGGCGATGGAGCGCGCCACCGTGACGCCGCCCTCGCGCGCGCTCACGCCCACGCGCTCAGCGGCCATCCGCGCCTCCTCCGTCATCTGCGCCGCGCGGCGCGTGGAGGTCTCCAGCTGCGCGGACGCGGTGGCGCTGGTGGACGCCAGCCCGTTGATGCTGTCCGCGGCGCGCGCCACCGCCTGCGCGGAGCGGGCCAGTTGTTCGATGGTGGCCGCGTTGGCGTCCACCACGGCCGCGTTCTTCTCCGCGGTGGCGGCCACCTCCTCCACGCTGGCGGCCACCTCCTCCACGGTGGACGCGGTGGCGGAGGTGTGGGCCTCCAGGGTGCGCGCATGGTCGGCCACGCCGCGCACGCTGCGCGCCACCTCCTCGGTGGTGGAGGCCGTCTCCTCCACGCTGGAGGCCATGGAGGCCGCGTCGCGCGACACCTCATGGAGCGTCTTGCCCAGCGACACCACGGCGCCGGACACCTGCGCCATGCGCTCGCCCACGCCCTGCGCGTCGGCGGACAGCCGGGTGATGCCCTTGGACATCTCCTCGATGGTGGCGGCCACCTCTTCCGTGGTGGCGGCGCTGGTCTGGTTGCGCGTGACCAGGTCCTCCACCGTGGCGTTCATCTCCTGCACGCTCGCCAGCAGCTCTTCGCTGGAGGCGGCCAGCTCCTCCGCGTTGGCGCTCACGCCCTTCACCGAGCGCGCCACCTCCTCCACGGTGGACGCCGTCGCGTCCGCGGACGAGGCGAGCAGCGCCGCGTCCTTGCGCACGCTGGCCACCGACGCGCTCACCTCCTGCATCGCGCCCGCGGTGGCATCCGCCTCCTGCTGC
The DNA here is from genome assembly GCA_004173515.1 of Myxococcaceae bacterium. GTDB lineage: Bacteria > Myxococcota > Myxococcia > Myxococcales > Myxococcaceae > Corallococcus. The sequence goes on along the minus strand of SECN01000202.1, from coordinate 3,467 downwards.
ACGCCCCTGGCGGACTCGCTCATCGCGCGCTGGCTGCGCACCAGGGACTGCACCGCGGCGCTCGTCTGCTCCACCTGGGCGGCCACGGACTCGATGGCCGTCCGCACCTGTTCGCCGGACGCCGCCTGTTCGTTGCCCGCGGAGGCCAGCCGGGCCGCGAGCTGCTCCGTGGACTGCACCAGGCCCGCGCTCTCCTCCACCTTCAGGGCGGTGCGCTCGGCCACCGCGCGCGCATCCTCCAGCCGGGGGGCGCTGCTACCGTTGTCAGTCGACATCCACAGTCTCCTCCCCCATCACCCGGGGAAAATCGATGAGCATCACCAGCCGGGGACCCACCTGCGCCACGGCCTTCACGAAACCCTTCGCGCGCTCCACCACCATGGGCGGAGGGGGCTGGATGGCGCGCGGGTCCAACTTCAGGACTTCACGCGCGCTGTCCACGAGCAACCCCACCGTGCGCTCGCCCAACTGCCCCACCACCACCCGTGAATCCAGCGTGGGTGGGATGGCCGGCAGCCCGAAGCGGGCCCGCGCGTCCACCACCGGGATGACCCGGCCCCGCACCTGCACCAGCCCCGCCACGTGCGAGGGAGCCCCGGGCACCGGCGTGGCGCCGGCGAAGGACTCCATCTGCACCACGTCCGCCGCGGGCATCGCGTACTCCGTCCCGTCCACCTTGAACAACACGTGCAGCACGCTCATGACGCCCACCCTCCCGAGCGCGAGGCGCCCATCCCTCGGCCCACGCGCGCCGCACCGAGCGCTCCCAGGTCCAGCACCAGCGTGGGCCGTCCGTCTCCCAGGTCCGTGGCGCCCGCCACGCCCGCCACGCGCACCAATGGGTCCTCCAGCGGCCGCAGGACGATCTCCTGCTGTCCCAGGAGCCGGTCGACCGCGAAGGCCACCGGCTCACCGCGCTGCCGCACGATGAGCGCCTTGGAGGCGCCCGTGACAGCGCCCGTAACGGCTCCGGTGACGGCTCCGGTGACGCCCGCCTGCTCCAGGGCCGTGGTGCGCTCCAGCAGCCGGGCCAGCGACACCAGCGGCACCGCCGCGCCCCGCCGCTCCACCAGCCCCAGGCCGTCCGCGCCCGCGGGCCGCACCACCTTGAGCATGTCCACGTCGATGAGCTCCTCCACCGTGCCCACCGACACCGCGTACTTGAGGCCCGCGCACTCGAAGACGATGGCGTCCACCAGCGTCACCGTGAGCGGCACGCGCAGGGTGAAGGTGGTGCCCGCGCCCTTGCGCGTCTCCATGCGCAGCTCGCCGCCCAACTGCTCCACGACGATGCGCCGCACGATGTCCATGCCCATGCCCCGGCCGCTGGTGCGCGTGGCCTCCTGGCGCGTGGACAGCCCGGGGCGGCACAGCAGGTCCAGCAGGCCGTCCACCGAGTCCGGCACGGGCGCGTTCGCGGCCTTCGCCACCGCCTTCGCGTCCACGCCCCGCCCGTCGTCGCGCAGGGTGATCTCCAACTGGCCGCTGGAGCGCGCGTGGCAGCCCAGGCGCACCAGCCCCTCCGGGGGCTTGCCCGCGGCAAGGCGCTCCTCGGGAAGCTCCAGCGCGTGGTCCACCGCGTTGCGCACCAGGTGCACCAGCGCGGGCATCAGCCGGTCCGCCACGGCCTTGTCCAGCTCCGCGTCGCCCACGTCCAGCTCCAGCCGTACCGCCTTGCCGGTGGTGCGCCGCAGCCCGCGCACCAGCAGGGGCAGCCGCTCCAGCACGTCCCCCATGCGCACCATGCGCAGGCGCAGGATGGCCGAGCGCAGGTCGCGCAGCTGCCGGCCGTTCTCCTGGAGGATGGTGGCCAGCTCGCGCGTGGGCGCGCCCGCCGCCGTGAGCGCCGCCACCGCGCGCGTCAGCCGGGAGCGGTTCACCACGAGCGCCGCCAGCCACTCCATGGCCTCGTCCAGCCGCGACACCTCCACGCGCAGCAGGCCGCCGCCCCGGCGCACCTCCGGCTCCTCCAGTTCCTCCTCGAAGACGGGCGTCCCCAGGGCGCTGTCGGTGGGCACCGGCGCGGGCGACGCCGCGTCGGGCGCCGCGGGCGCGGCCGCCGCCAGCGAGCGCACCGTGGCGGGGGCCCCGCCCACCACGTCCAGCAGCACCGCGTCCTCCGCGGAGGTGAGCAGCAGCAGCGCGAACGCCAGCGAGGCCCCGCCCGCCGCCGCGCCGGACAGGGGCAGCACCTTCACGATGTCACCGTGCGCGAGCGCGTGGCGAAGCACGGCGACATCGTGAAGGTGCTGCCCCTGTCCGGCGCGGCGGCGGGCGGGGCCTCGCTGGCGTTCGCGCTGCTGCTGCTCACCTCCGCGGAGGGCACGAAGTCCAGCCGCACCGCGCGCTGACCGCCCGCGAGCCCGCCCTCCAACTGCTCGCGCTCCGACGGCGCCAGCCGGGAGGCGAACGCGGCCTCCGCGTCCAGCACCACGGCGCGGGCCTTCCGGGGCGCCGCGTCCACCACCTGGGGGCCCAGCGCCTCCAGCCGCTCCAGCAGGTTCGCGGGCGCGGGCGAAGCGGGCTTTCCGGCGCCCAGCTGCCGCACCCGCTGCTCGATGGCGCGCAGGCCCTCCACCAGGGGCTCCACGCTGGACTCCGGCAGGCGACCGCCCGCCTGGTCCGCCACCCGCAGGGAGGCCTCCATCCAGTGGGCCAGGGAGACGATGGGCTCCACGTCCACCATGGCGGACAGGCCCTTGATGGTGTGCAGGGCGCGGAACAGCTCCCGCACCGCGCGCGGCTGGAGCGCGCCCCGGCGCACGGCCTCCTCCACGGCGAGCAGGTCCCGCTGCGCGGACGCCAGCAATTCATCCACCTCCGCCAGGTAGGCGGGGAGGAACTCCGCGAACTCCCCGGGGGCCGTCACCCGCGCGGCGCCTCGTCCAGGGCCTTGGCGGGGGCCTTCTCCAGGAGGGACCGGGCCGCGCCCTGGAGGGAGTCCGGGGTGAAGGGCTTGGTCATGAAGAGGCTCGCGCCCGCTTGCAGGGCGCGCTCGCGGGAGGCTTCGTCGCCCCGCGTGGTGACGATGATGATGGGCAGCGAGCGCAGCTGGTCCTGCCCGCGCACGAACTCCACGACCTCGATGCCGCCGATGTCCGGCATGTTGAGGTCCAGCACGAGCAGGTCATACGCCTTGAGCGTCAGCTGTTCGATGGCCTCCAGGCCGCTGGAGGCCTGCGTGAAGCGGCTGTCCGGATAGGGCCGCAGACACGCGACCACCATCTCTCGCATCACCTTGCTGTCATCAACGACGAGTACCTCGGGCATGGCGTCCCCTGGAAACGACCGACCAAGCTAGAACGATTCCGGACGGCTGAAAGAAATGAGTCATCGGCCGTGGACCGAGCGTTCGCTTCTCCACGCACCCGCGCGTGGGTATGTCACGAAGTCTCGGGGAGGGCACGCGACGCGCGTACACCGTCAGGCCCCAGGCCGCCCCCCTCCCCTTCAACGGTCCTCCAGTA
>SECN01000697.1 GCA_004173515.1 Myxococcaceae bacterium | reverse complement strand
ATGCCCAGCATCCCCACGATGGACTCCACCGTGCGCTCCACGTACAGCCCCACCAGCACCTCGGGGCCCACGCCCTCCTTCACCAGCGCTCGCGCCAGCCGGTTCGCCTTCGCGTCCAGTTCCGCATAGGTCAGCTGACGACCGTCCGCGACCACCGCCACCGCCCCAGGCACCCGCTCCACCTGCGCCTCGAACAGCGCGGGGATGCTCGCGGAAGGCACCGCTTCCGCCGTCTGGTTCCACGTCTCCAGCACCAGCAGACGCTCGGCAGCATCCAGCAGTGGCAACGCGCCCACGGACACGTCGGGATTGGCCGCGACGCCCTCCAGCAGGACCCGCAGGTGCTCCACCATCCGCTCCACTGTCGAGCGATCAAACAGCTCCGTGCTGTACCCGAGCGCCCCGCGGAACCCCTGCTCCGACGCCGCAAGCGACAGGCTCAGCTCGAACTTCGTGTGCTCGCCGTCGACGGGCTCCGGACGCAGCGTGAGATCCGGCAGGGCCAGCTCGGTATCAACCTCGGTGTTGAGCACGAGCATCGCCTGGAACAGCGGCGTGCGGCCCAGGTCGCGCTCCGGACGCAGGGCGTCCACCAGTCGTTCGAACGGCACCTGCTGGTGCGCGAACGCGCCCAGCGTCGTCTCTCGCACCTGCCCCAACACCTGACGGAAGGTGTCGGCCGGAGCCAGTCGCGTGCGCAGCACCAGCGTGTTGACGAACAGGCCGATGAGGCCTTCCACCTCCGCACGCGTTCGGCCCGCGACGGGTGTGCCCACGCTGATGTCGTCCTGCCCGCTGTAGCGCGACAGCAGCACCTGCCACGCCGCCAGCACCACCATGAAGGGCGTCGCACCCTCGCGGCGTCCCAGCGCCTTCAGCGCGTCCGACAGTGGCTTCGACAATTGCACCGGCACCGAGCTTCCCCGGGACGTCGACGTCGCGGGACGCACCTTGTCCGTCGACAACTCCAGCGCGGCCTGGGCTCCATCCAGTTCGCGCCGCCACCAGCCGACCTGCTCCTCCAGCGCCTCGCCTTGCAGCCAGCCGCGCTGCCATGCCGCGTAGTCCGCATACTGCAACGGCAGTTCGGGCAGCGGTGAAGGCCGGCCCATGCTGAAGGCCGCGTAGAGCGCACCCAGCTCGCGCACCAGCACGCCCATGGACCCGCCGTCGGAGACGATGTGGTGCAGCACCACCACCAGCAGGTGCTGCCGCTCCCCGGTGCGCAGCAACGTCGCGCGCAGGAGCGGACCCTGACCCAATTTGAAGGGACGCAGCGCTTCTGCATGGGCCTGCCGCCGGGCCTCTTCCTCACGCTCGGCTTCGGGACGATCGCGGAGGTCCACCCGCACCAATCCCGCCTTGAACCCGGCGGCGATCCGCTGGAAGGGGCGCCCTTCCGCGTCGGCATGGAAGGTGGTCCGCAGGCCCTCGTGGCGCTGGATCAACGCGTCGAACGCGCGCTCCAGTGCGTCAGCGTCGAGCGTGCCCTCCAGGCGGAGGGCATTCGGGATGTTGTAGAGCGGGCTGTCCGGCTCCAGTTGCTCCAGGAAGTACATCCGCTGTTGTGCGAACGACAGGGGCAGCGAGTCCGTGCGCGGCACCCGTGTGAGCGCCGGAGACGGGCGCGTGTCACCGGCCCGTGCATCCACCTTGCGCGCCAGTTCCTCCACCGTGGGCGCGTTGAACAACTCGCGCAGCGGCAGCTCCACGCCGAAGAGGCCGAACACGCGAGCCACGACGCGCGTCGCCAGCAGCGAGTGTCCGCCCAGCTCGAAGAAGTCGTCCCGAGGCCCCACCTGCTTCACGCCCAGCACCTGCGCGAAGAGACCGGCCATCAGTTCCTCGGTCGGCGTGCGAAGCCAACCGAGGTCCGAGTCCTTGCGTGACTCGTCCTCCGGCACCGGCAGGGCCTTGCGGTCCACCTTGCCGTTGGCGTTGAGCGGCAGCGCTTCCAGCGTCACGAAGGCCGACGGCACCATGTACTCCGGCAACCGGCCCTTCAGCGCACTTCGCAGGCTCGCGACTTCCACCGTCTGGCCCGCCTGCGCCACCACGTACGCCACCAGCCGCTTGTCTCCCGGCGCATCCTCCCGCACCACCACCACCACGTCGCGCACTTCGGGCTGCGCGCCCAGCGCCGCTTCCACTTCTCCCAGCTCGATGCGGAAACCTCGCACCTTCACCTGGAAGTCCATCCGGCCCAGGTACTCCAGCGTCCCGTCCCGGACCCACCGCACCTTGTCTCCCGTGCGGTACAGCCTCGCTCCGGCCTCCTCGCTGAAGCCATCCGGGATGAAGCGCTCCGCCGTCAGCCCCGGCTGCCCCAGGTAGCCTCGCGCCAGTCCTTCGCCTCCCAGGTACAGCTCGCCCGGCACTCCCACCGGCACCGGCTGACCCTTCGCGTCCAGCACGTACGCCTGCGTGCCTTCCAGCGGACGGCCAATCCTCGGCTCCGTCTTCGCTCCGCGCTCCACTCGCGCGTGCGTCGAGTACGTCGTGTCCTCCGTCGGCCCGTAGAGGTTGTTGACTTCCTTCACTTGCGGCAGCGCGTACAGCGCCTGCACCAGCCGGTTCGGCAGCGCCTC
>SECN01000201.1 GCA_004173515.1 Myxococcaceae bacterium | reverse complement strand
GGCGGATCCACCGGGGGCGGGTCGGGCGGTGGATCCACCGGCCCCTTGGGATCCGTCGTGCCGGGATCCGTGACGACGGGATCCGTGACGACGGGTGGATCTTCGGGATTCGACGAACCGGCACCACCGCACGCGGCCAGCAACATCGACAGGCTGAGCAGGAGTCTTGGACGCATCATTGCCCCACCGTGGAGCAAGCCCTGTGCCTCCCAAGCACGTCGTCGGATGGCCCCCTACACGCCCTGGGGGGCAGGCAAGTGGCCTCTGCAAGTCCCCGGGAGCGCCATGGATGGGGAAAATCCCTTCCCACCCGGTGGGCCCTCCCGCTCTTGACGGCACCTCATGACGGACCGCGTAGGACCGGCGATTCACGACTGCCTGCCTGCGGTCCCCAAGCAGCGGAGCAGGCGTCCCGTGTCCCCGGGGCGGGCAGCCGGGCTTGGGCCGCCAGATAGAGCGCTGTGCACGAACGCCTCGGGCGGCCCTAGCTTTCCTGGAGCAGGCTGGAGGACGGCCCGAGTCCGTCCCGCGAACCCGTCAGGGGAGTGATGATGGAGTCCTGGAACCAGACCTCGTCCGATGCCGCGCGGACGCACGCGCCATCCACGGTGAACCGTCGCATCGACGCCCACGTGGAGTCGTGTGTCCGCTGCATGGCCGAGCGGGCCGACCGCGCGGAGATGAGTCAGTACCTCCAGAGGCTGGAGCGCGAATGGGAGATGCACCGCGCCGTGGCCGTGGGGGGCTCCGCGCTGGCGCTGGCGGGCCTGCTGCTGGGCCGCCGTGACGGCCATGGCTGGCGCCTGCTCAGTGGGGTGACGCTGGCCCTGCTGCTGCAACAGGGGCTCACCGGCTTCGGGCCCCTGTCCGCGCTGGTGCGCGCGTTGGGCGTGCGCACCCGCCGGGAGATCGACCTGGAGAAGTTCGCCATCAAGGCCCTGCGAGGGGACTTCGAGCGCATCCCCAACGACGGGGGGCCGCTGGCTCGCGCCAACGCCGCCCTCGTCGCCGCGCAGTCCTGACGCCGCGCCCCACCACCGACGGACGACCCCGGGCGCCTGAGCTCAGTGCACCAGGGGCGTCGTGTAGCCGCCGCCGAGCGACGGCATCAGCGAGAAGCTGGGCGCGGTGGCGACCGCCTTCTTGCCGGTGTCCTTCTGGTCGAAGAAGCCGTTGAGGCCGGCGACGCCGATGGAGAAGTTCGTCACCCAGCCCTCGTCGGGCTTGCCAGCGGCGGCCTTGATGTCGAACGGCCGCGCGAAGTGCAGCCGCAGCAGCAGGGGCCCCAGCGACAGGTTGAAGCCCACGACGGCGTTGAGCACGCGGTGGTCCCAGAGGTCGTGCGTCCCGTCACCCACGCCGCCCGCGTCGATGGCCGCGATGGCCTCCAGGTCGCTCAGGAAGGCCACCCGGATGATGTCGTTGAGGGGCAGCTGCGCCTCCAGCGTGGAGTAGACGAAGTGCTGGCCCAGCAGCCACTCCTCATCGCCGAAGTTCACGCCGCGCAGGGTGTCGAAGCTGGACAGGTAGTAGGAGCGCGCGTACCGGCCGCCCACCGTGCTGCCCGCGCCCAGGCGGATGAAGATGTTGCTGCGGCCATAGATGGGGAAGTACCGCTCCATGTCCAGGCGCATGTTGCCGTACGCCTGCCCGTCGAAGGGCTGCAGGCCGGCCGTGGCCTCCAGCAGGATGGAGCTGCCCGACAGCGGGCCCGTCGCGTAGTGGTACTTGAGGCTGTCGTAGCCGATGCGGCCGCTCAGCTCCGTCTGGAAGCGGATGTGCTGGTTGTCGGCGCGCCAGGCGGACAGAAGCTCCATGTTCGACTCGTTGCGCTCCGGGAACGCCAGGTAGAACTCGTTGTAGTCGTCCAGGAAGTACTTCGTGCCGCCGACGCTCAGGTCGCCCTGAAGATAGACGAAGGTGCTGAGCGGGTAGCGCAGGCTGCCCAGCGCGCCGAAGTAGCGCTCCGACGAGATGAAGAACGGCCGCTGCTCCGGTGGCAGGTCGTCGAACGTCTTGTCGATGCGGAAGCGCAGCGACTGGAAGATGCCGCCGCCCCAGGTCGTGCGCTTCTCGTCGTTGATGTAGAGCAGCAGGCCGTCCGTCAGCTCGAACGAGCCGTACACCGCCAGCGACAGGACCATCTGGTGGTCGCGCAGCCGGTCCGACGCGGACGCGAACACCTGGCCCACGAAGCCGCCGCCGCCCGCGCCCGCGAAGCCGAAGATGGGCCCCAGCTCGATGTTCTCCCGCGTGAAGGGCCGGTAGGCCAGCGCGTCCGTGAGCGGCCGGATGGCCATGGGGGAGGGCGGATCCGCCTGCGGCTCCTTGGGGTCCTCCAGCGACAGCATGCGCGGCGGGCGCAGGAGCGAAGGCTTCCGCTCACCGGACATGTGGAAGAGCATCCACAGGCCACCGTCGGGGCCGGGGCCGGGCTCGAAGACGCCCGTCGTCAGGTCGGTGCGCCGCACGATGCGACCGTCCGCCAGACGCTCGTGGAGGTCGGAGCTGCTCTGGTTGTAGGCCACGAAGAACAGGCGCCCGTCCGACAGCGCGATGGGGTCCGCCTCGTCGCGCTCCTCGGAGGTGAGGCGCTCGGCCTGGCCCACGGGCGCGTCCGGCTTCACCCGGAAGAGGTTGTACTTGCGGTGGGACGTGGCGTCGGACGTGTAGATGATGCCGGAGGGGCCCCAGGTGAGCTGCCGCTCGGCGAACACGTCGTTGGTCAACTGCTTGATCTTCGCGTCCGTGCCCTGCGACAGGTCGATGACGTAGACATCGCGCAGGCCTGAGTCGTTGATGCCGATGAAGGCGAGGAACTTCCCGTCCGGGGAGAACGCCGGCGAATAGATGGCCAGCACGCCCTGCCTGTCGATGCGGTACTCGCTCCGGTCGCCCACCTCCAGCTTCACGCTCAGGCCCACCTCCCGCCCGATGCCGGTGCGGATGGCGGAGCGCCGGACCAGCACGTCCGTGGATTTGCGCTCCTGCAGGTGCACGTAGTCCTGGACGTACAAGACGTCGCGGCCGGTGCGCTCCGCCACGAACGCGAGCTTGTCCTTGGTCAGCGCGAAGTTGCGGCCGGACACCGGGTGCAGGGACTCCACGCCCGGCACGCCGTCGCCCGCCACCTTCACGTTCTTCTCCGGCGAGCGCGGGTCAATCAGGTACAGCCGGCTTTCGCCCGTCTCCGGCACGATGGTGCGCAGGGCCAGCACGTTGCCGTCCGGACCGCTGGTCATCGCGGTGACGATTCCGGGCGTCTCGCCCAGCGAGTCCAGCGCGGGCGCCGTCTGCGCGGAGTCCAGGTACGTCTTGAAAGAGCGGCGCTTGAGCCAGTTCTCGAAGCGCGCGGAGATGCGCTTCGGATCATCGCCCGTCAGCCGCTCCAGCAGCTCCTCGAATTTGAGCGAAGGTGCGTCGCGCGAGCCGCCCACCAGCCGGGGCGCCTCCTCCAGCAGGCGCTGCGTGATGCCCGCGCCGTACTCCTCCTCCAGGAAGGCCACGCGTGCCTGACCGACCTTGTAGATCCACAGGTAGCCGTAGGGCCCGGGGGAGAAGAAGTCGAGGAACGCGTAGCCCTTCATCAGGTCCGGGTTGACCAGCAGGTCCCGCACCATCATCTCCGCCTCGGGATCCAACCCGCGCTTGGCGTAGAACTCGGCCAGACCTTCGATGAACCACAGCGGGTAGCCGCCCAGCGGATCCCCGAACACCTTGGCCTGCTCCGCCACGGTGCGCACCTTCTGGATGGTGAACTGGTGCGCCAGTTCGTGGGTGCTGATCTCATCGAACAGGTGGTGGTCGCCCAGGTACGGCAGCGACAGCTTCAGGTCCTCGGTGCTGGTGACGCCCAGCGTGCCCTCGGAGACCGCGAACACGTTCGTCTGGAGGAACTCCGCGTAGCTGCTGTAGAGGATGTACGGGAACGTCTCCGTGGGGACGTACTTGAACTGATCCACCAGGTACCGGTACGCCTCCTCGACGATGGGGGCGGCGCGCTCGGCCACCGCGCGCTCGCGCTCGTAGAAGTAGAAGCGCACGCCGCCCGTCTTGGCGCCCAGGTCCTTCGCGTAGGTGTAGTTGAAGCCGCCGTCCGGGCTGCCCAGCAGCAGCGGCGAGCCGGACAACGCGGGGCCGCCGTCGTTGCCCCCCATGCCCGCGACCGTGCCCGCGTCACCCGCCGTGCCGCCGTCCGCCAGCGCCACCACGCCCGGGGGCGGGATGCCGCCGTCCTCCAGGCCCACGACGGTCGGAGGGCCGCTGCCCGCGTCCGTGCCTGCGTCCGCGGAGACGCCCGCCGCCACGGCATTGCCCGGGCCGGGGGGCGCCGACGTCACCTGTCCGGAGGGGGTGACCTCCGGGCCGCCCGGGGGCGACAGCGTGTCGCCCGTCTGCGGCGACACGGTGGGCGCCTGGGGGATCGCGCCGCCCTGGGTGCCCGGGGGCGAATCATGCGCGGTCTTCTCCGCGGGCTTGGCGAGTCCGGTCGCGCCAGGGCCCACGAGGATGTCGATGTGCCGCCACTCGAACTCGTAGCTGTTCACGGGCGTCTTCCCCGCGCGACGGGGGACGACGAAGACCTGGGCGAGCGCGAACTCCGGAAGGAGCAGGGCCAGCAGCACGACGACCACGTGCGGACGGGGGTTCAAAAAGCACCTCGTAAGGCGAGGAGACAGGCGTATCAGGGGCCCGGCGGGAGGCTCCCTCTCCCATCGGAAACGCACAAGCGGTTCATTTGTTTCTTTGCGTGACGGTGGACGTCCGGGGTGTTCACCCTCCGCACGCAGGAGGGGACTTGGCTCCGGTCGGCATCGCCCGGTATGGAGGAGGCAATGAACCGCCTCCCCCTCTTGGCCGCCACCGTTTTCTTCCTCGCCGTCGGATGCGGCAATACCAACGATTCCGGCGACAAGGCCGAGTGTCAGGTTGAAGCCATCGACCTGTCGGGTTGTGACCGCTCGACGCTGGCCGCCGTCCAGGCCGAAGGCATCTGGAACGCCAACATCGCGTTCGAGGACGGCTTCATCGGCCCGTCCACCCTGCGCTTCACCCCCGGGGATCCGCTGCTCATCGGCCTGCCGATGACGACGAAGCAGATCACCCAGGACACCTTCTACCTGGCCAGCGACGTGACGGGCTCGGATGGCGGCGCGGTGCGCTACGCGTTCTCCGGCTGCAAGGCCTCCGGTCCCGGAGAGGTGCTGGGCGTGGTGCGCGTCTGCGTCAACGGCGCGAAGACGCGCCAGGGCACGTTCACCGCCACGCGCGTGGTGCGGCGCGAAGGTGAAGCGGAAGCCGACCGCATGCAGCTGCTGGGGGAGATCGCCCTTCCGGGCGGCCGTCCCACGGGCGTGGTGGTGGCGGGCGGCTACGCGTACGTGACGGCGCGCGAAGAGGGGCTGATCGTCTACGACGTGAAGGACCCCGCGCACCCGACGCTGGCGTCCAAGCAGAAGTTCGACACGGCGGTCCTGACCACCGCCCTCGTGTCCGGTTCGACCCTCTACGTGGGCACCTACGACCAGGGCCTGCGCCTCTGCGACCTGACCCTCGACCCTGCGGTCCCGGCCTGCGGCACGAAGTTCCTCGCGGAGGCGGCGACGCCGACGCGGGTGGATGCGCTCGCGAAGGATGGCAACCTGCTCTACGTGGCGTCGCCCACGCCCCGCTCGGACATCATCATCCTGGACGTGACCCAGCCGCTCGCGCCGGTGCTGGTGGTGCGCTACACGGTGGAGGGTTCATCCGCGACCCTGGGCGAGTACCCCTACGCATTGGCGGTGCAGGACAACCGCCTGTACGTGAGCAACTGGAGCTACGGCGTCTCGGTGACGGACGTCACGGACGTGGCGACGAAGAAGGCGCCCAAGCTGCTGGGCCGCTACGGTGGGGCGTCCACCAGCTCGCTGGCCGTGGGCAGGGTGGGCACGGCGACCGCCGTGTACGAGGGCTCGGATGCGTGGGGCTCCTCCCTCCTGGCGCTGGACGCGACGAACCCGGAGGCCATCGTGCAGCGCGAGGAGCTGCCGCTGCGCAAGGAGGCCTCCCTGGGAGGCATGGCGCTGTCGGGGACCACGCTCTATCTGGCCAACTACCAGGACGGCCTGCGCGCGTATGACGTGTCCACGCTGGGCACGCTGAAGCCCACCGGGTACTTCAACACCTGGAGCGAAACCGACGCGCGGCGCGGGTTGACCTACTTCGAGGGCCTCCAGGGCGTTCACGTCGCGGACGGGCTGGTGTATGGGTGGGACACGACGCGCGGGCTGCTCATCTTCCGCCATACCCCGTGACGCCAAGGCTGCATCATGACCCAGGTGAATGGATGTGGTCGTTGCCAGACCCTGCCTGAGCCGCCCGAGGGACCGGGGCGGCTCTTCCTGTGGCCTCCGCTGGGCCACAGCCTGGGCAAGCTGGTGGCGCACCTGCGCGAGGCGGGCGGGCGCTACCAGCTACGCACCGACGCGCATTGTGTCGTGGTGGGGATGGGGGAGGGGGAGCTGGGGCGGCTGTCCGCGCTCCTGCCCAACGTGCTGACGGCGGAGGAGGTCCGGGGCACACGGGCGCTCTTCGTTCCGGGGGACACGGAGCCGGGGATGGCGGACTTCCCGCGGGTGGACTCGTTGCAGCGCTTCACCATGCTCCAGCTGTCGGGATGGCTGGTGGACATGCTGGCGGAGTCGCGGCTCACCACGTTCTTCCAGCCCATCGTCCATGCACAGGACACGTCCTTCGTCTTCGCGCACGAAGCGCTGATGCGCGGGCGGGACCGGGACGGCGCGCTGGTGTCGCCGGCGCGGATGCTGGACACGGCGAGGGAGGCGGACCTGCTGTTCCAGTTGGACCTGGCCGCGCGCACCACCGCCATCCGTGAAGCGGTGCGCCACCAACTGCGCACGCACCTGTTCATCAACTTCACGCCCGCGGCCATCTACGATCCGGCCTTCTGTCTGCGCTCCACGGTGGCGGCCATCCGCGAGGCGGGCATCCCGGAGGCGAACGTCGTCTTCGAGATCATCGAATCCGATCGGTCCGCGAACGCCGAGCACCTGCGCTCCATCGTGGACTTCTACCGGGAGGCGGGCTTCAAGGTCGCGTTGGACGACCTGGGGGCGGGCTACTCGTCCCTGAACCTGCTCCACCAACTGCGCCCGGAGTACATGAAGCTGGACATGGAGCTGGTGCGGGGCGTCCACGCGGATCCCTACAAGGCGTCCATCGTGCAAAAGCTGCTGGAGATCGCGGCCCAGCTGGGAATCCAGACGGTGGCCGAGGGCATCGAGACGCCCGAGGAGCTCTCGTGGGTGCGTCGGCACGGCGTGGACTTCGTGCAGGGCTACCTCATCGCGAAGCCCTCGGGGGTGCCGGCGCTGGTCACCCCGCGCCTCAACGATTGAGCAGGGCGTTGGACGAACCTGGGCGGTCCAGGTTCGCGGCGCGCATCAGTCGCAGCTCCTCGCCAGCGGTCTGGAGGGCGATGCGCGCGGCGTACACGTCCCGGCGTCCGGCGGCATCCCGGGCCAGGGCGATCTGCGCGCGGGCCCGCTCGGAGTGGACGACGACCATGCCCTGGCCGTCGGCCGAAGCCGTCTGTCCCACCACGGAGAAGTCCTGGTCGGCGATGCTCAGGGCGTTGTCCACGCCGAGCTCTCCTTGCTCCAGCGCCTGATCCGCCGCGAGCATCCACTGGCCCGCGGACTGGATCCGTGCCAGCCGCTGCTGCCGGAGGCGCTCGGTCTCGTAGGCGCGCTGCTCATGCACATCCACCTGGGACTGCACGGCCTGGGTGCGCTCGGTGGCCACGGCGTCGCGTTCCTCCACCTGCTGCTCTAGCTGGGCGATGCGCTCACGAAGGCGCGTCAGCTCCGCGGTCTGCTGGGCCACGTCGGCATTCGTCGCAGTGGGGGGCCCGGCCGTCGTGCCCTGCGCCGACGCAACCGGGGTCGCCGTGCCCGTCGCGGCCTGGGCCGAAGGGACCTGAGCCGACGTGCCCGTCGCCGTGGCTTGCGTTGATTGGACCGGAGCCGTCGTGGACGTATTGCCCGACGGAGCCGATGCGGACGTGCCCGTCGTCGACGGAGCCGGGGTCGTCGTGGACGTACCGCTCGACTGCTCCTGCGCGGGAACTCCCGTCGAAGGTGCGAGGGCAGGCGTGTTCGACGTCCCGGTGCCCGTCGTCCCCGAGCCACCCGTGGCGGTCTCTGGCGCGACCTGGCTCCCGGTCGTCGGCCCCTGCACCGTCACCCGCGACGAATCCACCGGGATTTCTCCCGTTCCGCCCACCGGAGCCGTGGAGGAAGCACCCGTGGACGTCGCGCCCGTGTCCTCGGTCCCTCCAAAGCCCGCTTCGTCGGTGTTGGTCGGACCCGACGTTGGAGACGTGCCCGCGGCGCCAGCGCCCGTGGCGGACTGCCCCGCGGTGGTCCCCCCAACGGTCGACGAGATGCCGGCCGCGCCCGAGCCACCCGTACCCGACGTCACGTCCTGCGGAGCAGCCTCCAGCTCGGAGGCCTCCCCGCCGGAGGGCTGGGTGTCGAAGACCGTGGGAACGGGCGGAGGCACGTAGGTCTGCGACTGCTGCGTGGCGACCTGCCCTGAGTCGACGGGCGGGCTGCCGTCGGGCAGCAACGGCGTGAAGACGTAGCCTCCCTGGTTCGGATCCGTGGAGTACTGGATGCCGTAGCCCTGCGGAGGGCGGGCCCCATCAGTGTCTTCAGCAGCCTGCTCGTAGGCGTCCTGGAGGGCCGCGGCGGCAGGATCCCTCACGGACGGATCCTCTGGCGGCAGTGGCTCCACGTCCTGCGACTGTCCAAGGCTCAAACCCGCGACGATGGCGATCCAGAGGCGCATGCCCGGAAGATGTTCACGGGTGAACGCTTCCACATCGTCCCCAGAGCCCGTCCGCCCGTCTGCCGGGAAGGCGGCCCGGGCTCACGCAGGACCACGCGCGGCCAGCACCTCGTCCGCGGCCCGCCGCCCGGTGTCGAGCGCACCATGCACGGTGCCCTCTTCTCCACCGACATGGGTGGCCTCGCCCGCGAAGAAGAGGGTCCGGCCCACGGGCCGGGCCAGCGTGGCGACCGCGTCCAGCGCCCCGGTGGGAATGACGGCATAGCCTCCGCGCGTGTACGGCTCGCGTTGCCAGTCCTGCACGCGCCACATCTCCAGTTGTTCGTGCAGGTGCCGCACGGGCCGCCGGAACAGTCGCGAGAGCCCCTGGATCGCGCGCTCCAGCACCGCCCGTTCGTCCAGCTTCGACAGCGCCAGGGCCCCGGGGCCGCCACTCCAGCCCACCAGATGTCGGGTGCGCCGGTGGGGCGACAGCGTCCACCACGTGGGAAACGGAGCCCCGGGGGCATGGAAGAACCCGAAGCGGGCGCTCTCCGCCTGCTCCCGCCAGAACGCCGTGCGGAAGCGCAACAGCACCTTCACCAGGGGGCCCATCTCCAGTTGGTTCCAGGCGCGTTCCTGTTCCCGCACGCGCGGCACGAAGCGGACGGCGCCAGGCTGGGGAGGACGGGCCCGGAGCACGCCCACCGGAAGCGTCACCACGGCCTGCCGGGCCTGGAACATCCCGAGCAAGACCCCCTGTCGGGTCCGCGCCCGCACGCGAACCTGCCCCGGCTTCCAGCGCACCTCATCGACTATGGCATTGAGGAACAGCGTGTCCGGCTTCGCGAAGAGCCGGGCCGCCATCGCATGCAGCACGCGGTCATAGCCCTCCATCACACGGGAAGGCGTCGCCCCACCCATGCTCGCGACAGACCGGTCCATCCGTGCGATGGCCAGGGTGCTCGCGATGTCCGGATCCGCGGCGTAGAAGCCCTCGACGTACGAGCGGGCCATCGCGGTGACGAGCGGCGGCCACTTCCGGGCACGGGCCTCTTCCGCCACCCACGTTGTCATCGACCGGTCGGGAGGCTTCGCCTGGGACAGGGGCTTCTGGAACGCGAAGGCCCTATCTGATTCACCCAGGTTCCCCCGCCACAGCAGCGCATGCCTGTCGTTGCACGCACGGACCGTCAGACCTGCCTTCTCGATGCGCCGCAGGAGGGTGGGGGGCTTGCCGTGGACGAACTCGGCGCCCAGCTCCAGGGGCACATCGCCCGTCGGATCCCACACGGTCGCCACGCGGCCTCCCACGCGATCGCGTGCCTCCAGGACGATGACCCGCAGGCCCTTGCGCATCAACCGGTCCGCCGCGGACAGCCCCGCGGCGCCGGCACCCAGGATGATCACGTCGGCCTCGAGGTCCATGCGGATCCCGCTCCCTCCAATGGAGCCGCCACCGTGAAAAACACCCGCGGCCCACCGGAGGACGGCGGGCCGCGAGCAGGGGAGAGACACACGCGAGGCAATTAGTAGGTCTTCGGCGAACCGCTCGTGTCGTGCGGGCTGGCGCCCGTGTCCGGGTTCAGGCTGGAGTCGCTGCCCATGCCGCCCTTGCCCTCGTTGATGGACGGATCCGGCGACATCACGTCGGTGCCCGAGCCGCCCGTGCCCTGGCTCAGCGAGATGCTCGTCGCCATGTTCTTCTCGTCCTTCACCTGGAAGCTGGCGCGGATCTCCTGGCCCTCCTTCAGGCTCTTGGCGTTCTTCAAGCTCGGGTCGGTGAACTGGGTCTTGCTGTCGATGTCCAGCGGCACCACCGCCCCATTCGCGGCGCTGATGTAGACCTTCTTGCTCTCGCTCTTGACGACCTTGCCCGTCAGCTCGTTCGCGCCGGTCATGCTCGACGAATGGGCCGCGGACCCGGAGCCGCCCATGGCGTCGGTGCTCCCCATGCTTCCAGAGGTCCCCTGCTGCGAGCCCTGCATGGTGCCGCCCGATTCAATCCGCCCCGGACTTCCCTGGGCCGGCGCGGTGGTGGAAGGCGGCTGCGAAGGTTGCACCACGCTGTCCTGGGCCACGGCCACGCCAGAACCCAGCAACGCGACGGACGCGAACACCCCAATGAGCTTCTTCATGGAATCTCTCCCGGAGGATGTGAGTGGGACGGGGCGACGGCCCCCGCTGAGAAAAAGCTAGGGGCGGTAGGGGTTCAGGGACAGGCCGGGAGGGGAAGACCGGGTGCGTGCCCGTTCGCCCTGCGGCCCATGGGACGAGGTCCACAGGCGACAAGCGGCCTGCCTTGCGACGTGTGGGGTGCTTGATGCCGGTGACGGATTCACCTAGCGTTCCAGGAAAGAGCTGGAGCCGGCCGCATGGTCGGTCCCCGCTTCGATACGGTCGCCGGCGTTGCTGGTGGTCGCACTCACATCGGCGGCAATGGCGTTGCCGGCCTGCGCGGTTTGATCCTGAGCGTTCTGACTGCATGCCGACAAGCCCACAGCTGCGACGACGGCCAGTGCAAGTGCGGTAAGCTTTTTCATGGTATTGTCCTTCTCTCTGTTAATTTGTTACGTCTGATCAATCGTCGAGATCTGGATCATCCTCGTCCTCCTCTTCTGGCGAGCCTCCCCCAAGCTTTTCTCCCTCTTCCTGGAGGAACTCGAGCAGTTCGTCATCAAGGGCATTCTGCGCCACAAACGCGGCCATAAGACCAAGTAGGTCGTCCTCATCCCAGCCCTTCGCATTTGCGAGCTTCTGGATGT
>SECN01000696.1 GCA_004173515.1 Myxococcaceae bacterium | reverse complement strand
GAGGCGCTGCCGAACCGGCTGGTGCAGGCGCTGTACGCGCTGCCGCAAGTGAAGGAAGTCAACAACCTCTACGGGCCGACGGAGGACACGACGTACTCGACGCACGCGCGAGTGGAGCGTGGAGCGAAGACGGAGCCGAGGATTGGCCGTCCGCTGGAAGGCACGCAGGCGTACGTGCTGGACGCGAAGGGGCAGCCGGTGCCGGTGGGAGTGCCGGGCGAGCTGTACCTGGGAGGAGAGGGCCTGGCGCGAGGCTATCTGGGTCAGCCGGGGCTGACGGCGGAGCGCTTCATCCCGGATGGCTTCAGCGAGGAAGCCGGAGCGAGGCTGTACCGCACGGGCGACAAGGTGCGGTGGGGCCGGGACGGGACACTGGAGTACCTGGGTCGAATGGACTTCCAGGTGAAGGTGCGAGGCTTCCGCATCGAGCTGGGAGAAGTGGAAGCAGCGCTGGGAGCGCAGCCTTCCATCCGCGACGTGGTGGTGGTGGTGCGAGAGGACGCACCGGGAGACAAGCGGCTGGTGGCGTACGTGGTGGCGCAGGCAGGCCAGACGGTGGACGCCACGAGTCTGCGAAGCGCGCTGAAGGGACGGCTGCCGGAGTACATGGTGCCATCGGCCTTCGTGACGCTGGAAGCGCTGCCACTCAACGCGAACGGGAAGGTGGACCGCAAGGCGCTGCCGAAACCGGAGGTCGGAGTAGAGCGCACGCACGTCTACGTGGCGCCGCGCACGCAGACGGAGCAGGTGCTCGCTTCGCTGTGGGAAGCGGTGCTGGGCGTGAAGCAGGTGGGCGCTCAGGACAGCTTCTTCGAACTGGGAGGCCACTCGCTGCTGGCGACGCAGGCGGTGTCGCGCATCCGCACGGCCTTCAACGTCGAGCTGTCGCTGCGAGCCCTCTTCGAGGCCCCGACGGTGGCGGAGCTGGCTCTCAAGGTGGATTCGGCTCGGAGCGCGGGGCTGGCCTTGGTGGCCCCCCGCCTGGAAGCTTTGCCGCGGACGGGACGGGAGCCGTTGTCCTTCGCGCAGCAGCGCCTCTGGCTGCTCGATCAACTTCAGCCAGGAGGCGCGTCGTACAACCTCCCGATGGCGGTGCGGCTGACGGGCACCGTGGGCGTGGAAGCCCTGCACCGCACCTTCAACGAACTGATGCGCCGTCACGAGTCCCTGCGTACGACGTTCCAGGTGCACGACGGTCAGCCCTTTCAGGTGGTCGCTCCGGCCCAGGAAGTAGCCTGGAGCCTCATGGCGCTGGACGGTGTTCCGGAATCCCAGCGTGAGACGGAACTCCGAAGTCGCGTGAGCGCGGAGGCCCTTCGTCCGTTCGACTTGAGCCAGGGGCCGCTCTTCCGAGTGACGTTGGTGCGGCTGAGTGCCACCGAACACGTGCTGGTGCTGGTGATGCACCACATTGTGTCGGATGGCTGGTCGATGGACGTGCTGGTGCGCGAAGTAGGCGCGCTTTACGGCGCCTACGCGGCGGGCCGCGTGTCACCGCTGCCGGAGCTGGCGGTGCAGTACGCGGACTACGCGGCGTGGCAGCGTGGATGGTTGAAGGACGAGGTGCTGGAGGCGCAGCTTTCCTGGTGGCGCGAGCAGCTCGAAGGCGCCCCGCATGCTCTGGAGCTGCCGACGGACCGACCACGTCCGGCCGTGCAGCGCTTCCACGGCGCCAGCGCGTCGCTGCTGCTGCCGAGGCAGTTGAACGAAACGCTGAAGACGCTGGCGCGAGAAGAAGGGGCAACGTCCTTCATGGTGCTGCTGGCTGCGTGGCAGGTGCTGCTTGCGCGCTACAGCGGTCAGGACGACATCAGCGTGGGAACGCCGATCGCGGGCCGCAACCGTACGGAGCTGGAAGGACTCATCGGCTTCTTCGTGAACACGCTGGTGGTGCGCACGAAGCTGGAGGAGGGAGCGAGCTTCCGTCAGGTGCTGCGTCAGGTGAAGGAGACGACGCTGGGAGCGTATGCGCACCAGGAAGTGCCGTTCGAGAAGCTGGTGGAGCAGCTGAAGCCAGAGCGCGACCTGAGCCGCACACCGCTGTTCCAGGTGATGTTCACGATGCAGACGGTCTCTGCCCACAAGGCAGAGGTGCGCCCGAGTGAAGGGCTGACGCTGCGTTCGCTCGGAACGGAAGGGGCGACGGCGAAGTTCGACTTGACGCTGGGGATGGCGGAGACGGAGCAGGGGCTCGCGGCGTCGCTTGAGTACAACACCGACCTGTACGACGCGGAGACCGCGCAGCGGCTCTTGGGACACTTGTCCGTTTTGATGGAGGGCATCGCGAAGGACGCGGATGCCGGTGTCTGGGAACTGCCTCTGCTGGGAACCGATGAGCGTCAGCAGGTGCTGAAGCACTTCGCGGGTGCAGTGGCTCCGGAGCGTGAGGGCATGGAGACCGTCCATGGCCTCTTCGCGGCGCAGGCGGAGAAGACGCCAAGCGCGGTGGCGGTGGTGCACGAAGGAGCGCAGCTGAGTTACGCGCAAGTGGAAGCGCGTGCGAACCAGTTGGCGAGGCACTTGCGGACGCTGGGGGTGGGGGAAGAGAGCCGGGTGGGCGTGTGCGTGGAGCGCACGGAAGCGATGGTGGTGGCGCTGCTGGGCGTGCTGAAG
>SECN01000200.1 GCA_004173515.1 Myxococcaceae bacterium | reverse complement strand
ATGATCGCCACGCCGCTGGTCTTCTTCGCCGTCATCCACGCGGTGTCCGCGCTGCGCGGCCAGAAGAGCATGGCGAAGCTGGGCGGCCGCACCTTCCTCTGGTTCGCCCTCACCGCCGCGCTGGCCGTGGGCGTGGGCCTGGGCACCGCCGCCCTCACGAAGCCGGGCGTGGGCGTGGGCCAGCTCCAGGTGGCCTCCGACTACAAGCCCCGGCAGGTGCCCGGCCCGGTGCAGGTGCTGCTGGACGTGGTGCCCACCAACCCCTTCGCCGCGCTGGCCGAAGGCAAGATGCTCCAGGTCATCTTCTTCGCGGGCCTCGTGGGCTTCGCGCTGGTGAAGCTGGGCGAGCGCACCGCGCGCCTGCGCGAGCTGGTGGGCGAGGCCAGCGACGCGATGATTCAAGTCACCCGCTTCGTGCTGGAGCTGACGCCGCTGGGCACCTTCGGCCTCATCGCCGCGCTGGTGGGCACCTACGGCTTCGAGCGGCTCCTGCCCCTGGGCACCTTCGTCCTCACGCTGTACCTGGCGTGCGCGCTGCACGTCATCTTCGTGTACGGGGGGCTCTTGCTAGCGCACGGGCTCAACCCGCTGCGCTTCTTCCGGGGCGCCGCGCCCGGCATGCAGGTGGCGTTCGTCAGCTCCTCCAGCTTCGCGTCCATGCCGGTGGCCCTGCGCAGCGTCACCCACAACCTGGGCGTCAACCGCGACTACGCGGCGTTCGCGGTGCCCCTGGGCGCCACCATCAAGATGGACGGCTGCGGGGCCATCTACCCGGCGATGACGTCGCTGTTCATCGCGCAGTACTTCGGCCTGTCGCTGTCCGCGCCCCAGCTCTTCATCACGACCGGGTGCTGGACATGATGCGCACCCTCACCAACGTCACCGGGCAGATGCTGGTGCCGGTGCTCGTCGCGCGCGAGGAGGGCCTGCTGGACCTGGACGTCTACAACCGCGCGTCCAGCAACGTGGGGCTGGAGGAGCCCCAACCCCCGTCGCCGGCGGCGTGAACTACTTGCAGCTCTTCGGCGGAAGCGAGTCGATCCAATCCGCCACGAGCTGCGAGCCCTCCGCGTGGTGAACGACGCGGCCGATCTGCGGCATCATCTTCCCGGACTGTTCCGTGTTCAGCCGGAACCAGAGGATGGACTCCGCGTGGTTGCCCGGGACGATGTCGAACTCGCCGCCCACGCCACTGCCCGCGGACCCTGGGCGCTTGCACTCGCCCAGCGTGAACAGGTTCGTGTTGTCGATGTTCAGGAACAACTGGCTGGTGATGCCCGCCGTCCCCTTCGGGTTGTGGCAATGCGCGCAGTTGATGTCCAGGTACGTGCGCGCCCGCGTGGACAGGTCCGCCGCTGAAGGGTCGAACGCGTCCGGCGCCTTCGGCAGCTCCGCCGCGGCGGGCAGTCCGTCCAGCTTGCCCAGCGACGCCAGGTACTCCAACTGGTCGCGCTCCACGCCGCCGTACGTGTTCGTGTGGTGCAGGTAGCGCGCCTTCACGCCGATGGGGTGCATCACCTGCTCCCCCGTCTCGTCCTGGAGGTGGTGGCACTGCTGGCACTGGTTCTTGGACGGCACCGAGTACTTGAACGCCTGCGTGTTGCCCTGCAGGTCGATGAACGTCACGTCACGGGAGCGGCTACCAGTGGCCAGATCGGCCTCAGTCTGATCCGCATTCCACACGTACGGCCACGCCTCCCAGCCCGAAGGCTGGCGCACCAGGACGCGCGTCTCGATGTAGCGCACGTCCTTGTCCGGCTGCCGCAGGTCCGCCGGGAAGGCGAACGTCTTGGTGATGAGCGTCCCCACCGGCAGGTCCAGCGCGTCCTTCGGCTGGTAGTGCGCCACCTTGCCGGCGGGGATGTACAGGGTGCGTGACTTGACCGAGTAGTCGGAGAACAGCGCGGTGGACAACGTGTAGGGCACGTTGCCCTCCACCGGCACCAGTCCCCCGGCCGCCGGGCTTCCGGTGAACAGCCCGAAGCCCGACAGCGAGGTGGGAATGGTCAGCGCGGGACCGGCGTCCTCCGGACCGGCGTCCACGGCCCCGGCGTCCGGAGTGCCCGAGTCGGGCCCCCCCGCATCCACCGTCCCCGCATCGGGAACACCCGAGTCGGGGACGCCCGCATCCCCTGTTCCCGCATCTGGAACGGAGGTGCCCGCATCGGGCTGGGGCCCGGGGGTTTCGGGGTCGGATGAACCGCAGGCGGCCAGCGCGAGGGCCAGCAGCACCACGGAGAGACGGGGCTTCACGAACGACGTCCGCATGGGTGTCACGCTCCCTGAGCTCGATTACTTGATGAAGTCGCCAATCGTCAGCGCGGGAGAGAAGCCCGCGCAGTCGAAGGCGGTCCCCGTCGCGGCGTAGTGCCGCGTCTTGCCCCACGCGCCAATCAGGTCACCGCCGGTCGCGGCCTCGCCCGCGCCCGCCAGGTCCAGGTCCACGATGGCGTTGCGCGTGCCCGCGGGCAGCGTGTTGTCCTTGAAGCAGATGTGGATGGGGTTCACCTGCGTGCGGGGGTGGCCGGCCGGATCCACGCCGTCCCACATCAGGTGCGGCACCTGCAGCTCGCCCTGCGTCTCGCCGTAGGCGTAGAGCGCCGCCACCAGCGCGCCCAGCGGACGGCGGGTCTGGCTCAGGCTGCCGTTGTCCACCTGGTCACCGCTGCCACCCTTGAAGGTGTTGCCGTGGATGTTGATGTCCGCGCTCGCGAAGTTGAAGCCACCCGCCGCCCACAGCGTGGGGTCCGGCTCGATGGACAGACCGCTCAGCACCGCCACGTCCAGGGAGTTGTTGTTCTCCCAGGTGTTGCCCGTCAGCTCCACCCGGCGCGACGCCAGGATGAACGTGCCCGTGCCGGCCGGCACCTGCGACACCGTGCTGCTGCTGGCGGCCACCGACGCGAAGTTGTTCCGGTTGTTGTTGATGATGGTGTTGTCCAGCACCCGGATGTCGGTGCCCTTGATGGGGTTGCCCGGCAGGTCGAACACCACGAGGCCCGTGGTGTTGTCCTCCGCGAGGTTGCCCGTCACGTAGGCGTACTTCGTGTTTTCAATCTCGATGCCGGCCACGTTCTGCTTCGCGATGTTGTTGCGCACGACGGCGTACTCCGTCTGGCCCACGTAGATGCCCGCGTCCGCGGCGTTGTAGGCCTCGCAGTCCTCGATGACGACGTACTTGGACTTCACCGGGTACAGGCCGTACTTGCCGTTGTTCTCGTCGTTGACCTTCGCCCACTCGGTGCGCACGCGGCGCATGATGACGTCGGTGGAGGACTCGATGCGAACGGCGTCCTTCTTCGCGTTCCACACCGCGACGTCACGCACCTCGAAGCGCTTGCCCACCACGTCCAGGCCGTTGGAGTTCGGTGCCGCGCCGGTGAACACCAGCACCGTGCTGGTCGCCGTGCCCGTGCCCTCGCCCTTCACGCCCTTGCCCGCGCCCGCGATCGTGATGCCGTTCTGGCGGATGGTGATGGCGTTGTCGAACGTGAACGTGCCCGCCGCCAGTTGGATGGTGGTGCACTCGGCCAGCGTGTTCACCTGGTCCTGGAGCGCCTCCTCCTGGCCCGGCGCGAACGTCAGCGTCGCCTGCGTCTTGCCCTCGCAGGAGAAGTCCCCCGCCGCGCCGCCATCCCACGCGATGCCCGTGTCCACCGTCGGGCCGGCGTCCGTCTCCGTGCCGGCGTCGGTGCCCGCGTCCACCTGCGCCCCCGCGTCCGGCCTCGGGGTGGGAGTCTCCTCGTCGTCGGAGCAGGCGGTCAGCGAAAGGGCCCCCACCAGGGCCAGAAGGGCAGCGCTCGAAGCGCGGGTCCACTGCAAACGGGGCATGTCGTTCCTCCGCGAAGCCGCTCCGCTTGGGACCCTGGGGAAACACCCGGGCCCGCGAAGCAGCGGGAATGCGGCATGCTCGGAGCAAAGACACACGGGCGACAAGCAATAGTTGCACGTTTGTGTTTTGACGCAGCGCCCCTTTGGCCACGCGGAAAAAGCACGCGCACGCGGTAAGCCTTTCGTCCCGAATGTGTCCGGAATCATCATGACGCAAGGCTCCGGAGCGGACGGCCGGGCGGGCGGCCCCGGCCCCTTCGCGGGGTCCCCGGTGCCCACCCGGGCGGTCATCTTTCCAGGGTGTCGCGGCACCGCCCTCCCTCTCCCCGCGACGGAAAAAGAGGCTTTCCATGCGCGCAAGCACCCTGGCGACCCTGGTGGTGGCGCTCACGGCCGGAGCGGTCACCCCCGCGATGGCGCAGCAGGACGAAACGTCCGTGGCCCCCGAAGACAATGACTCGCAGAACCTGGATGCCCGGCAATCACTGACAAGCACCCCGGGTGAAGGCTCCTTCTGGGACAATTACTGGTATCAGCCCCAAGCTGGCACCGGCTTCCAGCGGCCCCTCGACGGCACCTATCAGCTCCAGCAGCCGCTCAACGGGACGTACCAGCTCCAGCAGCCCTTGAACGGGACGTACCAGCTCCAGCAGCCGCTCAACGGGACGTACCAGTTGCAGCAACCGCTCAACGGCACCTACCAGCTCCAGCAGCCGCTGAATGGGACGTACCAGCTCCGGCAGCCCCTCAATGGCACGGGAGGCTCGCGGACGCCGCGTGCGCGTTAGCCGGGCCAGCGTCCCCCGGCGCTCCCGGGGGACGGGGCCTGCGGCGGTCTTCAGCGCCGGGCGTTGAAGGTGTCGCAGGCTTCCAGCGTGCCCTGGTCCAGGCCCCGCTTGAACCAGGTCATGCGCTGCGCGGCGGAGCCGTGGGTGAAGGACTCGGGGACGACGTGGCCCCGGGCGCGCTTCTGGATGGTGTCGTCGCCCACGGCGCTGGCCGCGCCCAGGCCCTCCTCGATGTCGCCCGGCTCCAGCAGGTTGCGCTCCTGCTGGGCGTGGCGGGCCCAGATGCCGGCGTAGCAGTCCGCCTGCAACTCCGTCAGCACGGAGAGCTGGTTGGCCTGCTCCTCGCTCGTGCGGCGGCGCAGCGACTGCACCCGCTGGGAGGTGCCCAGCAGGTTCTGCACGTGGTGCCCCACTTCATGCGCGACGACGTATGCGCGGCCGAAGTCACCGGGCGCGCCGAAGCGGCTCTCCAGTTCGTTGAAGAAGGTCAGGTCCAGGTACACGCGCTGGTCGCCCGGACAGTAGAAGGGGCCCACCGCGCTCTCCTGCGCGCCGCACGCGGACTGCACCGCGTCCGAGAAGAGCACCAGCCGGGGCTGCACGTAGCGCACGCCTACGGGCTCCAGCAGTCCGGGCCAGGTGTCCTCGGTGTCCGCGAGGATGACGGACACGAAGTCCTTCATCTCCTCCTGCTGCGGATCCACCGCGCGTCCCGAGCCGCCCGTCGCCGGATCCGAATACGGGGAGCGCGAGCCCACCTGCACGTCGGAAGGGTCTCCGCCCAGCAACATCACCAGCAGCGCCACCACCAGCGACGCGGCGCCACCGCCCACCGCGAGCGGTCGTCCGAAGCCGGAACCCCGTCGGTCCTCGATGTTCGAGCTGCGACGTCCGCCTTGCCACCTCATGCGATATCCCTCCCCTGTCGGCCTGCCCTGCGGACCAAGGTAGGCAGCGGGCCCGGCATCAGCGACGGGTATTCCCAAGCCGACCGTTCGCCAGGAGGTCCGTAGGGCAGGCGGGCAGGCTCACTCCTGGGGAGAAAAACCCACCGTCCCGGAGGCCACGCGCGAGGCGGCGCCCAGGCGCTCCATCAGGGCCGGGCCGAAGTACTGACGCCGGGCCTCGCCTCCTCCGCTGATCACCACCTCGGGCGTGTCCAGATAGCCCACGTAGCCGTTGGCGAGCCCCAGCACGTGGGTCGCGCCCGTGAGGGCCCTCAGCGACCGTCCCGCGGCCGTGGTGGGCTCGCCCGGAATCGCCAGCAACTCCAGCGGCCCCAGGGCCAGCGCATCCACCTCCGTCTCGCGGGGCGAGGACGCGCACAGGAAGTTGTCCCCCGCCGCACGGGTGAACGCGGGCACCAGCCGCGACGAATCCGGCCGGGGCAGCGACGCCTGCACCCGCGAGAAGGCCAGCCGCACCGGCCCCTCCACCGCCACCGGAGCCGCGCCCTCCGCCAGCGCCGACAGCCGGCCCGCGAAGCCCGCCGCCCGCTCCGCGCCCTGCCCTTCGGAGAAGGCCACGGACGCGTTGCCCTCACTGCCCTGCACGAACAGCGTCACGCCGCTGCCGGCCGCCTCACGCAGCGCGCTCAAGCGGCCCGGGTAGTCCGGATCCACCAGCGCCCGCTTCCGGGGAATGAGCGTGGCGTGCGCGGCGAACACCAGCACCTCCGCCACCGGCGCCTTCGCGCCCTTCAACACCACGCGCGTGAGCTGTCCGTCGGGAACCTCTCCGCCGCTGCGGGAGCTGACGAGCCCCGCGTCCGCCGCGCCCCCCACCTCCAACGTGACGTCCGTCATCGAAGCGGCCGCCTTCTCCAGCGCCTCGCTCGCGCCCGCCACCGCCGCGCTCACCGCCGCCGGCACATAGCGTCCGGTGCCGGAGAGCTGGGCCACCCACCGCGCGTCGTAACCTCCAAAGGAGGAGTGCGTGTGCGTGGCCACCACCAGCACCTCCTTCACCCCCGCCCGCGCGGCGCGCTCGCGCACCTGCTCCACGATTTCCGGGGTAACGAAGAGCAGCTCCAACGACACCACACCCACGCGCGCGCTTCCGACCTCCAGCACCACCGCGCGGGCCTGGAGGGGGATTTCGGCCTGGCTTGCCTCGGGCCGGGGCGGCGCGTAGCCGGCCACCACCACCGGGAAGGGCGGGGAGAGGACCACCTTCGCCGCGCCTGCTCGGAGGGCGCCTTCGCCCCGCACCTGGGACAGCACCACCGGCGTGCGCTCCTCCCAGCGCCCGCACCAGTTCCACGAGGCGAGCGCATAGGCCGCCCCCGCTGTTAGCAAGGCGAAGGGCAGCAGGGCACGAAGCAGGGAACGCCGGGAAGAGGACATGCCGGAGGGAGCCTAACCGCTCCAGACTTCCGGACGGCTCCTACCTTTCCGGCCAGCGACACCCTGCCCGGCCTACAGGAGCCGACGTCTTGCGACAGGTGGAATACCTTCCGTGAAGACGTGCGTTCCTGTTCCGCTTCGCGGTCGAAAGGGGTAAGGCAGCGCGCCATGTGCGGCATCTTCGGAATCGTGGGACACGGAGAGGCGTCCAACCTGACGTACCTGGGGTTGCACGCCCTGCAGCACCGCGGACAGGAGTCCGCCGGCATCGTCGCCTCCGACGGCCACACCCTGCGCGCGCACCGGCAGATGGGGCTGGTGGCGGACATCTTCACCGCGCCGGTGATTGATGGACTGCCGGGCGACGCGGCCATCGGTCACGTGCGCTACAGCACCGCGGGCGGCAGCCAGCTGAAGAACGCCCAGCCGCTGTTCGTCGCGTGGGCGGGCGGCCAGTTCTCCATCGCGCACAACGGCAACATCGTGAACGCGGCGGAGCTCAAGGCCTCGCTCGAAGCCGACGGCGCGCTCTTCCAGTCGGACGCGGACACGGAGGTGGTGATGCACCTCCTCGCCCGCTCCAAACAGCCCACCTTCGAGGCCAAGCTGGTGGAGTCCCTGCGCAAGGTGGAGGGTGCGTACAGCATCCTGCTCCTCACGGAGGACAAGCTCATCGCGGTGCGCGACCCGCACGGCTTCCGGCCGCTGGTGCTCGGCAAGATGAAGGAAGGCGCCTACGTCGTCGCCAGTGAGACGACCGCGCTGGACCTCATCGAAGCGGAGATCGTGCGCGAGCTGGAGCCCGGCGAGCTCGTCGTCATCGAGAACGGGGTGCTGCGCGCCAGCATGCCCTTCAAGGCCGCGCCCCGGCTGGGCCGCTGCATCTTCGAGCACGTCTACTTCGCCAAGCCGGACTCGGTGCTCTTCGGCTCCAGCGTCTATGAAGTCCGCAAGCGCCTGGGCATGCAGTTGGCGCGCGAGCAGCCCGCGCCGGACGCGGACCTGGTCATCGCGGTGCCGGACTCGGGCGTGCCCGCGGCCATCGGCTTCGCGCAGACGAGCGGCATCCCCTACGACGTGGGCCTCATCCGCAGCCACTACGTGGGCCGCACCTTCATCGAGCCCCAGCAGTCCATCCGCCACTTCGGCGTGAAGCTGAAGCTGTCCGCCGTGCGCAGCGTCCTCAAGGGCAAGCGCGTGGTGGTGGTGGACGACTCCATCGTGCGCGGCACCACCAGCCGGAAGATCGTCAAGATGCTCAAGGCCGCGGGCGCCGTGTCCGTGCACCTGCGCATCTCGTCGCCGCCCACGCAGTGGCCCTGTTACTACGGCATCGACACGCCCAATCGCACGGAGCTCATCGCCGCCAGCCACAGCACGGAGGAGATCGCCAGGTACGTCACGGCGGACTCCCTGGGCTACCTGTCGCTGGAGGGTCTGGGCGCGGCGGTGGAGGATCCGAAGCGGAGCACCTACTGCACCGCGTGCTTCTCCGGGCAGTACCTCACGGAGAAGCTGTCCCGGGACTCGGATGCCAAGCTGAGCGCCTGAGTCCGGGCCCAGGCTCTTGCGTGCCTTCAGTCAGGACGCTGAGGACGAAGGGGCCGGAGCCTTCCCGGCGATGAAGTCCACCAGGTCCTGAGGCAGCGGCGAGACGAAGGTGACGGGCTCGCCGGTGCCCGGGTGCGGGAACGTGATGCGCTCGGCATGAAGCGCATGCCGGGGCAGCCGCAGGCGCACCCACGCTTCGGGCTCCAGGGTGTGCTTGCTGAAGCGGTCGAAGTAGCCCGGGTCCGGGCCGTACATCTTGTCCCCCACCAGCGGGAAGCCCGCCACGTGGAGGTGGATGCGGATCTGATGCTGCCGCCCCGTCTCCGGAAAGCAGCGCAAGAGCGCGAACGGTGCACCGTCGTGCACGAAGCGCTGGAGCACCTGGAAGCGCGTGCGGCTGGGTTTGCCCAGCACCGGGTCGATGCGCACGGCGATGCGGATCAGGTCCGTGCCCTCCGCGATGGGCGCATCCACGTGGAAGGCGTCCTCGGAAGGATGGCCTTCGCACAGCGCGAGGTATTCCTTGTGCACGTCGCGCGACACGAACAGCGCGCCCAGCACCCGGCACGACTCGGTGGTGCGGCCACAGACGACCAGTCCGCTCGTCTCGCGATCCAACCGGTGCGCGGGCTCCGCGAAGCGCTCCCCGAAGCGCTCGCGCAGGAGCGTCACGAGGGTGCCCTTCTGGTAGCGCGCGGTGGGATGGATGGGCAGCCCCGCCGGCTTGTCGAGCACCAGCAGCCAGTCATCGGAGAACACGACAGGCAGCTCCGTGGGCGTCACGGGCTCCTGGCTCGAAGGGCGCCGGATGCGGAACGTCAGCCCCGGGTACACGGGCGTGGAGGGCTTGAGCCGGTACTCGTCGCACAGGACGCCGCGCAGGATGATGCCCCGCACGCGCTCCAGGTCCATGCGGCGGATCTTCTCGCAGAGGTAGCGGTCCAACCGCCAGCCGGCGTAGTTGGGCTCGACGACGAACGGGATGTCCACGTAGCCGTCAGGCACTTGCGTGGCGGCGACCGGAGCGGTGTCTTCGTCTTCACGCATGGCGTTGCGCGCCGCTTAGCACGCTTTGGAACGCGAAAACCGCCAGGCCCTCGCGCACGAAGACGCGAGCACCCGGCGGCCTGTCTGCTTCAAGCGAAACGCGTCAGCTCACCCGCGGCAACTCACCCGAAAGCCCGCTTCTGCTCCACGCCCAGCACGCGCGCGTACAGGTCCGCGATGCGCTCGCCGGTGCGGCCATCCCACAGCTCCGGCACGCGGCCCTTCTTCACATTCCCGGACAGGACACGGTCGGCCGCCTCGCGGATGCGCGCGGGGTCGGTGCCCACCACCTCGTTGGTGCCCACCTCCACGGTGACGGGGCGCTCGGTCTCCTCGCGCAGGGTGAGGCACGGCACGCCCAGCGCCGTGGTCTCCTCCTGCAAACCGCCCGAGTCCGTCATCACGAGCTGCGCCTGGGACGTCAGCGACAGGAACTCCAGGTAGCCCATGGGGTCCACCAGCTTGAGGGCCGGCGTCTTCTCCAACTCCGGGCCATGGCCCTGCTCGGCGATCATCTTGCGCGTGCGCGGGTGCACCGGGAACACCACGGGGACCTTCCTGGCCACGTGGATGAGCGTGGACAGCAGGCCCGCCAGCAGCTTCGGGTTGTCCACGTTGGACGGCCGGTGCAGGGTGGCCACCACGTAGGCCCGGGGCGTGAGGCCCAGTTGCTTCAGCGTGGGCAGTTGGTCGGCCTTCTCCTTGGACGACAGGAGCGAGTCGATCATCACGTTGCCCACCAGATGGATGCGCTTCGGGTCGATGCCCTCCTTCAGGAGGTTCGCGTCCGCGTCGCGCGACGGCGTGAGCAGCATGTCGGAGAGCCGGTCGGTGACGACGCGGTTGATCTCCTCCGGCATGTGCCGCTCGAAGCTGCGCAGGCCCGCTTCCACATGGGACAGCGGGATGGCCAGCTTGGACGTGACGAGCGCGGCGGCGATGGTGCTGTTGACGTCGCCCACCACGGACACCAGGTCCGGCTTCTCCTTGAGGAAGATCTTCTCCATCTCCACCATCATCTTGGCGGTCTGCTCGGCGTGGCTGCCGGAGCCGATGCCCAGGTGGATGTCCGGAGCGGCCATGCCCAGGTCGGCGAAGAACACGTCGCTCATCTTCGCGTCGTAGTGCTGACCGGTGTGCATGACCAACTGCTGCAGGGAGGTGCGCGCGGCGATGGCCTTGTGGATCGGGGCCACCTTCATGAAATTCGGACGCGCGCCAACGATATGGATGACCTTCTTCATGTCGCTGCGCAAGCTAGGCACGCCTCCGTTTCTGGCCAGTGGTGCAAGGCAGGCAGCCGTCTCCCACCGGGGGTGGGACGTCTGATAGATGACGCCCCATGCCCGCCTCCCGGACCGTGGCCGTCATCCCCGCCCGCCATGCCAGCACCCGCTTCCCCGGCAAGCCGCTCGCCCCCATCGCCGGCCGCCCCATGATCGAACACGTCTGGCGCCGGTGTCAGGAAGCCCACGCCTTCGACGAGGTGTGGGTGGCCACCGACGACGCGCGGATCCGCGACGTCGTGGAGGGCTTCGGCGGCCGGGCCGTGATGACCAGCCCCGCCTGTCCCACCGGCACGGACCGCATCGCGGAGGTGGCCCGGGCCCGTCCGGACGTGGACGTCTGGGTGAACGTGCAGGGCGACGAACCCCTGGTGGACCCTGGTGCGCTCCAGGTGCTCGCGAACCTCTTCCAGGACGACACCGTCCACATGGGCACGCTGGTGCGCCCCCTGGAGCCGGACGAGGTGGAGAACCCGAACGTGGTGAAGGCCGTGCTCGCGCTCAACGGCGACGCGCTCTACTTCAGCCGCGCCCCGGTGCCCCACGTGCGCGAGCCCGGCACGTCGTCCGTGCGGCGCCACGCCCACCTGGGCCTCTACGGCTACCGGCGCGACACGCTGCTGAAGCTCGCCACGCTCAGCCCCACCCCGCTGGAGGAGGCGGAGAAGCTGGAGCAGCTGCGCGCCCTGGAGCACGGCCTGCGCATCCGCTGCGCCCAGGTGTCCTGGCGCACGGTGGCGGTGGACGTGCCGGAGGACGTGGCCCGCGTGGAAGCCCTGATGCGCGAGCGCGGCTGAGGCTTGCGCACCCGGCGTCAGGGCCCGGCGTCAGATGCTCGGCAGCTCGTCGGGTTCGTCGCCCCGGGGGAACGCCGCGTCGATGCGCCGCAGCTCCTCCGCCGTCAGCTTCAGCGACGCCGCGCGCGCGTTGTCCTCCATGTGGGCCTTCGTCGTGGCCTTGGGGATGGCGAACATCGACGCGCCGCGCACGAGGAACTGGAGCGCCACCTGGTATGGCGACACACCGTGCGCCTGCGCGATGGACGCCAGCACCTTGCCCCCCTTGCTGGAGGGGGCCGGGAACCGACCGTTGCCGAACGGGCTGTAGGCCACCACCGCCACGCCCTCCGCCACGCACCACGGGATGACGGTGTGTTCGATGGCGCGCTCCTCCAGGTGATACAGCACCTGGTTGCACGCGATGCGCCCCGGCCCCGCGATGGCCAGCGCCTCTTCCAGCTCATCCACCGCGAAGTTGCTCACGCCCCAGGAGCGGATCTTCCCGGCCTTCACCAACTGCTCGAAGGCCTTCACCGTGTCTTCCAGCGGGTGGGAGCCGGGCCAGTGCAGCAGGTAGCAGTCCAGCCGGTCCGTGCGAAGCCGCTTCAGGCTGCGCTCGCAGGCCGCCACCGTGCCCTTCAGCGTCGCATTGGAAGGCATCACCTTGGAGACGAGGAACACCTCGTCGCGCCGGCCCTCGATGGCCTTGGACACCAGCTCCTCCTCCACCCGGCCCTGGCCGTACAGCTCGGCGGTGTCCAGGTGGGTGAGGCCCAGGTCCAGACCCGCACGCAGCGAGCGGATGGCGTCCTCCGCGTCATCGTTCTCCATCTGCCAGGTGCCCTGCCCCAGGACCGGCACCTTCACCCCGCTGTTGCCAAAGACGCGCTTTTCCATGGCTGCTCCCTCGCGATGGGACCCCG
>SECN01000695.1 GCA_004173515.1 Myxococcaceae bacterium | reverse complement strand
CACCTGAGCATGGGCATCACGCCGGCCGTGTGGAACAAGATCTCCGCGCACTTCGTTTCGCGGGACTGATGTGACGTGGCTCCTTCCCCACCGCGCACGCAGTGGGGAAGGAGCCACGTCACATCAGTCCCGCGAAACGAAGTGCGCGGAGATCTTGTTCCACACGGCCGGCGTGATGCCCATGCTCAGGTGGTCGTAGGCCATGCCTTCCTGCTTCGCGTCCGCGGTCTTCTTCGCTGCGGTCCAGCCCTGGGTGAGCTGGGTCATCGCCGCGATGCTCGCCTCGAACAGCACGCCGTCGCCGCGCGGCGCGGACGTCGTGGACGTCATGCCGTCCGTCTCGTAGGGCTGAGAACCGGCCGCCGTGCCGTAGAGCACGTAGAGCGACTTCAGGCGCGAATCCAGGCCGTGCTCCCCGAGCCGGGTGATGAACTTGCCGCCCATCTCCATCGCCGCGGCGATGCCCAGGCCGTGCATGATGCGGTACTTCCCGTAGTTGGAGATGTTGTAGCCCTCCGCGTTCTGGTTCGTGTTGTACGCGTGGTACGCGAAGCACGGCGAACCGGCGGGGTCATACGCGGTGGTGCGGCACACGCGGTGGTCCGTCGCGTCCATGTAGCCCGCGGCGATGAACGGATTGTACGGGTTGTAGATGAGCTTCGAATCCAGCCACGGGAAGTAGCGGTTCTCGTTCGGATCCACGCTGTCCCACGACGACGCGCTGCGGTCCGGAATCGGGTACGTGCCACGCAGGTCGTACGCCGCCTGGAGCTGGCCCGGGAACGCCGTCACGTACTTGCCGCTGTCGTTCACCGAGCCGAACAGGCTCATGTTGTATTCGTCGAAGTTGAACGCGCTCGCGGACAGGCCCTGGGTGGTGTTCAAGGACTGGAGCGTGCTCGCGGACACCGGCGCGCCCGTGCTGCTCAGGCCCGTGATGTTCGACAGGTAGATGCGGCGGAAGAAGTCCGGCCACATGCCGCCGGAGCCCTCACACACGCTCTCCGCATACGGGTTGTTGTACCAGGGCACGTCCGAGCCCCACGTCACGCACTGGAACGCGGAGAAGTACGTCCACGGCATCGGCCCACGGCCCACCGGCGCGTTCGACGACGTGCTCGCGATGGTCAGCGTGTGGATGGGGTGGCGGAAGTTCAGGTCGATGCCCTTGTGCGGCCCGGACAACGGCACGTACACGCGCACGGAGTCGTCGTACGCCGGCACCTGCGACGCCTGCTCCTTCGCCAGCCGCTCGAAGAGCCGCGTGGTGCTGAAGCCGCCCCACGTCGCCGCGTTGGCGATCCACGGGTCCACCGCCAGCACGCCCTTGCTCCACGCGATGATGTCCACCCGCGCGACACCCGGGTGCAGCGCCTTGATGCGGCTCACCGCGTTGGCCACGTGGATGGCGTGGTTGTAGTTGTCGCCGTGGAACGAGCCGAACGTCACCGCGTACACACAGCGGCCCTTCGACTCCAGGTCCTGCACCAGGCCCGTCTTCTGGGCCGCGTTGCCGTAAGAGCCGCCCGAACCGTTGTTGCCGTTGGGGAACATCCAGACGTTCGCGTCCTGGATGGCGCCATGCACCAGCAGCGTCGGCGTCAGGTTCACATTGCAGGTGCGCGCCGCCGTGGCCCGTCCCTTGTGGAGCAGCACGTAGCGCGCCGCCGGCTTGGTGGGCCCGACCGCGGGACAGGTGCTCCCCGCCGTCGTGGCACAGCTGTTCGAATAGGCCAGGTTGAAGCCGTCCACCAACTGCTGGTTGAGCGCACCGAAGTACGTCGCCACCGGGTAGTCGCTGGACTGGTACGTGTCCTGGTAGCGCAGCTTCTGCGTGCGCGGGTTGTAGTACTCGCTGCGGAAGCGCTGGCGCCCCTCCAGCAGTTCAATCTGCCCCCAGGACCACGAGGCCGGCGTCAGCGTGCCCACCACGTTGTAGCCGTTGGTCGGCGTGGTGACCGCGTCGAAGTACGGCGCCAGGTCCGCGTCCAGCGGAGCCTCCGTGGTGCCGACGGCCGCCTCCACCGGAGGGGCCTCCGACGCGGGCGGTTCTGCCCCGCAACCTGCCATCAGCAATGCGGCCGTGAGCGACAACGTCCAGGTGCTTCGCATGCGGACCTCCGGGTGGGTGAAGAGGGTGCGGCGACAGCAGACGTGCGACAGCAAACCCCCGAGCGCGGACGCGCCAAGGGCCACCGGGGTCGTCCCGGCAGGCCCTCCGCGCCCTCGACGCGCGTCAGGAGTGACTAGCGGGCGTGCTCCTGCAGGAAGGGCGTCAGCAGGGCTTCGAACTCCTGCGTCTTCTCCAGGTGCGGGCTGTGGCCCGTGTCCTGGAGGACGACCTCGCGGAAGCGGCCACCGTTCTTCGCGTAGCGCTCCAGCACGCCGCGCATCTGCGACACCATGGGCTGCGGCGGATACTTCTCATCCCCGGGCCAGCCCGGCACCGCGCCCAGCTTGCCCAGGAAGCCGAAGTCGAACAGCGACGTGTCGGAGACGATGGCGTCGTCCGCGCCGCGGATCCACAGCACGTCCGGCCCGTTCTTCAACGCCGCGAAGGACGACGTGTTGTAGTAGCGCGGCGCCATGGCGTTGTTCATGCCCGTGGTGCCCGG
>SECN01000199.1 GCA_004173515.1 Myxococcaceae bacterium | reverse complement strand
CCGCCCTCCACCTCGGGTACGCCCGAAGACAGCGGCCGCACCGGACTCGACGCGGCCAGCGTCCGTCGCGGCTTCTTCGAACACGTGCGGTATTCGCGCGGCAAGAACCCGGAGACGGCCACCCCGCACGACCGATTCATGGCCCTGTCGCTGGCCGTGCGCGACCGCCTCACCGACCGCTGGGTGAAGACGGCGCGCACGTACTACGAGCAGGACGTGAAGCGCGCGTACTACCTGTCCGCCGAGTACCTGCTGGGCCGCGCGTTGGGCAACAACCTGCTCAACCTCAACATGTACGAGTCCGCCGCGTCCGCCATGCAGGAGGTCGGCGTGGACCTGACGCAGTTGCTGGAGATGGAGCCGGACGCGGGCCTGGGCAACGGCGGCCTGGGGCGGCTGGCGGCGTGCTTCCTGGATTCGCTGGCGACGCTCGGCTACCCGGGCATGGGCTACGGCATCCGCTACGAGTTCGGCATCTTCTCCCAGGACCTGGTGGAGGGACACCAGGTGGAGCGCGCGGACGAGTGGCTGAAGTTCGGCAACCCGTGGGAGATCGTCCGGCCGGAGAAGGCCGTGCCGGTGCGCTTCTTCGGGCGCGTGGAGCACCACCAGGGCCCGGATGGCCGGCCGGTGGCGCGCTGGGTGGGCGGCAAGACGGTCATTGGCGTGCCGTACGACACACCGATTGCCGGCTACGGCAACAACACCGTCAACACGCTGCGGCTGTGGCAGGCGCGCGCGAGCGCCGAGTTCGACCTGCTGCTGTTCAACGCGGGCGACTACGAGCGGTCGGTGGTGGAGAAGAACGACTCGGAGGTCATCTCCAAGGTCCTCTACCCCAACGACGCGTTCCAGGCCGGCAAGGAGCTGCGCCTCAAGCAGCAGTACTTCTTCGTGGCGTGCTCCATCGCGGACATCGTCCGGCGCTACCTGAAGAACCACAGCGACTTCCGGGACTTCTCCCGCAAGGTCGCCATCCAGCTCAATGACACGCACCCGGCCATCGGCGTGGCGGAGCTGATGCGCGTGCTGGTGGATGAGAAGCAGCTGCTCTGGGACGAGGCGTGGTCCATCACCCAGGAGACGTTCGGCTACACCAACCACACGCTGCTCGCGGAGGCGATGGAGCGCTGGCCGGTGTCGCTGTTCGAGCGCCTCTTGCCCCGGCACCTGGAGATCATCTTCGAGATCAACCAGCGCTTCATGCGCCAGGTGCAGATCCGCTACCCGTTCGACGTGGAGAAGCAGCAGCGGATGAGCCTGGTGGAGGAGGGCCCGGAGAAGAAGATCCGCATGGCCCACCTGGCCGTCGTGGGCAGCCACAGCATCAACGGCGTGGCCGCGCTGCACACGGACCTGCTGCGCCGCGACGTGCTGCCGGACTTCGCGACCATGTATCCGGAGCGCTTCAACAACAAGACCAACGGCGTGACGCCGCGCCGGTGGCTGGCGTGGTGCAACCCGCGCCTGTCCAAGCTCATCACCAGCCGCATCGGTGAGGGCTGGGCCACGGACCTGGACCAGTTGACGAAGCTGGAGGCGCACGCGGAGGACCCGGAGTTCCGCAAGGCGTTCCGCGAGGTGAAGCGCGCGAACAAGGTGGACCTGGCCAACCACGTGCGCGACCTGCGCTGGGTGCAGCTCAACCCGGACGCCATCTTCGACGTGCAGATCAAGCGCCTGCACGAGTACAAGCGGCAGCTCCTGGATGCCATCCACATCGTGGCGCTGTGGATGAAGGCGCGCCGCGAGCCGTCCAGCGTCGTGCACCCGCGCGCGTTTCTCTTCGGCGCGAAGGCGGCCCCGGGCTACCACCTGGCGAAGCTGACCATCCGGCTCATCAACGGCATCGCGGAGGTCGTCAACAGCGACGCGGGCACCACGGGGTTGCAGGTGGTGTTCGTGCCCAACTACCGGGTGAGCCTGGCGGAGCGCATCATCCCGGCGGCGGACGTGTCCGAGCAGATTTCCACTGCGGGCTGGGAGGCCTCCGGCACGGGCAACATGAAGCTGATGCTCAATGGCGCGCTGACGCTGGGCACGCTGGACGGCGCCAACGTGGAGATCCGCGAGGCGGTGGGCGACGAGAACTTCTTCCTCTTCGGCCTCACCGCGGACGAGGTCATCGCGCGCAAGAAGGCCGGCTACCGGCCGCGCGAGGTGTACGAGTCCAACACGGAGCTGCGCGAGGCGTTGGACCTCATCCGCTCCGGCTTCTTCTCCCCCGAGGACCGCAACCTCTTCCAGCCGCTGGTGGACAGCCTGCTGGACGAGGACCGCTACCTGGTGCTGGCGGACTTCGCCGCGTACATGTCCAAGCAGGAAGAGGTCGTGCGCGCGTACCAGGACCACGAGGGCTGGACGAAGAAGTGCATCGTCAACGTGGCCCGCGCGGGCATCTTCTCCTCAGACCGCACCATCAAGCAGTACGCGGAGGAGATCTGGCGCGTGCAGCAGACGAAGGTGGAGTGAGGCCCTGAAGTCGCATTGAACCACCGGGCGCGGGCGGCCTTCCTCGGCCGCCCGGCCCCGTGTGTCGCCCTGCGGCTACGCGGCCTTGTTGAGCCAGGCCTCGTAGGCGCGGAAGTCGTAGTCGCGGCCCAGGAAGTGGTTCACCAGGTGCGCGGCGTCATCGGAGCCCCCCGGCTCCAGCACCGCGCGCCGGTACGCCTGCGCGGGCTTGGGGTTGAGCAGGCCCTGCTCCTGGAACACCGTGAAGAGGTCCTTCGCGATGACGAGCGACCACATGTACGTGTAGTAGTTGGACGAGTACCCATCCAGGTGCCCGAAGGTGAGGTGGAAGTACGTCCCCTCCAGGTACGGGAAGGGGATGTACTGGCCCTGGAGTTCGCGCACCAGCGCGGTGGCGTCCAGGCCCTTCGGGTCGCGCCGGTACAGCTCCAGGCTGAGCGCCGCGTAGAACATCTGCTGGCGCACGAAGAGCCCCTTGCCGAACTCGTCCGCGCTCAGCATGCGCTCCACCAGCTCCGCGGGGAGCGCCTCGTCCGTCTGGTGGTGCTTCGCGAAGGTCTGCAGGCACGTCACGTCGCGCGCCCACTCCTCCAGCATCTGCGACGGGGCCTCCACGAAGTCCCACTCGGTGCGCACGCCGGACAGGCCCGCCCAGCGCGTGTGGCCGCCGAAGATGTGGTGCAAGAGGTGGCCGAATTCGTGGAAGAAGGTCTCCACGTCGCCGTGCTGCATCAGCGCGGGCTCCGCGCCGGGCTTGGGGAAGTTGCAGATGAGCGCGCCTTCCGGCAGGCGGTGTCCGGACTTGCCGCTGGTCAGCGTGAACTGCGCCGCGTGCTTGTACTTGTCCGCGCGCGGATGCATGTCCAGGAAGAAGCGGCCCTTGAGCGCGGCGCCTTCGTAGACGTCGAACACTTCCACGTCCGGGTGCCACACCGGCACGTCCTTCACCGGGCGGTAGGTGACGCCGAAGAGGCGCGCGGTGAGGTCCAGGACGCCCTGCTTCACGCGCGTGTATTCGAAGTAGGGGCGCACCGTCTGCGAGTCGAAGGCGTACTGCTCCGCCTTCACGCGGTCATCCAGGTAGCCGGAGTCCCAGGGCTCCACCTGGGTGGCCTTCGGCTCGTCCTTCTTCTTGCGCTCCAGCAGCACCTGGTAGTCGCTCTTCATGCGGCTTTCCGCGGCGGTGGAGATCTTCTGGATGAAGTCCCGCGCGGCGTCCGCGGTGCGCACCATCTTGTCCTCGGTGGCGTAGGCGGCCCAATGCGGGTAGCCCAGGAGCGTGGCCAGCTCATGGCGGCGGGCGACGAGCCGGCCCAGCACGTCCACGTTGGCGGGGTGGCCGCGCTGGCGGTTGGCGCGCCAGAGCTGCTCGCGGGCCTTGCCGTCGCGCGCGTAGGTGAGGAAGGGCACGAGGTCCGGGTAGTCGGTGGAGATGCGCACCTGGCCGTCCGGGCCCGGGGCGTGCGCGCGCACGTAGTCCTCCGGCAGGCCATCCAGCGCGGCCGGGGGCAGCGCTACCGAGCGGGTGTCCTGGCTGATGTTGCGGCTGAACTCCTGGCCGATGCGGATGAGCTCCTCCTGGAGCGCCTTCACCTTCTCGCGGGTGGCCTGGTCGCGGTCCACGCCGGCGCGGCGGAAGTCGCGCAGCACCTTCTCCATCCACTTGTGCGTGGAGGCGTCCTCGCCGGACAGGTCCACGGCGGAGAGGACGTCGTAGACGCCCCGGTCCATGCGGATGTCATTGGAGAGGTTCTCGATGGACTGCTCGGCGGCCTCCGCTGCTTCGCGCAGGGCCGAATCCGGATGGGTGTGGCGCACGACGCTGGCGCGCGCGGAGGCGTCATCCAGCGCGGCGGAGGACTCGTCGAACAGCTCCAGCACCTCTCGCGGGGGCGTCTTCGCGGGCAGGGACTTGAGGCGCGCGATGCCGGCGCGGGCGCGGGCCAGGGCATCCTCGCTCGCGCGGCGGAAATCCTCCGGCGGGCAGGTGACATGGCGGGCGGCGTCGGGGACCAGGGGCTCGGACACGGGAAGGGCTCCTCTCAAGCCGTGGGTGGCGGAAAGGGCTCAAAGCTAATGCGCCCCGCATGCGCGGGCAGCATCCGTGTGGGGCAAGCGGGTCCTTTGCCGGATGGTGGACCCCTGGGCCCACCCCGGTCCTTCAGGGACCGGACAGCCGGGCGGGGCCCGGGGGCTCCGAAACAGCGGAGGCCGCCCCGGCGTGGTGCCGGGAGCGGCCTCCTGGGACTTCAGGGGTGCGGCGGAGGCCTCAGTAGAACTCGAGCGGGCTCGCGGAGTTCTGCGGCTGCCGTGCCGCGCGGGTCACGAAGTCCACGGCGTTGTTGTCCGTGTCCTGCCCGTTGCCGCGCGCGGCGTCCGTACCGCCCACGGCCATCGTCGCGGAGGTGGACGTGGACACGGCCTTGCGCTCCAGGCTGCCACCCACCGCCGGATGGCTGGGGGCCGCGGTCCCTTCGGGTGAATTCCCGGTGCCGTACCCCAGCTTGTCCACGTCCACGTACGTCCCGCTCACGAGGCGCTGGATGCGGACGTGGCCGCCAGCCGTCGTGGAGGCAGAGGCGTCGAAGGTGTACGAGACATCCGCGGGGGTCGTGGAACCGCCGCTGTAGTTCGCCCCCGCCAGGAGGAAGTATCCGTGGGCGCGAATCACCTTCCCGGCCGGAATGGTGACGGTGGCGCTCCAGAGGGTCCCGGTGGCCGACTTGTAGCTGACCTGCCAGTTGGACAGGTCCACGTCCGCGTTCGTCGGGTTGTAGAGCTCGATGAACTCGTCCGTCGCGGCCGTCCCTGAGCCATTGCCCCCGCTGAACTCGCTGATGACCACGTGGTTCGTCAGCGGCGCCTTGCCCACCGTCACCGAGCCGTAGGTGCCAGCGGGCGGCACGGTGGTGCCGTTCTGATCGCAGTACACCCACGGCGCGCCCGCGTCCGTGAACCGGTAGCGGAAGCCGTAGCGGTAGGTGCCGGCCGTGGGGATGCTCAGCGACGCCTTCATCTCGTCGTTGTTGGAGCCGGGCGAGGTGTAGCCCGCGTTGAAGGCAGCCGACGTCCAGGTCCAGCCCGCCGGGTTGGTCGCGTCCGCGCCGTAACCCAGTTGCGCCTCGATGCGCGGGTAGGAGTCGTTGCCGTTCTGGTTCCGGGTCGTGACGTCGAAGCTGTAGAACTGGCTGAAGATGTCGTACGCGACGTTGGGGGCGATGCTCGCCGGGTAGTCGGTGCCGGACGGGAACGTCTTCGGGTACTGGATGGCGCAGTAGTTCAGCGGCTTCTCGACATTCAGGCCGCAGTCGTCGTTGGGCTGACCCGGCGTGCCCCGGTCCCCGCCCCCCAGGCTTCCGGACGAATCACACCAGTACCAGGGCTTCGCGCTGCCCGCCGTGCCCACGATGCTGGACGCGAGGCTCATCGCGCGACCGGTCGTCTGTGGGAAGGCGTTCGTGTAGCTCAGGCTCGTGACCGTCGTCGTGCCCTGGAGGAACGTGATGGAGCCGGTGTTGCCCAGGCTCAGCGTGGGGATGCCGTACGCGTGGTTCACGTACACGCCCCCGTTCGTCGTGGGGTTCCCGTTCTGGGCGAGCACCACCCGGCCGCCCGCGTCGACCAGCAGCCCGTGGCCATGGTTCACCGTGAGGGACGTGGTCGTGCCCATGCCGTCCACGTGGGTCACCGTCATGCCATTGAGGTTCAGCAGCTTCGTGCTGGTGTTGGTCAGCTCCATGTATTCCGTCGTCCCAGCGGACGGCGTGTGCATCACCTCCGACAGGGCCAACTCGCCCGCGCCCGGAGGCGGCGCCGTGGTGCACGCCGCCGCGTAACAGACGGCATCCGCGCCAGGGCAGGCCTGGAGCTCCATCTCGCCGTCCTGGCAGGTCGGCAGGCCCGACACCACCACGCACACCGACGTGTAGACCTCCAGGGACGTGCCGTCCTCCGCGCAGGCCGGAGCTGGAGGCGTGCACACGTAGCCTGTGCACGGGTTGCTGGTGCTGGCGCTCGCGGTGGCGAGCGCGCTGCCGTTGCCCGCGCCGTCGAACGTCTTCAGCGCGAAGTGGTACGTCATCGCCGCATCCAGGCCGGAGACGGTGAAGGACTCCGCCGAGCCCGGAGCCTGGGGCGCGGACACGCCCGTCGCCTCCGTGGCCGCGTCGAAGTTCGCCTCGGTGATGGCCGTCGTGGCATAGCGCACCTCGTAGCGCGTCGCCGTGCCCAGGTCGCCGTCGTCGCCCGGAGCCGCCCAGTCCAGACGGATGCTGGAGCCGGACACCCCCGTCGCCGCGAAGCCCTGCGCGACCGCCGGGGCCACCGCGTCGGTGATGAGCAGGTCCCCGGACGTGGCGACCGCCAGGGCGTCCGCGTCCGCTTCGAATTGATACGTGCCTTCGTCATTCACGATGAGGCCCGCGAAGGTCGCCACGCCATCCACGGTGGTGCTCGTGGGGTTGGCCTGCGAGAAGCTTCCACCCGCGAGCGACAGCGTCACGTCCGTCGGGACGTCGCTGACGGTGTTGTCGTACGCATCCCGCAGCGCCACCTGCACGTCCGCCAGCGCCTGTCGCACCGAACCCGTGGTGGGCGCGGAGACGAACACCAGCGTGTCGAGGGCCGCCGGCACGATGGAATAGGTGTGCGTGCCCTTCAGCGCCGCCTCCACCACGTCCTGCGCGACGACCTCCTGGTCGCCAGCGGTGAACAGCTCCACGCTGAACGTGTGCCGGCCCTCGTCCACGAGGGTGAACGTGTAGGCGCCGGGCAGCACCGCCTGACCGTCCGAGGACGTGAACGTCACCGTGGAGGCGTAGTCCTTCGCGACGTTGCCCAAGGCATCCCGCGCCACCAGCTCGTAGTTCAACGCGCTGCCCGCGACGAACGGCCCCGCCTCCGCGATGACCTGGAAGGACACGGCCGACGTGGCGCGCACCTCCGCGTCCACCGTGGCGGTGAGGGCGGGCGTCACGGTG
Organism: Myxococcaceae bacterium; assembly: GCA_004173515.1. Classification (GTDB taxonomy): domain Bacteria; phylum Myxococcota; class Myxococcia; order Myxococcales; family Myxococcaceae; genus Corallococcus. Next base: position 4,280 of record SECN01000199.1, on the reverse strand, counting down.
TCCGTGGCGGTGAGCGACTGCGTCCCCGCCGTCTTGAACACCAGGCCCGTGAAGACCTTCTGTCCCCGGTCGGCCGCCGTGAAGGTCGTGTCCGCGGGCAGCACCGCCTGCGCATCCGAGGACGTGAAGTGCACCGTGCCGGTGTAGTCCAGCAGCAGGTTGCCGAACGCGTCCGTCAGCGCCACGGTCGCCTCCACCGCGCTGCCCGCGTCGATGGGATCATTGAAGGCCGACAGCACCAGCTCCGCCGCCGGTCCCGCGCGCACGGTGAAGGCGTTGCTCGTCTGGCTGAGCGAACCCGCCGTGGCGGTGAACTTGAACGTGTCCGCCGTGTCCACGCGCAGCCCCTGGAAGGTGGCCACGCCGTTGATCGCCGCCACCGTCACCCCCGCGAAGGCGGGCTGGCCCACCAGCGTCAGCGTCACCGCCGTGGTCGCCGTGGGGACGACGTCCCCGCGAGCATCCTGGAGCGCCACGCGCACGTCCGCGAGCGCCGTGCCCGCCGTGCCGTCCGCCGGCTGCTGCACGAACGCCAGCTGCGTCACCTGCGGATCCACCGTGGACACCGCGAGGCTGTCCGACCGCGTGGCGTTGCCCTGCTTGTCCGTCGCCTTCAGCGCCACGTGGTACGTGGTGCCCGCCGCCAGCCCCGTCAGCGTCGCGGACTGCACCGTGCCCGGAGGCACCGGGCTGCCCGTGGTCACCAGCGTGCCCGCGTTGAAGTCCGCGTCCGTGGTGATGGGCGTCGTGGCGTAGCGCAGCTCCTGCGCCGTCAGCGGGCCCTGGTTGCCGTCATCGCCCACGCCCGTCCACTGCACCGTGAGGCCCGTCTCCGTCGCCGCCGTCTGCGTCAGCACCGGCTTCGCGGGCGGCACGTCGTCCACCACTTCAATGTCCGCGCTGCTCGCGTCCGGCAGCCCGTCCGCGAAGGCGATCAGGTGCGTGGTGCCATGGCCCGCCACGCTCAGCGTCGTGAACGTCGCGACGCCGTCCACCGGCGCCACCTCCGTCGTGCCCGACAGCGTGAAGCCCGCCTGCGGCAGCGACAGCTTCACCGTCGGCACGCCCACCTTCGCCAGGTTGCCAAAGGCATCCTTCAACTGGACCGCCACGGTGCCCAGGGACGCGCGCGTCGACACGCGCGTGGGCTGCTGCGTGAAGACGAGGAGCGCGGGAGGCCCGGCGGCCACGTCCACCGCCAGGGTGAACGAAATGGCGCTCGTGCCGTCGTCGATCATCAGCCGCTGGGCCCCGGCGGTGCGGAAGGTGACGCCCGCGAAGGTGTGCGTCCCCGAGTCCGCGGCCGTGTACGCATGGGCGGCGGGCAGCGTCGCGGCGGCGTCCGTGGACGTCAGCGTCACCGTGCCCGTGTAGTCCGTCACGGTGTTGAAGTACGCGTCCTGCACCGTCACCTGGAGGTCCTGCCCCACGCCCGCCACCGCGGACTCCAGCAGCGTGCTGTAGGCCAGGGCCGCCGGGACGTTGGGCACCACCTTGAAGGAGGTGCTCGCGGCCGACGCGAAGCCGGGGGCGCTCGCGATGAAGTGGTAGTTGGCACCCGCCCGCTTCAGCACCACGTCCGGGAAGGTGGCCACACCGTTGACCGCCGTCACCGTCAGCAGGCCCTCCGGGAAGACGATGCCTCCGGAGCCCAGCGACAACGTCACCTCCGCCGTGGCGTTGGTCATGGGATGGTCGTTGGCGTCCCGGAGGACGACCTCCAGGCCCGTCAGCGCGACGCCCGCCACGCCATCCGGCAGGGGCTGCTTGAAGGCGAGCCGCGTCGCCGTGGGGTCGACGAACTCCACCGTGGCGGAGGCGGTGAGCGACACCGTCTTCCCGTCCACGTCCTTCACCGACGCGGTCACCGTCTTCACGCCCGTCGACGTCGACGTCACCTTCGCCTGCGTCTCGCCGGTGAGGCCCGTCGGCTCCGGCTGCGCCACGAAGGAGGTGCCCTCCCCGTCCACCGTCAACGTCACCGCCCGCCCGGACAGGCGCGAGCCGTCCTTGCGCACCACCGCCACCGTGACGGTGGCTTCGTCCTGACCGTTCGCGAGCACCCCAGTGGACCGGTCCACCGACACCGTGGAGGCCGCCACGTCCACCACGCCCTCCACTGGCGGCGGAGGCTGCGGGGAAACCCCAGGCTCGCTACAGCCCAGCGATAGACCGAGACACAACACGCTCAAACCCAGACAGCGGGCGAGCAACTCGAAACGTGGGGACATGGATGTCTCCGTCCAGCGGGCCGACCCCGCGCGGCAGAACCTGCCTGCGCGGAGTTGCACTGCTTTCTAGCAGACATCCGCCGGCCCCACGAAAGCAGGGCCGGAACATTGCAGCTCAACTGAAGCTCAGCCGTTCATCGCCTGGAGGAGCGCGGCGCCGCCCAGCAGGGACTGCCCGCCGTCGCACACCATGATGGAGCCGGTGATGTACGAGGCCGCGTCCGAGGACAGGAACAGCGCCAGCCGGGAGATGTCCTCCGGCGTGCCGAAGCGCTGCAGCGGCAGGGCCCCCGCGAGCTTTTGCCGCGATTCCTCGGAAGGCGCGAGTCGGCTCATGCCCTCGGTGCCTTCGATGGGGCCGGGGGTGATGGCGTTGACGCGCACGCCCGCGCCGCCCCACTCGATGGCGAGCACGCGGGTGAGCATGTCCACGCCGGCCTTGGCGGCGCAAACGTGGGCCTGCATGGCCATGGGCAGGTACGCCTGGGGCGCGGAGATGGTGATGACGGACGCGCCCGGCTTGCGCAGGTGTTCGAAGGCGGCGCGCGACACGTTGAAGGTGCCCAGCACGTCGATGTCCATCACCGCCTTGAAGCCGTTGGAGGACATGCCCAGCGCGGGCGCGGGGAAGTTGCCGGCGGCGCCGCACACCAGCACGTCGATTTCGCCGAACGCGTCGCGCACCTGCTGGAGGGACCTCTCCACGGACGCGTAGTCGCGCACGTCGGCGGCGACGCCCATGGCGGTGCCGTGGGCCTGGAGGCCCTTCACCGCGCCCTCCAGCTTCTCCACGTTGCGGCCGTTGATGGCCACCTTCGCGCCCGCCTTCACGAACGCGGTGGCAATGCCGAGGTTGATGCCACTGCTGCCACCGGAGATGAAGGCCGTCTTGCCGTTGAGCAGCCCGTCCCTGAACACGCCATCCGCCATGGAGTCGCTCCTTCTTTCAAATCAGCCGAACTCCACGACCTTCTGCCCGAAGAGCTTGTCCACCGCGAGCAGCAAGTCGTCATTCACCTGCACCTTGAGCGTCGTGCCGGCGATGTGCGCTTCGGCCTCACCGGGGAACAGCACGCTCACGGCCACCGGCGTGGCGCCGGCGTACTTCTTCGCCAGCTCGTTGAGCTTCGCCAGCCGCTCCTCGGTGACGACGTCCGCGGGCAGGCGCAGTTCCAGCCGCTTGGTGCGCTTCTCGCGCACGGACTTGAGGCTCTGGATGTCGTCGACGATGAGCTCCGCGGTGGGCGTGTTCTCGTCGCGCTGGGAAATCTGCACGGTGCCCGTCACCAGGATGGGGTCGTCCGACTTGAGCAGGTGCTCCCACTGCTCGTAGCCCGGCTTGGGGCCCTGCTTGGACCACTTGCCGTCCTTGCCCATCACGTTGCGCGTGCCGTCCTTGCCCGGGAAGCACACCAGCTCCGTGGAGCCGGACAGGTCTTCGATGGTCACCCACGCCATGCGCTTGCCCGTCTTGGTGGGGCGCTCGCGCAGCACGGTGATGATGCCCGCCACGGTGAGCTTCTCGTCGCGGCGCGCGCGCTGCACGGCGGTGATGGGCCGCGCGTAGCGCTTCAGCTCCTTCTCGTACTGGTACAGCGGGTGGCCGGACACGTAGAAGCCGATGGACTCCTTCTCGTACGCCAGCCGCTCCTTCTCCGGCCACTCGTCCACCGACGCGTAGTCGTCCTTCATGCCGGTGCCCGCGGCGGCGGGGCCGGCGAGCATTCCGAACAGCGAGCTCTGGCCCGCGGCCTTGTCCTTCTGGCTGGAGGAGCCGCGGTTCATCGCGCGCTCGATGGTTTCGAACAGCTGCGCGCGGGGGCGCTTCTCGAAGTCGAAGGCGCCCGCCTTCACCAGCGCTTCCAGCACCTTGCGGTTGACGCGGCGGCCGTCCACGCGCTCGCAGAAGTCGAAGAGGCTCTTGAAGGGCCCTTCCTTGCGCGCCTCCAGGATGGACTCGATGGCGCCCTCGCCCACGCCCTTGATGGCGCCCAGACCGAAGCGGATCTTCCCCTCCACCGCGCCGAAGGCCAGGTCGGACTGGTTCAC
>SECN01000198.1 GCA_004173515.1 Myxococcaceae bacterium | reverse complement strand
GGAGCTGGCCGTCGCCTTCACCACCCCGTGGGCCTACGCCGTGTTCACCGCGATGGCGGCGCTCTCGTCGTTCTTCTTCGTCAGCCTGCTGGAGCAGTTCCAGCAGGTGCAGTCGCTGGTCCGTGAGCATGGCTGGAGCCGGCTGCCTCCGGACTCGGTCGTCTACCGCAACCTCACTGACGGCGTGGTGGTGCAACTGTGGGGCGTGGTGCTGATCCTCACGCTCTTCGTCGCGCCCTTCCTGTCCATGCGGCTGTTCGCGGAGGAGAAGCGGCAGAAGACGTTCGCGCTGCTGCTGACGACGCCGGTGCGGCCGGTGGACATCGTGCTGGGCAAGTACCTGGGCGGCCTGGGCCTCATCTTCGTCACGCTGGGGCTGACGCTGGTGTTCCCGGTGCTGCTGTCGGTGGTGGGCTCGGGCCCGTCCGGATCCGCGCTGGAGTGGCCCACGGTGCTGCTGGGCTATGGGGCGGTGCTCGTATGGGGCGCCACCTGCATGGCGGTGGGCCTGTTCATCTCCGCGCTGACGGAGAGCCAGATGCTGGCGGCCTTCCTCACCTTCACCGTGCTGCTGCCGTGGATGTTGCTGCGCGGCGTGGCCCAGTCCACGGCGGAGCCCCTGCGCTCGTTCCTGAACTACCTGTCCTTCGACACCCAGTTGCAGGGCATGATCCAGGGCGTCCTGGAAGTGCAGGCGCTGGTGTTCTTCGCGTCCGTCATCCTGTTCTCGCTGCTGCTCACCCACCGCGCGGTGGAAGCGCAGCGCTACGCGTGACCATGAGAGCGAACCACGTCACCCGGGTGCTGGGGGCCTTTGGCCTGCTGCTGCTGCTGTCCAGTCCCTTCACCCTCTTCCTCTCCTCCGGCAGCGTGGGGCTTGCCCTGGGCAAGGCGCTGCTGGGCACGGCGATGATCGCGGCCTATGTCGCCACGCACCGTCAGGAGCTGTCGCGCGCGGGCTCCCGCCGCACGGGGCGGTTCCTCGCGTCCACCGTGCTCACCACGCTGGCCGTGCTGGGCACGCTGGTGGTGCTCAACGTCCTCGCGTTCCAGAAGAACCGGCGCTGGGACCTGACGCGGGAGCGCATCTTCTCGCTCGCGCCGCAGACGCTCGAAACGCTCGCGGGCCTCAAGGAGCGGGTGCATGTCCTGGCGCTCATTCCGCCCACGCACCCGTCCTATGGCGACCTGGAGGAGCTGTTCCGGCGCTACCACGAAGCGGCGCCCCAGGCGTTCGACGCCGCGTTCGTGGATCCGCGTCGGGAGCCCTCCCTGGCCGCGAAGTACCAGCTCAAGGACGGGCAGACGCTGGTGGTCGTGTCGCGCGGCGAGGGCGAGAACGCGCCCCACACCACGCTGCCGATTCCCGCCGAGCAGGAGCTGACCAACGCCCTGCTCCAGTTGGGCGCGGCGGGCGCGCAGAAGGTGTACTTCCTCGAAGGGCATGGCGAGTGGCCCCTGGAGACACCGCAGGGTCCGCAGGGTCCCGGCGACGGGCTGTCGGAGTTCCGCCGGCAACTGCTCCGGGAGGGCTACCGCCCTGAACTCCTCAACCTGCTGGGCAAGCAGGAGGTGCCTCGCGACGCGGGGCTGTTGATCATCGCGGGCGCCAAGGAGGACTCCACGGCGCCGGAAGTGGCCGCCCTGCGCACCTATCTGGGCGAGGGCGGACGGCTCTTGTACTTCACCGACGTGGGCGCGGTGGACGGGCTGGGCCTGTTCCTCGCGGACTACGGCGTACAGGTGGATGAGGGCGTGGCGGCGGACTCGCAGTTCAACGCGGGCAACCCATTCGTCCTGGTGTCGAACTTCTTCGGCAAGCACGTCATCACCCGTCCGCTCCAGGAGCGCGCCCTCAACGTGCAGCTTCCCACCGTGCGCAGCCTCACGCTGCTGCGCGAGGGCTTCCTTCCCGGCGTCACGGTGGAGCCCGTGCTGCTCACCTCGCCCTATGCGTGGGTGGAGACGCGGCCCCAGGAGGACACCACCCCGTCCGACGGCGAGAAGATGGGGCAGCTCACGCTCGTGGCCGCAGCGTCCCGGGACACGCGCGGCGCGGAACACAAACGCTTCGATGAGGCACGGCTGGTGGTCATGGGGGATTCGGAGCTGCTGTTGGATCCGAACTGGGGCCATGAGGCCAACCGCAACCTGACCATGAATGCCCTGGGCTGGGCCTCGCACCAGGTGGAGAAGATCACCCTGCGCCCTCCGGACCGGGAGACGTCTACCCTGGAGCTGAGCGCAGGCCAGATGCAGACGCTGCGCTTCGTCTCCACCGACCTGCTCCCGCTGTCGCTCCTGGGCGTGGGGCTGGCCGTCTGGCTGTCGCGGAGGAACCGGTGAGGACTTCGGCGTTCGTGGTGCTCGGGCTCGCGGCGCTGGGGCCGTGGGCGTGTTCGCGTGAAGAGAAGCCGCCAGCGCCTCCCAAGCTCTTCGCGACGGAGACGGCGGAGCCTGCGCGCGGAGCCCCGACCCAGGCGGCCCCCGTCTTCACCCGCCTGACGGTGAAGGCTCGCGGTACCACCACGGAGCTGGAGCGCACGCCCGAGGGCTGGCGGATCACCTCGCCCGTGGAGGCGAAGGCGGATCCGTACGCGGTCGACGCGATGGTGCAGCAGCTCACCACCGCGAAGTTCAAGGCCACGGTGAACGCGGCGCCGTCGGATGCGGACCTGAAGAAGTTCGGCCTCACCTCCCCGACTTTCACGGTGACAGCGCGCGCCTATGTCCCGGACGCGAACGGCGAAGGCGCGGAGGATCCATCCCGCCAGCGCACCGTGACGCTGTCGGGGGGCGAGGAGAACCCCTTCGACGGCTCCGTGTACGTGCGCCGCGACGGGGACGCGACCGTCTACGCGGCGGAGGGTGTCGTGCGGTGGTCGCTCGACAAGGGGCCCTTCGAGCTGCGCGCCAAGGAGTTCCTGGGGCCGCTGGACGCCGCGTCGCTCCAGTCCATCGAGGTGACCGCGAAGGACCATGCGTACCTGCTGACGCGCGACGCCGACGGCAAGACGTGGCGGATGGTGAAGCCGGAGCCGACGCGCGCGAACGCCAGCCGCGTGACGGACCTGCTCACCGCGTTCGCGGGACAGCAGGCCCTGGCGTTCCCGGAGGACACGCCCGCTGCTCGCAAGGCCCTGGGGCTGGACGCGCCCATCGTGGACGCGCGCTTCGTGCCTGCCTCCGGCGACCCCATCCGCGTTCGGCTGTCGCAGGTGACGCGCGACGGTGCTCCCGTGGTCCATGCCCTGCGGGAGCAGGGCGTGCGCTCCACGCTGGCGGAGGTGGACGCGCGGGCCCTGACGATGCTGGACGTGGGCGTGCCCGAGCTGAAGGATCGCCGCGTGCTCGCGTTCTCACGCGAGGCCGTGCGTCGGTTGGAGTTCCATCCCGGAGGCAAGGCCGCCCCCGTGGTGGTGGCGCGTGGGTCGCCCCTGGATGGTGGCACCGACGCGTGGCGCATCGAAGGTCCCGACGGCGGACTCGCGCGGCACTTCCGCGTGGTGAAGCTGCTGGGCTCCCTGGAGTCGTTGAAGGCCGCCGCGTTCGGTGAGTCGAACGTGAAGCGCTGGGAGCGCTACGGCATCGGTGAGGCGTCCCGGTCCGTGGTGCTGCGCGACGCGGACGGACGCGAGCTGGCGCGGTTGTGGCTGGGACATGACGTGCCGGAGCAGGACGGGCGGCTCTATGCGCGCGGCTCCGGAGCGGACCTGGTGGAGGTCTCCGCGGGCGCCGTGGCGGACTGGCCCACGAGCGCCTCGGACCTGAAGGATCCGCCGCCCGGAGGTCCGGACGGCGGAGCACCTTCGCCCTGAAGCGCTACACCTCCATCAAGGCGAAGCGCTGCTCGGGCGTGAACTTCGTGAGCAGCGGCATGGCCACGTTGAACACCGGAATGCCGCTCTTCGTCTTGCCCTCGCGCGCGCCGTGGTGCGCGTGCCCGTGGAAGACATAGGCCGCGCCGTAGTGGTCGATGGGCATCGACAGGCGGCTCGTCCCGAGGAAGGGGCGGATCTCGATGTTCTCCCCCTCCAGCGTCTCCGGGATGGGGGCGTAGTGCATGATCACGACCTTCTTGGGCGTGTCCAGGTGGCTGAGCGCCGCCTCCAGTTTGAGCGACTCGGTGACGGCCTCCTGCACGAAGGACTTCGTCTGGCCCTCGCCGAAGGCCTGCAACGTCGCGTTGCCAAAGCCCCCGCCGAAGCCCTTCACTCCGGCCACACCCAGGACCTTCTCGAAGATGAAGTGGTCCCCGTCGAGGATGTGCACGCCCACCTTCGACAGCTCCGTGCAGATGTCCTTCACCTGCCCGTGCTCGTAGTCGTGGTTGCCCAGCACCGCGGCGCAGGGAACGCGCAGGGCCGACAGCTCCTCGGCCAGCACCTTCCCCTCTTCCAGCATGCCGCGATCCGTCAGGTCGCCGCACAGCAGCAGCAGGTCCGCTGAACCATTCACCTGCTTGACGAGCTGCCGGAAGCGACCGTGCTGGTCGTCCCGACAGTGGAGGTCACCGACCGCTGCCAGCCGTATTTTCGAGCTCGGATCTCGCGCCACGCACGTCCCCCTCGGGTCGTTCTTGTTCGTCCCAGGCCCTGCCGTCCCCAAAGCCCCAGTGGTGGATGTCCACGTGGTAGTTCACCTTGGACACCAGGTTGCCGCGACACAGACGCTCATCCCAGCTTCCGTCGCGCACGGTCTGGAGCGTGCGGCTCATCAGCTCCGTCATGACGTAGTTGGGCACGATGTCGCGCTCGCTGGGATAGGCGAAGCGGAACATCATCAGGTGGCTGAGCAGCACCTCCCAGTAGCGATCAAAGCGCCGCAGGATGCGGTCCCAGTCCATCTCCCGCCCCGCCTTGAGGATGAGGTGGTTGATGTCCGCGCCGTCGTAGCGTTCGCGCTCGGTGACGAAGGCCTTGGACCAGATCATCTCCTCGGCGGGCGCGATGAGACACTCGTAGCCGAAGATGTTGGCCTTCTTGGCGTTCGTGAACCACTCGTCGTCCACCGTCGCCACGCCGTTGCCGGAGGAGAAGATGAAGTCGACGAAGTAGTCGCCCTTGTACGCCTTGTAGATCCACACCTCGTCGTGGTGCTCGGTGCGCCAGCCGTCCTTCTCCAGGACCTCCAGCGCGCGGACGGCATCCGACTTGCGTGGGAACAGGTCCAGGTCCTTGGTGTCCCGGTAGATGCCCGTATAGGTCGCGTAGGCATAGGCCCCGCCCACCACGAAAGGCACCCCGGCCTCATGGAGCAGGCCGACGGCTCTGGCGCGGGCGTTGATTTCGTCCGGTGCTCGCGCACTTTCAGCCAGCGAAGCGTCCGTACCCATATCCCCGGGATGGTTCGGGTGTCGTTTTTCCATGAGCGAAATCTAGGGATGGCCCATTTCCACCGTCAGGCAGGCGGGCGTGGGTGGCCGGAGGGCAGGCGAGCAGGTTCCAACCGGCTGGTTTCATTGGAACTTTTCACTTCAAGCGAGCCCTCTTTCTGTTTTTCGCACGGCCTGTGTCCATAGGAGCGAATTCCCTGCCGCACGGCCCGCACGACGGGCCCTGAAAGGACACCCCACCATGCTGCGCAAGAGCCTGCTGTGTGCCTCCCTGATGATCGCCACCGGTTGCGGTGACGACGCCGCCTCCACCGAGGACACGTTCCGCGAAGGCCTGCCCTCCAAGGAGATGATGCAGGTGAAGGCGCCCAAGCAGAATGGCCAGGGCCTGACGGCGAGCGGCCCCTCCGCGATGTACGGCCAGGGCCAGAAGGCCGAGTACTACCAGGCGACGGTGGACGCGACGGTGTCCATCAACGGCGGGACGTTGTGGGTGCTCAACCTCATCGAGCAGATCGCCAGGTATCCGCCGACGACGCTGGAGGAGAACAAGGCGGTGTGGGGTCCGGGCACGGACGCCCTGAGCCCCACGACGTGGCGGCTGACGGTGACGAAGTCGGGGGACGCGTCGTTCTCCTGGGTGCTGGAGGGCAAGGCGAAGGCGGACACGGACAGCGCCTTCAAGGCGGTGCTGTCCGGCACGCAGACGGTGGCGGTGGACGCGAACGGCGAGCGCCTGAAGGGCTTCGGCTCCGGCGAGCTGTTCATCGACTGGGACGCGTCGCACAGCCTGCCGGACGGCGATGAGAACGTGGGCACGGTGGAGATCCGCTACGCGCGCCCGAGCGCCACGGCGGAGGCCACGGTGGACGCGGACTTCCACCAGGTGCGCGACGAGCAGAACCCGCAGCAGCGCGTGGACGGGAACTACCACTACAAGGCGTCCGCGACGGCGGGCGGCGAGTTCGACTTCGCGACGGCCAAGGACATCGACAACGGGGACCCGCTGCGCGCGAAGCTGGAGAAGCTGAGCATCAAGAGCCGCTGGACGGCCATGGGCGCGGGCCGCTCGGACATCAAGGTGACGGGCGGCGACCTGGTGGGCGAGGCCACGCTGAGCGAGTGCTGGGACACGAACTTCCTGAGCACCTACTTCCGCGTCAGCCTGGACCCGCGCCTGGGGTACGGCGAGGTGGAAGCGGCCTGCGGCGGGTTCAGCGCGGCGGTGTACTCGTCGCTGTGAGGCTCCTCGCGGTAGGCTGTCCCCGCGCGTGACCGGACCGACCCCGCTGGCCTTGAAGGTGGTGCCTCCCCGTCCTTCCGAGGACCGGCGGGCCGTCCTGCGCGCTCTGTATGTGAAGTACGGCGGCAGCGTGAGGGAGCGCTGCCGCTACCTGCTGAAGGACGCGAGCCGGGCCGAGGACGCGATGCAGGACGTCTTCGCCCGTGCGCTGGTGCACGGAGATTCGTTCCGCGCGGAGGCGTCCCCGCTCACGTGGTTGATGAAGATCGCCACGCACCACTGCCTCAACCAGCTCCGGTCGGAAGGGGCGGCGTGGCGGCGGTGGTTCGCCCGGGACGAAGCGGCCCGTTCGGAAGGCCACGGCGGCACGGAGGCGATGGAGACGCGCGACCTGGTGCGCAAGCTGCTGGCCCGGGTGGACGCGGAGACGCAGGCGGCGGCCATCCACTACCACGTGGACGGGATGACGCTGGAAGAGGTGGCCGCGGTGCTGGGGCGCTCGGTGCCCACGGTGCGCAAGCGGCTGGAACAGTTCGCACGGTTGGGTGGAGAGGAGTTGAACGTCCGATGAGCGCGCACGAGTCGAACTGGACATTGCGCCGCCTGCACGTCGGCGACCTGCCCGCCCCGGAGGCCCTGCGCGCCCGTGAGCACGCCGACGCATGCGATGCCTGTGGCGCCGTGCTGCGGTCGCTGGCGGATCAGCAGACCGCGTTCGAGGCGGAGGTCCCCTTCGAGCGCTTCGAGGCGGGCGTGGAGCGGGCCCTGGCCCGTCAGGGCAAGGCTGCGGCGGAGCCCGTGGCACGCGCCGCGTGGGCCAGGCCGCTGATGCTCGTGGCGGCGTCGGTGTTCGTGCTGGTGCTGGCGCGTCCGCTGCTGGAGACCGGTGGCGTGACGCGGCCCGTGGCGGGCAACCGGGTCAAGGGCGGCGCGGGCGCGGAGCTTCGCATCGGTGGCGGTGCGGATCGGCAGCGGGTGGCGAGCGTGGACGCGCCGGAGGCCCTGCGACCCGGTGAGCGCGTGCGGCTGGGCTACACGCCGGAGTCGCACCGCTACGTGGCGGCACTGTCGGTGGATGCGCAGGGCGAGGTGACGCCGCTGTATCCGGAGTCGGGGGACAGCCTCGCGGTGGAGCCGGGCGCGGGACAGCACTGGCTGCCGGAGAGCGTGGAGTTCACCGGTGCGGGTGCGGAGCGCGTGGTGCTGGTGCTGACGGATGCGCCCGTTTCGATGGACGTCTTGAGCGACGCGGCGCGGAAGTCCTTCGCGGCGGCGGGGCGGGATGTCACGCGCATGGCGCCGCTGGATGTCGCGGGCGAGCAGACCCGGTGGATCCTGCTGAAGCCATGAGCAACCTGCCCGCGAAGGAAGGCTTGCTGGCGCGAGCACTGCGCCCCGGGCTTCGCGTCCTGTCGCGGATGCGCGCCGTCATCGCGAGGCGTCATGCGCGGGCCCGTGCGAGAGCCACCTTCGCGAGCCTTCGCAGCCCAGCGCAGGGGTACGTCTTCGGCACAGGGCTTCGCGTCCTGGCGCGGATGCGCCCCATCATCGCCCCGGCCCGAGCATGGGCTGGAGGACTCGCGCTAGCGTTCGCGCTGCTGTCCACCGCCGCGCACGCGGACACGCTGCGCCGCTTCGCGCTCATCGCGGGCAACGACACGGGCGGCAGTGACACCCGGCCCCTGAGCTACGCGCGCGACGATGCGCGCAAGATGCACGACCTGCTCACCCGCCTGGGTGGCGTGGCTCCGGCCGACGCGAAGCTCCTCCTCGACGACGACGCGAAGGACTTCCTCACCGCCCTGTCGGAGCTGGAGCAGCGGGCTCGCGCGGCCCAGGCTCGCGGGGAGCGCACCGCGCTGTTCGTCTACTACTCGGGCCATGCGAAGGATGGAGCCTTGCGCCTGGGTGACTCACGGCTCGCCTTCGACGCGCTCAAGCGCCGGCTGGCGGATGCGCCTGTGGACATCCGCATCGCCATCCTGGATTCGTGCCGCTCCGGCGCGCTCACGCGGACCAAGGGGGCTCGCAAGGCCCCGGCCTTCGACGTGGAGTCCGGCGCCGCGCGCGACGCCCGGGGCGTCGTCATCCTCACCTCCAGCGCGGCGGACGAGGACTCGCAGGAGTCGGACACGCTGGGCGGCAGCTACTTCTCCCACCACCTGACGAGCGGCCTGCTCGGCGACGCGGACCGCAGCGGCGACGGACGTGTGACGCTCTTCGAGGCGTATTCGCACGCCTACGCGCGCACCGTCGCGGACACCGCCGACAGCAGCGCGGGCCCGCAGCACCCCACGTTCAGCTACGACCTGGCGGGCAACGGGGACCTGGTGCTCACCGACCTGCGCGCGAGCGCCGAGGGGCTCGTCGTGCCCGGCGGCGCGCCCGCGGGTTCGTACTACTTCGTGGATCCGGGCGGCCTCGTGGTCGCGGAGCTGGACAAGAGCGCGGACACGGAGCGCCGCGTGGCCCTGGCCCCTGGCACCTACCGCGTGAAGCGCCGGCTCAGCGACCGGCTGCGCATTGGCGACGTGGAGATTGCTCGTGGACGGACCACCGTGCTGGAGGAGCCACGCCTCAGGGACGCACCCTTCTCCGACGATCCCGTGAAGGGCGCGGGCCGGGGCCGGGACTCGTGGTGGGCCTTCGGCCTCACGGGCGGCTACCAGTCCTTCTTCGACGCGGCCACGCGCCAGTCGCTCTTCCTCTCCGTGCCGCTGTTCGGCGCGGAGGCCGAGCTGCATGACTACTTCCGCCGCGACTGGGTCTGGGGTTTCGACGCGTCCGTGGGCGGCGCGCGCGGGGTGCTGGCGCTGCCCACGCTCGCGGGGCCGTCGTATCGGTACTCGGTGGTGAACCTGGGAACGAGCCTCACCACCGAGTGGCCCCTGGGCCGCGTCTCCCCTTTCGTGGGCGCGCGGCTGGCGTACCTCATCCTGGGCCGCCAGTTCGAGGACGCGGCGTTCCCGGATCAGCGCTTCGCCATGGTGTCACCGGGCCTGGTGGCCGGAGCGCGCCTCCAGCTCACGCGCCGACTCCAGCTCACCGCGCGCGGCCGGGCGCAGTACCTCCAATACACCGTCGATGCGCAGCGGTCCCTGGGCTACTGGGAACTGGCGGCGCTCCTCACGTACGAGCCATGAGAGCGCACGCGATGCGAAACCTGATCCCGGCCCTGCTCTGCCTCCTCGCGGTCGCGTGCGGCGGCGACTTCTCCAACGACGATCTGGAGTTCCAGAACGCCCTGCCCCAACGCGAGGACCTGGCCGCGATGCTGCCGGACTCCGCCAGACGCGCCGGACAGGGACTCGGAGCCCGCGAGGACCGGCTCGGCCTCCAGGTGCTGGGCGCGACGTCGGAGCTGGCGGTCCAGTCCTACCAGGTGGGCACGCAGTTCAACGCCAGCGTGGACGCCCTGCTGACCCTGCTGGAGCTGTTCCGCGCGGTGCCCCCCACCACGCGAGAGACCGACCGCCGCATCTGGGGCCCCTTCCCCGCCGACGACCATCCCGGGCACGAGCTGCGCCTCGTGATGGAGCGTCAGGGCGCCGACTTCGCCTACCGCCTCCAGTTCCGTCCCCGAGGCACGGACGAGGCCGCGTGGTGGACCTACCTGCCCGGCACCTTCAAGGCGGACGGCGGCATCCGCAAGGGCACCGGCACGCTCGCGCTGGACTTGAAGGAGGCCCGCGCGAACGGCTTCGACACGCGCGAGGCGGACGGGTTGGACCGGTTGGACATCCGCTACCAGACGAAGGCGCTGCCCACGAGCGTGGAGCTGCTCTTCACCGGCGCGGGGGCCACGCTGCCCCTGACGCGCTATGCGTCGCGCCAGGTGCCGGAGGGACTGGGAGAGATGACGTTCCGGCTGCCGGGGCAGGACCTGGTGCCCGGCGGGCTCCTGGAGACGCTGGACATCGTGTCGCGCTGGACGCCGGAGGGACGGGGCAGGCTGGTGCTGACCATCCTGGAAGGCGACGCGAAGGGCCTGAAGTACACCGAGTGCTGGGATGCCCAGACGCGGATCACCTTCCTCCAGCGCAACTGGGACTTCATCAACCCCACGGAGGGAAATGCGGCCTCCTGCCCGGACGTGTCCGCGCTGGGGCCGTAGCGAAGGCCGCCCGGGCTGGTGCCCGGACAGCAGCCGGGCGGACATTCCCTGGCCGTTGGTAGGTGACGCGCGGGGCGGATTCTCTATGCTGGAGGCTGTTTCCCCCGCGCCCTCCATGCCCAATTCCTCGCTTCTCTCCGTCTTGAAGAGCCGGCGCATCTGGCTCCTGATGGCCGTCGGCTTCGCGTCCGGCCTCCCCCTGTGGCTGACCGGCGTCACGCTGTCCGCGTGGATGAAGAACGAGGGGGTGAACCTCAAGACCATCGGCATCTTCAGCTTGGTGGCGCTGCCCTACACCTTCAAGGTGCTGTGGGCGCCGTTGATGGACCGCTACACCCTGCCCTTCCTGGGACGGCGGCGCGGCTGGATGCTGCTGACGCAGGTGCTGCTCATGGGCGCCATCGCCGCCATGGGGCTCGTCAACCCGAAGGACGCCCCCATCGCGATGGCGTGCATGGCGGTGGTGGTGACGTTCCTGTCCGCCAGCCAGGACATCGTCGCGGACGCGTGGCGCACGGACATCCTCACCCTGGAGGAGCGCGGGCTGGGCAACTCCATGTACGTCACCGGCTACCGGCTGGGGATGCTCGTCGCGGGCGGGCTCGCGTTCATCCTGTCGGATCAGCTCGGCTGGTCCAGGACGTACTTCGTGATGGGCCTGCTCATGGGCGTGGGCGTGGTGGCCACGCTGCTGGCGCCGGAGCCCCAGAGCGTGCGGCCTCCGCGCAACCTGCTGGACGCGGTGGTGAAGCCCTTCGGCGACTACTTCCGGCGCAAGTACGCGCTGGGCGTGCTCGCGTTCCTGGTGCTCTACAAACTGGGGGACGCCATCGCCGCCAGCATGGTGACGGCGGCGGCCTGCTGGGCGGCGTGCTGATGGTGAAGCTCAGCATGCGCCGCGCGCTGTTCATCTTCGGCGCCGCGCAGGGCCTCACCAACCTGGCCTTCCTGGCGCTGGCGCTGGTGGGCAAGAACGACCTGATGCTCGCGGGCGCCATCGCCGTGGACAACGTGTGCACGGGCCTGGGCGTGACGGCGTTCGCGGCCTTCGTGATGTCGCTGTGCCACAAGAGCTTCAGCGCCACGCAGTACGCGCTGCTGTCCGCGCTGGGCACCATCGCCAACCGGCTCATCGGCTCCGTGTCCGGCTACCTGGCCACGTGGATGGGCTGGCCCACGTTCTTCGCCTTCACCGCGGCGGCGGCCATCCCCGCGCTGGTGCTGCTGACGTTCCTGCCCGAACACGCGGCCCAGCCCGTGGAGGACGAGCCGCCCGCGCCGGAGGCCATGCCGCCCACCGCGCCCGCGTCCTCCGTCGCCGTGGCGCGCTGACGGCTTCCGGACAGCTGGCACCGCCCGGCGGATACGCGCTCCCGCCCACTCCTGGACGGAGCGCGTCACGGCGGGTGCGGGGATGGACAGGGCGCGTGACTTCACCTCCCCATCCCGGGGCGCGCACGGTTAGTGTGCTCCCGTCATGGCCCATCCTTCCGCTGGCAAGCCCCTTTCGCGCGACCTGCTGATCAACCCCGAGAAGCTGCGCAGGCAGTACGCCTCCGACGTGCCGGACGCTTCCATCCCCGAACAACGCGTCGCCTTCGGCACCTCCGGTCACCGGGGAAGCGCCGCGCGCCGCAGCTTCAACGAGCCGCACATCCTCGCGGTGGCGCAGGCCCTGTGCGAGTACCGCAAGCAGCAGGGCTACGACGGCCCGCTGTTCCTGGGCATGGACACGCATGCCCTCTCCGAGCCCGCCCAGCGCACCACGCTGGAGGTGCTGGCCGCCCACGGCGTCGAGGTGCGCTACACCGAAGGCGCCACGCCCACGCCGGTCATCTCCCACGCCATCCTCACGTACAACCGGGGCCGCACGAGCGGGCTCGCGGACGGCATCGTCATCACCCCGTCCCACAACCCGCCGGAGGACGGCGGCATCAAGTACAACCCGCCCAACGGCGGCCCCGCCGACACGAACGTCACGTCGCTGGTGGAGCGCCGCGCCAACGAATTGATGGCCGCCGGCAACAAGGACGTCCGCCGCGTCACCTACGAGAAGGCGCGCGGCAGCGACACGGTGAAGCCGCACGACTTCATCACGCCGTATGTCGCGGACCTGGCGAACGTGGTGGACATGGACGTCATCCACCGGGCCGGCCTGAAGCTGGGCGCGGATCCGCTGGGCGGCTCCAACCTGGACTACTGGGACCCCATCGCGGAGCGCTACAAGCTGAAGCTCACGGTGGTGAACCGCAAGGTGGACCCCACCTTCGGCTTCATGCCCGCGGACCACGACGGGAAGATCCGCATGGACTGCTCGTCGCCGTACGCGATGGCGAACCTGGTGGCGCTCAAGGACAAGTACGCGCTCGCCTTCGGCAACGACACGGACTCCGACCGCCACGGCATCGTCACCCGCAGCCAGGGGCTGATGAACCCCAACCACTACCTGGCCGTCTGCATCGGGTACCTGTTCAGCCACCGCCCGCTCTGGAAGAAGGACGCGGCGGTGGGCAAGACGCTGGTGAGCAGCAGCCTCATCGACCGCGTGGCCAGGGACCTGGGCCGCCGCGTGGTGGAGGTGCCGGTGGGCTTCAAGTGGTTCGTGGACGGCCTGCTGGACGGTTCGCTGGGCTTCGGTGGCGAGGAGAGCGCGGGCGCGTCCTTCCTGCGCCACGACGGCTCCGTGTGGACCACCGACAAGGACGGCATC
>SECN01000694.1 GCA_004173515.1 Myxococcaceae bacterium | reverse complement strand
CGCCGGTGGCGGTGCGCAACAGCTTCCGCAACTGGGACTTCCCCATCCGCCGGCAGATCTTCGCCGGCTTTCGCTGTGCACGGGACGTGAGGTGAGGGACGCATGAGGATGAGGACGGATCAGGGCGAGGCGCAGGTTCCGGGCACCCACGAAGCACCGGGCGTCCGCGTGGACGTGTACGTGCAGCCGGGGGACGCGCAGCGAGCGCTCCGGCAGGAGGCGCTCCAGGGCCTGTGCCACGCGCCCAAGGAGCTGAGCCCCAAGTGGCTCTACGACGAGCGCGGCAGCCAGCTCTTCGACGACATCACCCGCCTGCCGGAGTACTACCCGACGCGCCGCGAGCGGGAAATCCTGCACGCGCACGCGGACGACATCGCCCGGCTGAGCGGCGCGGACACGCTGGTGGAGCTGGGCAGCGGCACCAGCGAGAAGACGCGGCTCATCCTGGACGCCATGGACGCGGCCGGGCAGCTCAAGCGCTTCGTGCCCTTCGACGTGAGCGAGGCGTTCCTGCGCAAGGCGGCGGACGGCCTGGCGCGCGAGTACCCGGGCATCGCGGTGCACGCGGTGGTGGGGGACTTCGAGCAGCACCTGGGGCGCATCCCGGGCGGAGGCCGGCGGCTCATCGCCTTCCTGGGCGGCACCATCGGCAACCTGAAGCCGGCGCAGCGCGCGCTGTTCCTGCGCGAGCTGTCCTCCGGGCTGCGTCCGGGGGACGGCCTGCTGCTGGGCACGGACCTCATCAAGGACCGCGAGCGGCTCTTCGCCGCCTACAACGACAGCGCGGGCGTGACGGCGGACTTCAACCGCAACGTGCTGCGCGTGCTCAACCGCGAGCTGAACGCGGACTTCGACCCGGAGGCCTTCGAACACCTGGCCCCGTTCGACGAGCACAACGCGTGGATCGAAATGCGCCTCATCTCCCGCAAGGCCCAGTCCGTGTGGATTGGCGACCTGGAGCAGCGCGTGGACTTCGCGGCGGGCGAATGTCTGCGCACGGAGGTGAGCTGCAAGTTCTGTCGCGAGCAGGTGCAGTCGGAGCTGCGCGACGCGGGTCTGGACCTGGCCGCGTGGTGGACGGACGCGGACGGAGACTTCGCGCTGTCGCTGGCGATGAAGCGCTGAGCGGAGAACCGTCGCTCGGCAGGGCCGCCCGGCGCGCTGTGGAAGGCGCCGGGTGCGGACCCGAAGTCAGGCACCGGGAGGAAGCGCTCCCGGGTACGGCGGTGCGACGGTGCGACGACTAACGGCGGCGAGGCGGGTTGCGACGCACCGGCACGGGCACCGGGGCCGGCTGCGCCGGACGGGTCCACGCGGCCCAGAGTGCCGCCGCCGCGGTGATGACCAGGCCTCCCGCTGCTGCAAGCTGCTCACCCAGGGCGCCAATCTCCACGACGGCCAGGGGGAGGGGAAGCATCTCGGTGAGCGTCATGCGCGGACTCCTTACGAGGGGCACAGCGTGAGGACCTGATACGGGCCGCGACGGGCGCCCGACGCAGATCGGGAAGCTAAGGTTAGGAAGTCGGAAGGCTTTCGGGAAGTCCCGGGGACACGTGATGCTGGAGCGTGGACGGAATTGCACCTCGGGTCGGCCCCAAAGTCCATCCCCACCCAGTCCCAGCCTCCAGAAACATCACCCGCTTCACGTAATGGGGACACGCGGGCGGCGCAGAACGTTCCTGCCCGGTCGCTTTTGCCCGCATTCTCCAACGGAGTGTCCGGGCCCGGGCGCAAGGCCCGCCCTACCCGTGCGGATGATGCGTCTTCCACTCCACCATCATGCAGTGGTCCTGCACCACCTGGATGCCGGCCTTGGCCAGGCGCTCCGCCGCGGCGTCGTTGCGGATGCCCTTCTGGAACCACACGGCCCGGGGCTTCTTCGCCAGCAGGTCGTCCACGTGCGCGTTGATGTCCTCCGGGCGCAGGAACACGTCCACCACGTCCACCTCGCCGGGCACATCCTTCACGGACATGGACACGGGCTCGCCCAGGATGGTGCCCCCCTGCTCGTGGTGCGTGGGGACGGGCAGCACCGTGAAGCCGTGTTCCTTGAGGAACTTGGGGATGGCGTGCGCGGGCTTGGTCGGGTGGGTGTCCGGCCGGATGCCCAGGACCGCCACGCGCTTGCTGCTGCCCAGCAGCGCGCCGATGCCCGTCGGGTCTTCGATGAGGTTCTTGCGCCAGTCGTCCATGGGCTGCTCCTTGAAGGAAGGAACGCATCGAACGAGGCGAAGGAGTCCGCGCACAACCCGGGGTCGGGCGTCACGGGCCCCAACCGTCCTGCGCAGGACGTCCGGCGTCAGCGGGGCGCGGCCTGTGTCCTCTTCCTGGTCCAGCGACAGCGTGAAGTGCTTCATCTGCTCACGGACGGTGTCCGCCAGCTTCTCCGAGGAGGGCATCTGTTCGCCCTGCCCCGGCTTCAGGTCCACGCGCAGCGCCGGGCGGCCGGGAGGGCCCGCCTGGAAGCTGCCATCGGTGGCCACCTGCGCGGACCATCCCGGCGGCAGCGGCACCTTCACGCCGGAGCGCAGGCCGGCGTCCTCCGTGAGGCTCCCGGAGGACGGCGTGTCCTCCTGGCAGCCCCGGCATCCCGCGAAGAGCGCGAGGGTCACGAAGCCGACGACCCTCCGCGCGCTGGACGGGAAGACGGACACCTACTTCTTCTCGCCCATGGGCGGCGGGCCACCCTTGCCGATGTTCTCCATCTTCACCGCGCCCTCCAGGATGGCGCCGCGGTCCATGGTGAACGAAGGCGTCTCCAGGTTGCCCTTCATGCGGCCCGGCTGCTTGAGCTCGATGAGCTGCGCGGCGCGCACGTTGCCTTCCACCGTGCCGTTGATGATGACGGTGCCGGCCGTGATCTCCGCCTGCACACGGGCGCCGTCACCAATAACGAGCACGTCCTTGGTGATGATCTGCCCGTTGAACTTCCCGTCGATTCGAACCTGACCCTCGAAGGTGAGCTTCCCCTCGAACTCGCTTCCCTTACCCAGAAGCGTGTGAACCTCACCCGGACGCGTCGACACGTGATCCTCCTCCCGTTTGAACAGGGGCTTGCTGGGTGCTTCGTCTTTCTTTCCGCCAAGGAGCGCCACGCCCTACTCCTTCCTCAGAAGCTTCAACAGCCTGTCCAGGTCATCGTAGGAGAAGAAGTCCACTTCAAGGGTGCCTTTTCCTGGGCTTTTCTCCGACAAGCGCACCTTTGTCCCCAACCGACGTTGCAGCTCTTCGGTCAGGGCCTTCACCTGCGGGCTCACCTTGGGCGCGGGCTTGCCGGCGTCCTTCGACTTCGCGGACCGGCCCTGCTGCACCAGCCGCTCCGTGTCGCGCACGGACAGCTTCTTCTCCGTCACCTGGCGCGCCAGGTTCTGCAGCTCCGGCAGGCGAGGCACGCCCAGCAGTGCGCGAGCGTGGCCCATGCTGAGCGACCCGTTGGCGACCATCTCCTTCACGTCCGCGGGCAGCGCCAGCAGGCGCAGCGCGTTCGCGACGGTGGAGCGCTCCTTGCCCACCTTCTGGGCCACCTGCTCCTGCGTGAGCTTGAACTCGTCGACCAGGCGCTTGTAGCCATCCGCCTCTTCGATGGGGTTCAGGTCCGAGCGCTGGAGGTTCTCCACCAGCGCGAGTTCGAAGGCCTGCGCCTCTGTGACCTCGCGCACGATGGCGGGGATCTCCTTGAGGCCCGCGGCCTGCGACGCCCGCCAGCGGCGCTCGCCGGCGATGATCTTGTAACCGTCCCCGTCCTTGCGCACGAGGATGGGCTGGAGGATGCCCTGCGCCTTGATGGACTCGGTGAGCTCGTGGAGCTTCGCCTCGTCGAAGTGGCGGCGGGGCTGGAGGTTGTCGCGGTGGATGGCCTCGATGGCCAGCTTCAGCACGCCGGCCTTCGAAGGGGGCACCGGCGCCGGGGCGGCGGTGCCCCCTTCGAAGGCCGGCGTGCTGAAGCTGGCCATCGAGGCCATCCACCGCGACAACCTCCAGCCCCGCCGCCACTTCGACGAGGCGAAGC
>SECN01000693.1 GCA_004173515.1 Myxococcaceae bacterium | reverse complement strand
CCGACGTGGGAGGGGACATCCGCGACAGGGGAAGTAGCGGGTGGGATGGCGCCGCGCCACTGTGGTCAGATTCTCCGGAAGAAGCCACGGGCGCGAACGATTGACCGCCTGGAGGCACGGCGTGCCTTCGGAGCGCGGGTCGGGTTGATTTGGAGGACCCCGGCGCGTTACCTGCTCCATGCTCATGCCCAGGAACCGACCCGTCGCCGCTCGCCGTCCCCCGTTCGCCGGGTGGATCCACGCGTCCTTCCTGGCGTGGACCTCCTGATGCGGGTCCTCGTCGTCAGCCCGCATCTGGCGTCGCGCACACTCTTGAGGCGCTTCCTGGACGCGGAGCCGGACGTGGAGGTGACCGCCACGGGAGAGCCGGACGACGCCTTCGCCTCCATCGCGGAGAACAAGCCGGCCCTGGTGGTGGTGGACCTGCGCCGTCCGGACGAGGACCACCCGCTGTTCCTGGGCCTGCTGCGCAAGCGTCACCCGTCGCTGCCGGTCATCTCGCTGGTGCCCGGCCGGCTGCGCATCTTCGACGGCCGCTCCGAGCGCGTGCGGGAAGCGCACGGCGACACCGCGGAGGCGCTGCACCACCTGATGGGCTCGCTGCTCCAGGCCGTGCGCGACCTGCTGGCCCAGCACCTGCTGCGCCTGTTGCGTCCGCCGGTCGGCCGCGCCTGACGCGTCCGCGCCGGACTACAACCGCAGGCGGTAGCCCACCGCCGCCAGCACCCCGCCGGTGTTCACGTCGCCGGTGGTGAGGAAGCTCACGGGGGCGAAGTGGTAGTGCGCCTCCACGAACGCGCCCCCGGGCCCCAGTGGCAGCTCCGCGCCCGCGAGCGCCTGGAAGCCGAACCCGCCGCCGCTCTCCGCCGCGGTGCTGTCGAACACCTCCACCGTCGCGCGGTGCAGGTACAGGCCCGGGCCCGCGCCCACGTAGGGCGTGAGCGGCCCCAGTCCCCGAGGGAAGCGGAACACGGCGGACAGTTGGATGGCGACCTCGCGCTCGGCGAGCGTGTAGGGGCGCTCCACGGGCTGGCCCAGGTTGTCCAACTGGGGGCCGCGCAGCGTCCCCGTCGTCGAGGGCCGGTGGTAGTTCACCTCCAGCACCACCGCGAGCCGTCGCTGGAGCAGGGGCGTGAGGTAGCCCACTTCACCCGCCAGATAGAGGTCGCCGTCGAGCGACGTGGTGGTCTTGATGAAGCCCACCTTCGGCGCGAGGAACAGGGGGCCTTCCTTGTCCTTGCGGGATGGGGAAGGCGCGGCGGCCAGCGCCGCGAACGCGAGCAGGGCGAGGGCGTTCATGGGGTGGGGACGTCGTCGAGGAGGGAGGCGGAGACGGTGAAGCCCGCGGACCCGGGCACCTGTCCCACCGCGCCGCTGGGGTCCGCGACGATGAGCGCGTAGGGCCCGCCGGGAACGATGCCACCGGGGCACTGGGGCGATGTCACGGGCAGCGGATCAAACCCGGCGCAGGTGGGCACGGTGGCGGTGAGCTGGGATTCGGACAGGACCGTCACGTCTCGCAGCGGGATGTTCACGCGCTGGGTGGGGTCCGCCTTCACGGGCGCGACCAGGTACACGTCCTGGAGGCCCGGGGAGAACGGGCGCTCGTCGCCGGACCGGGTGTTGGTCAGCGTGATGGCTGTGTCGTTGCTGGCGGGACCGCTCCGGGGCGACAGGGCGAGGAGGCCCAGCTTCGGATAGGTGACGGTGAGCGCCTGGGGCCGGGTGGCGGCGCAGCCCTCGGGGTTGGTGAGCACGAGGTCGTAGGTGCCTTCGGGCGTCGCGGGTGGCACCTCGGTTTCGATGCGCGTGTCGGAGACGACGGTGATGCTGAAGAGCGTCTGCGTCTCTTCGCCCGCGCGGTGCAGGGTGATGAGGGGCAGCGCGTCCGAGCGGAAGCCGCTGCCTTCGATGATGAGGGGGCTGCCGCCGCCGTAGGAGAAGCCCTGGGGCGCGGTGACGCTCGCGAGCGTGGGCGCGGGCACGACGCGCAGGCCGTCCTCGAGCGAGGAGGTTCCGCCCAGCGGGTTGGTCACCGCGACGGTATAGGCGCCGGGCGCGAGTTGGCTGGACGGGGTGCTGTCGCGGGTGGGCAGGTCCATCCGCATCAGCTCGGCGCGCGCGAAGAAGAGGTGGTCGGCGGGGAGCGTGTAGTCGCTCGGGCCGCTGAGGGTGACTTGCGGCAGCTCCACGGTGGGCGTGTCGGTGAGCGCGTCGCGGGGAAGGGGGTTGAAGCCCGTGCCCACGATCTCCAGGCGCCATCCGCGGGTGTCGCCGCCAGCGTTGCAGACGCGCGCGGGGGTGATGAGCCGCTGAAGCGGATTGATGAGGCCGTCGAGCTTCGGCGTGGGGCCCTCGGTCGTTTCGGAGCAGGCGACCAGGCTGAGCAGTGCGGCGACGACCGGAAGGCGCACGGGTTCCTCCATCATCCCGTCAACAAGGCTGTCACACGTTAGGCCGGGGCCCTGGAGGGTCAGGAGTTTTTTCCGGCTCTGGGCTCACAGTCCCCCTCGTCCTGGAGGGCATGGAGGCTCAAGTGGCTGAAGTTCCAGGGGAATAACCCCAAGAGGAGCGTCGGCACGGCGAATGCTAAGGCTCCAGGCAGCAGGGACGGGCAGCACGGCGGGGGGGACGGGC
>SECN01000197.1 GCA_004173515.1 Myxococcaceae bacterium | reverse complement strand
TTTAGGCCAGTAGCTCCAACGGTAGAGCAGCGGTCTCCAAATCCGCGTGTTGGGGGTTCGAATCCCTCCTGGCCTGCCAGCTTCAGTACAGGGACCCCCGGTACCGAGCGGTGCCGGGGGTCCCTGCCTTTTCGCAGTCCAGCTTCCGCAGTCCCTCGTGAGGCACCATGGCGACGGCAACTGAGGCCAGCCAGCAGGCTAACCGCTCGGGTATCGACCCCAAGCGGCTCGTGGTCATCTTCTATCTCGTCGCCGGCATCGTCCTGGCCCTCTTCCTGGAGCACGTCTTCGGGTTGCTCTGGAGCCGGTTCGGCTGGAGCGACGTTGAGCTCTTCGAAGGCCTGGGCTGGCGTGTGTCGACCCTCGTGGGCTACGTCGTGGCCCTGGGGTTGGTGCTGGCGGCCTACTTCCACCCCCGCACGCACGCGTTGTCCATCGACGTGGCGTCCGAACTGATGAAGGTCACTTGGCCTACCTGGTCGGAGACCCGCGCATCGACCATGGCCGTGGTCGTCGCGTCGCTCGTGGCGGCCGTCCTCCTCTTCTGCATCGACACCGTCGCGTACAACTTGATGGTGGAGTGGCTGCCTGCCCTGTGGGGGAAGCTGTAATGGCGAAGAAATGGTTCACGGTCCAGACCTACTCGAACTACGAGAACCAGGCGAAGAAGAACCTGGAAGAGCAGGTGCGCCTCAAGGGCCTGCAGGACCAGGACTTGATCGGTGAGATCCTCATCCCCATGGAGCAGGTCGTGGAGATGGTGAACGGCGAGAAGAAGACCACCCGCCGCAAGCTCTTCCCGGGCTACATCTTCGTCCAGATGGAGCTCAGCGACACCACCCTGCACCTGGTGAAGAACACCTCCAAGGTGACCGGCTTCCCGGGTGTCGGACAGAACGAGCAGCCCCGCCCCATGTCGGACGCGGAGGTCGCCCGGCTCACCGCCCAGGTGACCGAGGGCGCTCACAAGACCAAGCCCAAGGTCCAGTTCGAGACGAGCGACACCGTGCGCGTCATTGACGGCCCGTTCGCCAACTTCAACGGCACGGTGGAAGAGGTCAACCCGGAGAAGGGCCGCGTCCGCGTGCTCGTCAGCATCTTCGGTCGTGCGACCCCCGTGGAGCTCGATTTCATGCAGGTGGAGAAGACCACCGGCTAATCAGTCTTCCGCGCCCGGATGACGGGCGCGGATCAACGGGTGGGAGGGTCGTCCCGTCTGGCGACCCGCTGGAACCACCCCATCGAAAGGCAGCAGTCCGCCGATGAAGAAGATCACAGGTCAGGTCAAGTTGCAGATCCCCGCCGGCAAGGCGAATCCCGCCCCGCCGATTGGTCCCGCCCTTGGACAGCAGGGCGTGAACATCATGGAGTTCTGCAAGCAGTTCAACGCGAAGACGCAGGCAGAGGCGAAGGAAGGTCTCATCATCCCGGTGATCATCACCGTGTATGCGGACCGCTCCTTCACCTTCATCATGAAGACGCCTCCCGCCGCCATCCTCATCAAGAAGGCCGCGGGTCTCCACACGGAGAAGAAGAAGGGTTCGGGCGCGAAGAAGCCGGGCAAGGAGAAGGTGGGGCAGATCACCCGGAAGCAGCTCGAGGAGATCGCCAACAAGAAGATCCAGGACACCACCGCCGCGTCCCTCGAGGCCTGCATGAACACCATTGCTGGCACCGCGCGCTCCATGGGCATCGAAGTCGTCGGCTAGCCCGCCCTCTCTCTCAAGGATTCCTGCCATGGCTACCAATGGAAAGAAGTTCCGCGCGTCCTCCGAGCTGGTGGACCGCAACAAGCGCTATCCCGTCGCCGAGGGCTTCGCGCTGCTGAAGAAGACGGTCGAGTCGCGCGCGACGAAGTACGACCAGACGGTGGATGTCGCCATCAACCTGGGCGTGGACCCGAAGCACGCGGACCAGATGGTCCGTGGCGCCGTGGTGCTCCCGCACGGCACCGGCGCCACCGTACGCGTGGCCGTGTTCGCCAAGGGCGAGCGCGCCACCGAGGCGGCCAACGCTGGCGCCGACATCGTGGGCGCGGAGGACCTCCAGAAGCGCATCGAGGAGGGCTTCCTCGATTTCGACACCGTCATCGCGACGCCGGACATGATGGGCGTGGTCGGTCGCCTCGGTAAGGTGCTCGGTCCCCGCGGCCTCATGCCCAACCCGAAGGTTGGCACGGTCACCATGGACGTCGCCAAGGCCATCCGCGACTCCAAGGGCGGTAAGGTCGACTTCCGCGCGGAGAAGGCGGGCATCGTCCACGCGAAGATGGGCAAGGCCTCGTTCGAAACGGCCAAGCTCGAGGCGAACTTCAACGCGCTGGTGGACCTGGTGATGAAGCTCAAGCCGGCCACCGCCAAGGGCGTGTACCTCCAGGGCATCGCCATCTCGACGACGATGGGGCCGGGCATCAAGCTCGACACCACCGAAATCCTGGCGCGTCACCGCTAGTTCGCGGCGTCAGTCGGGCCGGGAAGGGTGCGCTCCCTGACGGGGAGCGCCAGTCCTGTCGCCTGCTGAACGTCGGTCGCATAGAAAGTGCTGGATCTTTGCGAAAGCCGGGGGTATAGGCCCCCGGCTTTTGCAATTGGAGCGCCATGTCGAGAGACGCGGCGTTCCGACCTGGTTCATGACAGCAGGGATCTGGAAGGGAAGAAGACGCGTCCGTTGGGAACCGGGCAACCGGTCGGGCGTTCATTCCACTCCAGGTTCAAACGGCCGCAAGGTCAGCCCTGCCGAGACTGGAGGTGCGGTGTGGTGCCTCTCGGAGGCTCCTCCCTCGCTCTGCCACTTTGGCCCAGGCATCACGCCCGACCGTCAGGTCGGGCCATAAAGGAGGTGAGTCAAGGTGCTGAAGAGCGAGAAGGAAGTGATGATCAAGGAACTCAACGAGAAGTTCGCCCGGACCAAGTCCGCGGTGGTCGCCGAGTTCTCCAAGGTGGACGTGGAGACGGTGACCAAGCTTCGTCGCAAGTTCCGCGAGGGCAAGGTCGAATACAAGGTCATCAAGAACACGCTGGCGCGCCGTGCTGCTGAAGGCACGCCGCTGTCCGTGATTTCGGATGACTTCACGGGGCCCGTGGCCCTGTGCATCAGCTACGACGACGTGGTGGCTCCTGCCAAGATCCTGATGGAGTTCATCAAGGACATGGAGACCATCAAGGTCCGCAGCGCCGTGGTGGACGGCCGCAAGGTCGACGTCAACGGTGTGAAGGCGCTGGCGAAGCTGCCGGGCCTCAACGAGCTCCGAGGGCAGTTGCTCGGAATGCTCAACCAGCCTGCTGGCAAGCTGGTTCGGACCATCGCGGCCCCCGGGTCGCAGCTCGCGCGGGTCATCCAGGCCAACGCGGACAAGTCGAAGCCCGAGTAATCGTCCCGAGAAGTTTTTCTACCGCAACCCCTGCGGCTGGGCTGACCCAATGGGTCGCCGGCCGTTAGTCAACACCAGAAGGACACAGTTCCATGGCTGACCTGAACAAGATTGCTGAAGACCTCTCCTCCCTGACCATCCTGGAGGCCGCTGAGCTCGTGAAGGCCCTCGAGGCCAAGTGGGGCGTTTCCGCCGCGGCCGTTGCCGTTGCCGCGGGTCCTGCCGCCGCCGCCGCTCCTGTCGAGGAGAAGACGGAGTTCAACGTCATTCTCGCGAACGCGGGCGCGAACAAGATCAACGTCATCAAGGAGATCCGCGCCATCACCGGCCTGGGCCTGAAGGAGGCCAAGGACCTGGTCGAGGGCGCGCCCAAGACGGTCAAGGAAGGCGTCAACAAGGACGACGCCAAGAAGATCAAGGACCAGCTCGTCGCGGCTGGCGCCACCGTCGAAGTGAAGTAGTTCTGACAGGGGCTGTCCTGTTCTTCCGGGAAATCCCGGGCAGCCTCCTGACTGGATGAGCAGGCCGGCGTCCCCTTTGCTGGGGCGCCGGCTTTGCCCATTTGACATTTGCCAAATTTCCCGGCGCCGCCGCGCGTTACTGAAGTTTGCCCCGCCCGAGCAGCCGTCCCCGGAGACCGAATGCCGACGCAGATCCAGAACAATTTCCGCGTGCGGAAGACCTTCGCCAAAATCGCGAAGATCATCGACATTCCCAATCTCATCAACATCCAGAAGCAGTCCTACGAAAAGTTCCTCCAGGCTGACATCGCCCCGGAGAAGCGCGAGGACCTTGGCCTTCAGGGTGTCTTCAAGTCCGTCTTCCCGATCCGGGACTTCAACGAGACCTCCTCGCTGGAGTTTGTCAGCTATCACCTGGAAAAGCCGAAGTACGACGTCGATGAGTGCCACCAGCGTGGAATGACCTACTCGGCGCCCATCAAGGTCGTCGTGCGCCTGGTCGTTTGGGACAAGGACGAGGAGACCGGCGCCCAGTCGATCCGCGATGTGAAGGAGCAGGAAGTCTATTTCGGTGAAATCCCGCTGATGACCCAGAACGGTACGTTCATCATCAACGGCACCGAACGCGTGGTGGTGAGCCAGCTGCACCGCAGCCCGGGTGCGTTCTTCGACCACGACAAGGGCAAGAGCCACTCGTCGGGCAAGCTGCTCTACAACGCCCGCATCATCCCGTACCGCGGCTCGTGGATCGACTTCGAGTTCGACCACAAGGACCTGCTGTACGTGCGAATCGACCGGCGCCGCAAGCTGCCGGCCACCGTGCTCATCCGCGCCCTGGGCGCCGTCGGCGACACGGCGAAGAAGAACCCGCTCGACTTCAAGGGTTCCACCGAGGAGATCCTCAACTACTACTACGCCACCGAGACGATCTACCTGCAGAGCGCCGCCGACTTCGAGAAGAGCGTCGAGCTGGAGCTGCTGCCGGGTCAGCGCGCCACGCGCGACATCAAGACCAAGTCCGGTGACCTGATCGTCAAGAAGAACCGCAAGTTCACGCGCGCCGCCATCAAGAAGCTCGAAGCGGCGAAGATGACGAAGCTGCCCATCGACGTGGACGAGCTCTTCACCAAGGTGTCCGCCTACGACGTCGTGG
Organism: Myxococcaceae bacterium; assembly: GCA_004173515.1. Classification (GTDB taxonomy): domain Bacteria; phylum Myxococcota; class Myxococcia; order Myxococcales; family Myxococcaceae; genus Corallococcus. The sequence continues at coordinate 9,903 of SECN01000197.1, read as the reverse complement.
ATGAGAACACCGGTGAGGTCATCCTCGAGTGCAACGAGGAGGTCTCCCAGGAGAAGGTGGACGAGCTCCTCAAGCGCGACATCAAGGAGTTCAAGGTCCTCTTCATCGACAACCTCAACGTGGGTCCGTACCTGCGTGAGACGTTGATGCTGGACAAGATCGAGTCGCCCGAGCAGGCCATCATGGAGATCTACCGGCGCCTGCGCCCGGGTGATCCCCCGACGCCGGAAACGGCGACGAACCTGTTCAGCAACCTGTTCTTCAATCCGGAGCGCTACGACCTGTCCAAGGTCGGCCGCCTCAAGCTGAACTTCAAGTTCAGCCTCGAGGAGCCCCTGGACGGGCAGATCCTCACCAAGCGCGACATCCTGGAGGTCATCCGCTACCTGATCGACCTCAAGAACGGCAAGGGGACGATCGACGACATCGACCACCTGGGCAACCGGCGCGTGCGCGCGGTGGGCGAGCTCTTGGAGAACCAGTACCGCATCGGTCTGGTTCGCATGGAGCGGGCGATCAAGGAGCGCATGAGCCTCCAGGAGATCGAGACGCTCATGCCGCACGATCTCATCAACGCCAAGCCCGTGACGGCGGTCATCAAGGAGTTCTTCGGCTCCAGCCAGCTGTCGCAGTTCATGGACCAGACGAACCCGCTCTCGGAAGTGACGCACAAGCGTCGTCTGTCCGCGCTCGGGCCTGGCGGTCTGACGCGTGAGCGCGCCGGCTTCGAGGTGCGCGACGTGCACCCGACGCACTACGGCCGCATCTGCCCCATCGAGACGCCGGAAGGTCCGAACATCGGCCTCATCGCGTCGCTGTCGACCTATGCGCGCGTCAACGAGTTCGGCTTCGTGGAGACGCCGTACCGCAAGGTGGACGCGGGCAGCGTGACCGCGGACGTGGCCTTCTACTCGGCGCTCGAGGAGGAGAAGCACACCATCGCGCAGGCGAACGCGGAGACGGACAAGAAGGGCAAGTTCGTCAACGCGCTGGTGCAGAGCCGCCGCAGCGGCGAGTTCGTCCAGGTCAAGGCCGAGGACGTGGACCTGATGGACGTGTCACCGAACCAGCTCGTGTCGGTGGCCGCCTCCCTCATCCCGTTCCTGGAGAACGACGACGCGAACCGCGCGCTCATGGGCTCCAACATGCAGCGTCAGGCCGTGCCGCTCTTGCGCACGTCGGCGCCGCTCGTGGGCACGGGCATCGAGGCCATCGTGGCCCGCGACTCGGGCGTCACCTGCGTGGCGCGTCGTGACGGCATCGTGGAGTCGGTGGACGCCAGCCGCATCGTGGTGAAGGCGGACTCCAACGCGGCCCTGAGCGACGTGTCCAGCGAAGTGGACATCTACAACCTGCTCAAGTACCAGCGCTCCAACCAGAACACGTGCCTCAACCAGAAGCCCATCATCCGCAAGGGTGACCGGGTGAAGAAGGGCGACGTGATCGCGGACGGCCCGGCCACCGAGACCGGTGAGCTGGCGCTGGGACAGAACATCGTCGTCGCGTTCATGCCGTGGCAGGGCTACAACTTCGAAGACTCCATCCTGCTCAGCGAGCGCATCCTCAAGGAGGACGTCTTCACGTCCATCCACATCGAGGAGTTCGAGTGCATCGCGCGTGACACCAAGCTGGGCAAGGAGGAGATCACCCGCGACATCCCGAACGTGGGTGAGGAAGCCCTCAAGGACCTGGACGAGAGCGGCATCATCCGCATCGGCGCCGAGGTGAAGCCCGGCGACGTGCTGGTGGGCAAGATCACCCCGAAGGGCGAGACCCAGCTCTCCCCTGAAGAGAAGCTGCTGCGCGCCATCTTCGGTGAGAAGGCCGGCGACGTGCGCGACAGCTCCCTGCGCGTGCCCCCGGGCGTCGTGGGCACCGTCATCAACGCCAAGGTGTTCAGCCGCAAGGGCGTGGAGAAGGACGAGCGCGCCAAGCAGATCGAGTCCATGGAGGAGGCGAAGCTCCTCAAGGACCAGAACGACGAGATCAAGGTCCTCCAGGACTCCGCCTACAGCCGCCTCCGCGGCCTGGTTCGCGGCAAGGAGGTCCAGGGCAAGCTCGTGGACGACAAGGGGAAGATCCTGCTGAAGAAGGGGGACATCCTCAACGACGAGCTGCTGACCACGGTGCCCTACAAGTACTGGGGCGAGATCTCCGTCGGTGAGCCGCTGGACGCGCGCCTGCGCGACATCCTGCGCAGCCTGGAAGACACGAAGGAGGCCGTGAAGCTGGCCTTCGGCGAGAAGATCGCCCGCATCAAGAAGGGCGACGAGCTTCCTCCGGGCGTCATCAAGATGGTGAAGGTGTACGTCGCCATCAAGCGCAAGCTGGCGGTGGGCGACAAGATGGCCGGTCGCCACGGCAACAAGGGCGTCGTGTCCCGCGTCCTCCCCGAGGAGGACATGCCGTACCTGGAGGACGGGCGTCCGGTGGACATTGTCCTCAACCCGCTCGGCGTCCCCAGCCGCATGAACATCGGGCAGATCCTCGAGGTCCACCTGGGCTGGGCCGCGAAGGGCGTCGGCGAGCAGTTGCAGCGCTACCTCGACGAGAACTTCAGCGGCGAGCAGCTCAAGAAGCAGCTGAAGACGGTGTACGACGACAAGGCCTTCGGCGACTTCGTGGACGGCCTGTCCGATCAGGAGGTCCAGGACCTCTGCCGCCGCCTGAAGAAGGGCATCCACGTGGCGACGCCGGTGTTCGACGGCGCCCGCGAGACGGAGCTGCACGCCCTCTTCGACGAGGGTCGTCTGCCCCGCTCGGGCCAGATGGTGCTCTTCGACGGCCGCACGGGTGAGCCGTTCGACCAGAACGTCACCGTGGGCGTGATGTACATGCTCAAGCTGCACCACCTGGTGGACGAGAAGATCCACGCCCGTTCCATCGGGCCCTACTCGCTCGTCACGCAGCAGCCCCTGGGCGGCAAGGCCCAGTTCGGCGGCCAGCGTCTGGGAGAGATGGAAGTGTGGGCGATGGAGGCCTACGGCGCGGCGTACACGCTGCAGGAGTTCCTCACCGTCAAGTCGGACGACGTGGTGGGCCGCACGCGCATGTACGAGGCGATCGTCAAGGGCGACAACGTCCTGGAGAGCGGCCTGCCCGAGTCGTTCAACGTGCTGCTCAAGGAGCTCCAGTCGCTGGCCCTGGACGTGGAGTTGCTGGAGAGCGCGCCCCCGGAGCGTCAGCGCAGCTTCGGCGGCGACTTCCTGGGTGGTGGCGACGGCGAGGACCGGAAGTCCGGGACCGAGGCCTAGGCCTTTTTAGAAGCCGGTGCGCCCGCCTGACCGGTCGGAACCGCTTCCTCGTGGAGGGAGCGGCCGACCGGGTGCAGGGCGGGGGCCCGAAACGTTTGGCGCCTTGAGCGCTCATAAGTTTTCGGAGGCAACGTGAAGGACATTTTCAACTTCTTCGAGAAGCCGAAGGACCCGCTGTCGTTCAACGCCATCCGCATCGCGCTGGCGTCGCCCGACAAGATTCGGCAGTGGTCGCACGGCGAGGTGAAGAAGCCGGAGACCATCAACTACCGCACGTTCAAGCCCGAGCGGGACGGGCTGTTCTGCGCGCGCATCTTCGGGCCCGTGAAGGACTACGAGTGCAACTGCGGCAAGTACAAGCGCATGAAGCACCGCGGCGTCGTGTGTGAGAAGTGCGGCGTGGAGGTCATCCAGTCCAAGGTGCGCCGTGAGCGCCTGGGACACATCACGCTGGCCACGCCCGTGGCCCACATCTGGTTCCTCAAGTCGCTGCCCAGCCGCATCGGCAACCTGCTCGACATCACCCTCAAGGAGATGGAGAAGGTGCTGTACTGCGAGAGCTACATGGTCATCGACCCGAAGGCGACGCCGCTGCAGCGTGGCGAGCTCGTCTCCGAGGAGAAGATGCACCGGCTCTTCCAGGAGCACGGCGAGGACTCGTTCACCGCGGGCATGGGCGGCGAGGCCGTCCGTGAGATGCTCAAGTCCCTGGACGTGGAGAAGCTGTCCGAGGAACTGCGCAAGGACATGCGCGAGACCACCAGCGAGGCGAAGCGGAAGAAGTACGCCAAGCGCCTGAAGGTGGCCGAGGCGTTCCGCGTCTCCGGCAACAAGCCCGAGTGGATGATGCTGGACGTCATCCCGGTCATCCCGCCCGACCTGCGTCCCCTGGTTCCCCTGGACGGTGGCCGCTTCGCGACCTCCGACCTGAACGACCTGTACCGCCGCGTCATCAACCGGAACAACCGCCTCAAGCGGCTCCAGGAACTGAACGCGCCGGACATCATCATCCGCAACGAGAAGCGGATGCTCCAGGAGGCCGTGGACGCGCTGTTCGACAACGGCCGCCGCGGCAAGACCATCACCGGCCCGAACAAGCGGCCGCTGAAGTCGCTGTCCGACATGCTCAAGGGCAAGCAGGGCCGGTTCCGTCAGAACCTTCTCGGCAAGCGCGTGGACTACTCGGGCCGCTCCGTCATCGTCGTCGGTCCCGAGCTGCGCCTGCACCAGTGCGGCCTGCCGAAGATCATGGCGCTCGAGCTCTTCAAGCCGTTCATCTACAACAAGCTCGAAGAGAAGGGCTACGTCACCACCATCAAGTCGGCGAAGAAGATGGTGGAGAAAGAGCGTCCGGAGGTCTGGGACATCCTCGAGGACGTGATCCGCGAGCACCCGGTGCTCCTGAACCGCGCCCCCACGCTGCACCGTCTGGGCATGCAGGCCTTCGAGCCCGTCCTCATCGAGGGCAAGGCCATCCAGCTGCACCCGCTGGTCTGCGCCGCGTTCAACGCGGACTTCGACGGCGACCAGATGGCCGTGCACGTGCCGCTCTCCATCGAAGCGCAGATGGAAGCCCGCGTCCTGATGATGTCGACGAACAACATCCTCAGCCCCGCCAACGGCAAGCCCATCATCGTCCCGACGCAGGACATGGTGCTCGGCATCTACTACATGACCCGCGCCCGCGAGTTCGCCAACGGCGAAGGCCGCGTGTTCGCGTCGCCGGAGGAGGTGCGCGCCGCGTATGACCACGGCGAGGTGCACCTGCAGGCCAAGGTGGTGTGCCGCATCGACGCCAAGCGCAAGGAGACCACGGTCGGCCGCGTGCTGCTGTGGGAAGTGGTTCCGCGCCGCGTGGGCTTCGACGCCATCAACAAGGTGCTCGACAAGAAGTCGCTCGGCAACCTCATCGACCTCTGCTACCGCCTCACGGGCGAGAAGGAGACGGTGCTGCTGGCCGACCGCATCCGGAGCCTGGGTTACTTCCACGCGACCCGCGCCGGCATCTCCATCGCGCTCAAGGACATGATCATCCCTGCGAAGAAGCAGGAGTTCCTGGACTACGCGCGCAAGGAAGTGGCGGAGATCGAGAACCAGTACCTCGAGGGCCTCATCACCGACGGTGAGCGCTACAACAAGGTCATCGATATCTGGGCGGAGATCACCGAGAAGGTCGCCCAGGAGATGATGCAGCAGATCTCCACCGACGAGGCCACCGGGGACGTGGACGGCAAGCGCATCTCGCGCAAGCAGCCGTCGTTCAACCCCATCTACATCATGGCCGACTCGGGCGCGCGCGGCAGCGCCCAGCAGATCCGTCAGCTGGCCGGTATGCGCGGCCTGATGGCCAAGCCCTCCGGCGAAATCATCGAGACGCCCATCACGGCCAACTTCCGTGAAGGCCTCTCCGTGCTCCAGTACTTCATCTCCACGCACGGCGCCCGCAAGGGTCTGGCGGACACGGCGCTCAAGACGGCCAACTCCGGTTACCTCACCCGCCGTCTCGTCGACGTGGCGCAGGACGCCATCATCAACGAGTACGACTGCGGCACCATGGACGGTCTGTTCATCGGCGCCCTGGTCGAGGGCGGCGAGATCATCGAGCCCCTGGGTGAGCGCATCCTGGGCCGCGTGGCCCTGGACGACATCCTCGACCCGGTGACGGGCGAGGTGCTGGTGCGCGCCAACGAGGAGATCGACGAAGAGCGCGTCCGCCGCATCGAGAACAGCGGTCTGGACCGGGTGAAGATCCGCTCGGTGCTGACGTGCCAGGCCAAGCGCGGCATCTGCGTGGAGTGCTACGGACGTGACCTGGCGCGTGGCCGCAAGGTGTCCGTCGGCGAGGCCGTGGGCGTCATCGCGGCGCAGTCCATCGGTGAGCCGGGTACCCAGCTCACGATGCGCACCTTCCACATCGGTGGTGCGGCGACGCGGCGCGCGGAGCAGTCCAGCCTGGAGAACCGCTACGCGGGTTCCGTGAAGTTCGCGGGCCTGAACACGGTGCAGAAGGCGGACGGCACGCTGGTGGCCATGAACCGCAACGGCGAGCTCGTCGTCGTCGACGAGTCGGGCCGCGAGCGCGAGCGCTACCAGATCATCTACGGCGCCCGCATCCTGGTGAAGGAACACCAGAAGCTGGAGCCGGGCGTGCTCCTGGCCGAGTGGGACCCGTTCGCGATTCCCCTGCTCACGGAAGTGGGCGGTGTCGTGCGCTACGAGGACATCATCGAAGGCGTCACGATGTCCGAGACGCTGGACGAAGTGACCGGTCTGTCGCGCAAGACGGACGAAGACCAAGGACATCACGGGCGGTCTGCCCCGCGTGGCCGAGCTCTTCGAGGCGCGCAAGCCCAAGGACGCGGCGGCGATCGCGGAGATCGACGGCGTGGTGTCCTTCGGCAAGGACACCAAGGGCAAGCGCAAGCTCATCATCACCCCCGAGGTGAGCGGCGAGCAGCGCGCGGACTTGGCCAAGGAGTACCTGATCTCCAAGGGCAAGAGCATCAACGTCCACTCCGGCGACCGCGTGAAGGCCGGCGAGGCGATGATGGACGGCGCGGCCAACCCGCACGACATCCTCAAGGTGCTGGGCGAGAAGGAACTCGCGCGCTACCTGGTGGACGAAGTGCAGGAGGTCTACCGACTGCAGGGCGTGAAGATCAACGACAAGCACATCGAGACGATCGTCCGGCAGATGCTGCGCCGGGTGCGCGTCACGGACGTGGGCGACACCAACTTCCTGGTCGACGAGCAGGTCGAGAAGTGGGTGTTCGAGGAGGAGAACGAGAAGGTCATGGCCGAGGGCAAGCGCCCGGCCGTGGGTGAGCCGCTGCTGCTCGGCATCACCAAGGCCTCGCTCTCCACCGAGTCGTTCATCTCCTCGGCGTCGTTCCAGGAGACCACCAAGCCCCACGGACGAGGTCAACGAGATGGAGGCCGCCCTGGCCGCCACCCACGGCGACAGTCCGCTGACCCCTCCGCCGTCGCGGCCGGACACCCGGTCCACCGACGTCGCCTAGTGCTTGCTGAGGAGCGTCCCTGACGCCCCTCGCGAGTCCGCCGCCGTCCTGGGTCATGCCAGGGCGGCGGCTTTCTCGTTTTGCACAGTTCGTCTTTTGTCTCCTTGACAGCATGTCGCGGTGCGTTATGTTGACGCATCACGTTATACGAGCCCGGGAAGCCGGGCGGGGGAGCAGGACATGACGACGACGAACGCGAAGGTGACGGCCGTGACGCAGAACGTGGAGAACTTCCTCAAGGGGCAGTTCTCCCAGGCCCAGAAGCGCTTCGAGGGCCTGGAAGGAGAGGCCAACAAGGCCTTCAAGGTGCTGGAGACCCGGGGCCAGGAGGCGGCCAAGGAGGTCCAGGCCCTGTGGACGAAGGTGCAGGCCGGTGAGCTGCGCGCGGACCCCCGGGTGCAGGAGCTGACCAAGAAGGTGGACGCCGCCAGCGTGGGGCTGCGCAAGCGGCTGGACGGGCTGCAGGCGAAGGTCGTGGAGGCGGTCGGGGTTGCCAGCCAGTCCCAGGTGGAGCAGATCACCCACGAGCTGGGCCGCCTGTCGAAGAAGCTGGATGTACTGCTGAAGCCCACCCGTCGTGCCCACGGCGCGACCAAGAATTCGGGCGGCGCGGCGTCTTCTCCGCGAGCCTGAGCAGCGTTTTCATAACCTGGGGGGTGTGCTTAGGTGGCCGCCCCTTTTGTTCGAGCCCCGGGTTTCCCTTGTGGAAACGCTGGGGAACTCCCGGAGCGACTTCATGGACAACAACACCGAGGCCCCCCGAGAGAAGACCTCCGTGGCGGAGGCATTCGAGCGCATCTGGAGCCAGGCGCTCCTGGCGGTGAACACGGCGGAGGAGGAGGCGTCCCGCGCCGTGCAGCGCGTGGCGTCCGTCGCGGGCTGGAGCCAGGACGAGGTGAAGCGTCAGGCCCGTGAGTTCGCGGAGCGGCTGACGGGGCACCGCAAGGACCTGGAGCACAACGTGGAAGAGCGGGTCCGCACGGCCCTGACGTTGCTCAAGCTGCCGCGCCGCGAGGAGTTGCAGGCGTTTGGCAGCCGACTGGAGCGCCTCTCCGAGCGCATCCAGGCCCTGGAGCACCGCAAGTGAGTGGACCCGCCGCCTCGGGCGGCAGGTCGCTGGGAACGCGGTTCTTCGCGGGGCTGCATGCCCTGAGCAGCGGGTGCTCCCGGCTCCCGTTGCTCGCGGGCGTGGCGCTCGTGGTGTCCGCGCGGGTGGTGCCCCTGCTGGAGGAGCCCGCCGCCCCGCCCGTCGTTCCCGAGCTGGTGTCGCAGGAGTCCGTCTCCGAGGAGGCGGTGCTCATCGACGCGGTGCTGGCCAAGCGCGCTCCGGACCTGGGGCTCACGCTGCGCCGGCGCCTGGGGCAGGCCATCGACGAGGAGTCCCGCCGCACCGGGTATGATCCGCTGCTGGTGCTGGCGCTCATCGACGTGGAGTCCGACTTCGAGGAGGAGTCCATCTCCGACAAGGGCGCGCGGGGCCTGATGCAGATCAAGCCCAGCACGCTGCACTTCCTGGCGGAGAAAGAAGGGCTGAAGCTGTCACGCGAAGAGGTGGTGGCCGACCCCGCCGTGTGCGTGCGCCTGGGCATCCGCTACCTGCGCTCGTTGCAGAGCCGGTTTGGCGGCGACCTGGACCTGGCGCTGATGGCGTACAACGCCGGTCCCACGCGCATCCGGGATGCCCTGAAGGCCGGGGAGCTGGAGAAGTTCCGCCGCTACCCCAAGGCCGTGCGGCGCGACTTCCGCCGCTTCCGCGAAGGCCATGGCCTGGGCGGAGACTGGGCGCTCGCGCAGCGGGAGCTGCCCCCGGAATCGCCCGGAGCGACGACGACCGCGGCGCCCTGACGAAGGCCTTCTGGCCCTCCTGTTGAATGTTCGGGGCCGTGGCGGGTTCCAACCCCCGCCACACTCGCCTTGTCCCGTTCCCCGGGGTGCGCTAAGTCGTTGCAAGCCCCCGGGACTGTTGAGGATTCCCAGGAGGGAAACCCCCATGCCCCGTCCGTCCGCCCGCATCGCGCTCACCGTCGCGGCCACGCTGGTCCCCCTGTGGGCCCTGGCCGGCTCTGTCTTCCTCAACGGCGTCAACATCGACGGCGTGAAGAGCCAGCGCTTCGAGAAGGCCACCGTCCGCATCGACGCGGAGGGCAACGTCCACATCGACGCGCCGGGGTATGCCGCCCGTGTGACGACCGTGACGCCCACGCCGGCTCCCGCGGCCCAGCACCCTCCGGTGTCCCCGCCGCCCTCGGGGGCCCCCATCGATGCCGGGGTTGCGACGGTGCCCGTGCCGGCCGCGGCGCCCGTGCCGGGGCGCATCACGCAGCGCTACTGGCTGGTGACGGAGCAGACGACCCCGGGCATGACGGACTTCGACATCGACGTGTACGTGAACTCCCGCTGGGTGCGTCGTTTGCGCAACAACGAGGACCAGGTGGCGCAGGACATCACCCGTGAGTTGCGCCCCGGGGCGAACGCGGTGACGCTGATTGCCCGCAAGACGCCCGGGGGCACCCGCCGCAGCACGTCCGCCAGCAACGTCTTCAAGGTGATCATCGGGGAAGGCAATGAGGGCGGCGGCAACGTGATGATTGACACGCCCCTCATCCGCTTCCAGAAGACGGCTGCGGACG
>SECN01000692.1 GCA_004173515.1 Myxococcaceae bacterium | reverse complement strand
TCCGCCGGGTACGACGGGTCCAGCGGCACGTACGCGCCGCCCGCCTTGAGAATCCCCAGCAGCGCCACCAGCAGCCTCGGCGTGCGCTCCAGGCACACGCCCACCAGCACCTCCGGGCCTACGCCCTGGCTGCGCAGGTGGTGCGCCAGCTGGTTCGCCTGCGCCTCCAGCTTCCAGTACGTCAGCGCGGTTTCCCCAGGCGCCACCACCGCCTGCGCTTCCGGCTTCAGTCGCGCCTGCTCCGCGAAGCGCTCGACAATTCCCTGCTCCGCCGGCAGCGCCACGTCGGTGTCGTTCCACTCCACCAGCACCCGACGCCGCTCCGCCTCACCCAGCATTGGCAGGTCCAACACGCGCGCGTCCGGATTCGCCGCGATGCCCGCCAGCAGCACGCTGAAGTGCTCCAGCATCCGCTGCGCCGTCACCGCGTCGAACAGGTCCGTGCTGTATTCGAGCGCGGCCGTGAGGCCCTGGCCCGTCTCCGCCATGTCCAGCGACAGCTCGAACTTGGCGGTGCTGCCTTCGGTCTCCAGCGCACGCAGGCTCAGTCCGGAGCCCGTGATCGGCGCGGAGGACGGCGCTCCGTTCACCACGGAGAACATCACCTGGAACAGCGGCGAGCGGCTCAGGTTGCGCTCGGGCTTGAGTTCCTCCACCAGCTTCTCGAACGGCACCTCTTGATGCGCGAACGCGCCCAGGGTCGTCTCACGCACCTGCTTGAGCAGTTCGCGGAACGTGGGATTGCCTTCCAGGTTCGCTCGCAGCACCAGCGTGTTGACGAAGAAGCCGATGAGCCCTTCCAGCTCCGCGCGATTGCGACCCGCGATGGGAGAGCCGACGCTCACGTCCTGCTGTCCGCTGTAGCGCGACAGCAGCACCTGCCATGCGGCGAGCAGCACCATGAACGGCGTGGCGCCCTCCTTCTGCCCCAGCGCCTTCAGCGCGGCTTCCACCTCGCGGGGGTAGTGCGCCGTCACCACCGCGCCGTTGACCGAGGGCACCGCCGGAATGGGCCGGTCCGTGGGCAACTCGATGCTCTGGTTGGCCCCCTGCAACTGCTTGCGCCAGTACGCCAGCTGCGCGTCCAGCACCGTCCCCTGGAGCCACTCCCGCTGCCACGCCGCGTAGTCCACGTACTGGATCGCCAGCTCCGGCAGCGGCGACGGCTGCCCCTGGCTGAACGCCCCGTAGAGCGCCAGGAACTCCCGCAGGAAGATGCCTCGCGACCAACCATCGGAGATGACGTGGTGCAACGTCAGGAGCAGCACGTGCTCCGTCGCGGAGAGCTTGAGCAGCATCGCGCGCAGCAGCGGCCCCACGGACAGCGTGAAGGGCTGCTGCACGTCGCGGAACACCCGCAGGCGGGCCTCGGCCTCGCGCGCTTTGACGGGCAGATCCTGGAGATCCACCTGGAGCAGTGCCAGCGGCTCGGGTGGCGCGATGACCTGCACCACGCTGGTTTCCTCCTCGCGCAGCGTCGTGCGCAGGACCTCGTGACGGCGCACGAGTTCGTCCAGGCAGCGCCGGAGGGCCTGCACGTCCAGGGGGCCGTCCAGGCGGACCGCGATCGGGATGTTGTACTGCGGGTTCTGCGGCTCGAACTGGTCGAGGAACCAGAGCCGCTGCTGGGCGAAGGACAGCGGGAAGGAAGACGCCGCGTTCCGGGGACGCGCCACCAGGGTCGCCGCCGGATTGGCCGCGCTCTTCTGGCGCAGCTTCCGCATCAGCAGGTCCTGCTTCTCGGGCGACAGGGAGGAGAAGCGCTTCGACGAGTCACTCATTGGAGGTCTTCCTGCCGTTCGTCAGTTCCGCATCCAGGAGGGCCTGCGCCTCGTCACCGGACATCTCTTCCATCTCCGCCATCAACAGCGCCAGCTCCTCGGGATCCACCTGCGAGGCCTGCGCCTGCATCACGAGCACCGCGAGCGTCTCCACCGTGGGCGACTCGAACAGCTCGCGCAGCGGCAGCTCCACCTCGAAGGTCTGGCGGATCCGCGAGATGGCCTGCGTCGCCAACAACGAGTGTCCACCCAGCTCGAAGAAGCCGTCGTGGATGCCCACCTGCTTCACGTTCAACAACTCAGCGAAGATGTTCGCGAGCTGCTGCTCCAACTCACTGCGCGGCGCGACGAACTCCCGGGCACGAGGTCCGGAGTCCGCATCCGGCGCGGGCAGGGCCTTGCGGTCCACCTTGCCGTTCGCGTTCAGCGGCAGCGCCTCCAGCACCACCAGCGACGGCGGCACCATGTACTCCGGCAGCCGTCCCTTCAGCTCGCTTCGCAGCGTGGGGATGTCCAACGTGTGGCCCGCCTTCGCCACCACGTACCCCACCAACCGCTTGTCCCCGGGCACGTCCTCCCGCGCCACCACCACCGCCTCGCGCACGCCTTCGCATGCGCTCAGCCCCGCCTCCACCTCGCCCAGCTCCACCCGGTACCCGCGCACCTTCAACTGGAAGTCCACCCGCCCCAGGAACTCCAGCTTCCCGTCCTCGCGCTGACGGACCTTGTCTCCCGTCCGATACAGACGCGCTCCCGCCTGCTCGCTGAAGGCGTCCGGCACGTACCGCTCCGCCGTCAAATCAGGCCGCCCCACGTACCCGCGCGTCACCACCGCCCCGCCCACGTACAGCTCTCCCGCC
>SECN01000691.1 GCA_004173515.1 Myxococcaceae bacterium | reverse complement strand
GAGTACGCGGCGGCGTGCGTGGCGGGCGTGCTGTCGCTGGAGGACGGGATGCGGCTGGCGGTGGCGCGCGGGGAGCTGATGCACCGCATGCCACCGGGGGCGATGCTGGCGGTGGCGCTGCCGGAGACGCAGGTGGTGCCGCTGCTGACGGGGCGGCTGACGCTGGCGGCGGTGAATGCGCCGGACCGGTGCGTGGTGTCGGGGCCGGTGGAGGAAGTGGAGCGGCTGAAGGAGGAGCTGGAGCGCCGCAAGGCAGGCGCGGTGCGGATGCCGGCGCCGCATGCGTTCCACTCGGCGGACGTGGAGCCGTTGATGCCGGAGCTGGCGCGGGTGGTGGGTTCGCTCCACCGTTCGGAGCCGACGGTGCGGTACGTCTCCAGCCTCACGGGGACCTTCGTGCGGCCGGGGCAGTTGACGGCGCCGGGGTACTGGACGGAGCAGATGCGCCAGCCGGTCCGCTTCACCGACGCGGTGGGGGCGCTGCTGGAAGAAGGCTGCGGGGTGCTGCTGGAGGTGGGGCCGGGCCAGGATTTGACGCCGCTGGTGCGCGCGAGCCTGGGCCAGGACCGCGAGCGCGTCCGTGCGCTGGCCACGTTGCGGCGGGGCGGGACGACGACGGAGCAGCAGGGCTGGCTGCAGGGCGTGGGCGAGCTGTGGAGCGCGGGTGTCGCGGTGGATTGGAGCGCGTTCTACGCGCACGAGCAGCGGCTGCGGCTGCACCTCCCGACGTACGCGTTCCAGGAGAAGGACGTGTGGGTGCAGGCGCGGGCGCGCGCCCTGCCCTCCGCCTTCATGCCGCCGGGTGCGCCCGTGCGTGCACCGCAGAACGTGTCACCGGCGAGCGTGACGGCTTCGGCGTCGGGTGCCGGCTCGATGACTCCGGTGCATTCCGGGGTGCACGGAACCGTGTCTCCGACGGCGTCGTCGCCGCCGGGCGTGTCTTCGACGTATGGCGCGCAGGGCGGTGTTGCTCCGCGGTCCGCGTCCACGACGTACGGAGCGCAGGGCCCTGTTCCTTCGCACACCGTGCCCACGACATACGGGGCGCAGGGCTCCGTCGCTCCGCAGCAGACCGGAGCCATGACGTCTGGAGCGCAGGGGCCTGTTCCTTCGCACACCGCATCGACGCCGTACGGGACACCGGGCGCTGTGGATCCGCAATCCTCGACGCATGGCTCCATGCCGGCGCACACCGTGTCTTTCGGAGCGCAGGACACCGCGACGTTGGCGTTCGGTACTCCGACCGGTGAGGCTGGTTCCTCCGCACCGTTCGCGGGTCGTGCTCCGGTCACCCAATCCGGTCAGGGCGCGCTGGCACCCACGGGCCGAGTGGCCACGGTGACACTGTCTCCGTCGGACGCCCCATCGCACGCGGGCCCGGTGTCTCCGAACCTCCCGGCCCCGACTGCTGGCGATGCGCACCCGTTCGGCGCCACGCCGCCGCCCGTGTCCGTGCCCAGCATCGCGCAGTCCCTCCATGACGGCGCGTTCCACCCCACGGGCTCTGCCTCCCACGCGGCACCCGACACCGCGCACTCCGCTGCGCGTCCCCTGCTCCCGGGTCTCTCCGCGCACACGGCCTCCGAATCGCTGGCCCCCGCCGCCGTTCCGGTAGGCCGTGAGGACGCGCCACGTGGTGACGTCGAGGAGCGCGTGGCCGCGCTGTGGCGCGAACGCCTGGGCCTGGACTTCGTCGGCCGTGAGGAGAACTTCCTCGAAATCGGCGGCAACTCGCTGACGGCCGCCCAGCTCCTCAACCAGGTGCGTGACACCTTCGGCGTGCAACTGCCGCTGGCCGCGCTCTTCGAAGCGCCCACCGTCGCCGGCATCGCCCAGCGCCTGGAGCCCCTGCTGCGGCAGGCCCCACAGGCCCAGGTGTCCGTGGAGCTTCCGCTGGTGCCGCTGCCGCGCACGCGCGAGCTGGCCCTGTCCTTCGTGCAGGAGCGCGTCTGGCGCCTGGAGCAGCACCTGCCCGGGTTGTCCGCGTACAACATCCCGTTCGTCCTGCGGCTCGACGGCGTCGTGGAAGCCGACGTCCTGGAGCGCGGCATCCAGGAGATCGTCCACCGCCACGAGGCCCTGCGCACCACCTACGACGTGGTGGACGGCCGCCCCGTGCAGCGCTTCCACGCCCACGTCCGCATCCCGCTCACGCGCGTGGAACTCCGGGGCCCGTTGGAGACGCGCGAAGCCGAAGCGCTGCGCATCGCCCGCGAGGACGCCGCCGCGCCGTTTGACCTGGTGAAGGGTCCGGTGATGCGCTCGACGCTCGTGCGCCTGGACACGCACGTGCACATGCTGGTGGTGAGCATCCACCACATTGTCTGCGACACGCTCTCCGTGGCCCTCTTCGTCCAGGAGCTGGGCCAGCTCTACGACGCCTTCCTCCAGGGGCGTCCGTCTCCCCTGCCCCCGCTGCCACTCCAGTACGCGGACTTCGGCCAGTGGCAGCGTCAGAGCATCGCGGAGTCCCGCCTGCCGGAGCAGGAGCAGTGGTGGCGGCAGCGGCTGGCTGGCATGCCCCGGCAGATTGACTTGCCCACGGACCGTCCGCGCACCGCGCACAGCCGCACGCTGAACTCCGCGCGCATGACGATGGAGATGCCGCCGGCGCTGGCCCGGGAGCTGTCGGCCTTCTCGCGGCGTGAGGGCTT
>SECN01000196.1 GCA_004173515.1 Myxococcaceae bacterium | reverse complement strand
GTGGACGAGCGGCGCGACCTGGTCCTGCTGCGGCTGTCCGTGCCGGACCTCGCCCCCGCGCTCGCGCTGGGCCCCGCCACGCTGCCCACCGAGGGAGAGGGCCTCCACGTGCTGCACGCCCGCCCCGGCCGCCCCCCGGAGGCCCTCTCCCTCGGTGGGCAGCGTGGCGGGGCCCAGCGCGAGCGCGGGGGCGAGGTCCGGCACGGACAGCCGCAGCAGGACCAGGTCGCGCCGCTCGTCCACGGCGGCCACCTGGACCACCTGGGTGCGCAGGCCGTCGGGCAGCACGGCGGTGATGGCGCGCGCGCTGGCCACCGCGTGGAGGCTGGTGACGACGTGGCCTTCGGAGGTGAGGACGAACCCCGTGGCGGTGTGGGCGCCCAGCTCCAGCAGCACCAGGGAGGCCCTCGCGCGGCGCAGGGCTTCGTCCGTCCGCGCGTGGCGGGCCTGCTCATCGTCGGACATCGCAACCCCCACTTGTGAAACCCGGGCCGGCATTCCCACGGGTGAAGCCAGGGGAAGCAGCCCGGTCCACGTTGTATCAGCCCGGCTGCCCCCCGCCCAACCCACCCGGGCTCCGGACGGTGTTCTCCTCGACGTTGTGATTGGCGCCGGGGTGTCGGCTCGTTAAACCTCCGGCCGGCATGCACAAGACCCACCTCGTTGGCGCTCGCACCCACAACCTGAAGGATCTCTCCGTCGACCTGGCGGAGGGGGAATTCGTCTGCATCACCGGCGTGTCGGGAGGCGGCAAATCGAGCCTCGCGCTGGACACCCTCTACGCGGAAGGCCAGCGCCGGTTCGTGGAGAGCTTCAGCCCGTATGCCCGGCAGTTCCTCGAGCGGCTGGAGCGGCCGCCCATGGTGGCCCTGGAGCCGGTGGCCGCGGGCGTGGCGGTGGACCGGCGCGCGCCGGTGAAGAGCTCGCGCTCCACGGTGGCGACGCTGGCGGACGTGGAGCCGTACCTGTCCGCGCTCTTCACCCGCGAAGCGATGCCGGTGTGCCCGGACTGCGGGCTGGAGGCGGTCCGCACCGACGCGCGCGTGGCCGCCCGGGCCGCCCTGCGCGAGCACCCGGACGCGACGGGCGTCTTCACCTTCCCCGTGCGCATCCCGGACACGTCCGCGTTCCTGGACGCGAGGGCCCGCCTGCTCAAGGACGGCTACCACCGCCTGATGGTGCAGGGCGAGGTGAAGGAGCTGGAGACGCTCAAGCCGGGCGAGTCCACCGACCCCGCGGGCGTGGCGCAGGTGGTGGTGGACCGCTTGAAGCTTTCGGACGCCAACCTGTCGCGCGTCACCCAGGCGCTGGAGGATGCGTGGGCGCGCGCGGACGGCGAGGCGCTCCTGCACCTGCCGGAGTCCCCGCCGAAGCGGCTGCGCCGGGGGCTCGTGTGCCCGAAGTGCGCGCGCGAGTTCGAGCCCGCGCGGCCGGGCCTCTTCAGCTACCAGAGCCCGGTGGGCGCGTGCGCGCCGTGTCGCGGGTTCGGGCGCACCATCGGCATCGACTGGGGGAAGGTGATCCCCAATCCGGCGCTGAGCCTGTCGGAGGGCGCCATCCGGCCGTGGTCCGGCCAGTCCACCACCTGGGAGCGGGACATGCTCCAGCGCTGGTGCCGGCAGAAGAACATCCCGCTCGACAAGCCGTGGGAGAAGCTGACCGCCGCGCAGCGCGAGTCGGTGCTCGAAGGTTCGGGGGGCTACGACGAGGGCCGCGCGTATCCGGGCGTGCGCGCGTGGTTCAAGTGGATGGAGGGGCGCACGTACAAGATGCACGTGCGCGTGCTGCTGGCCCGCTATCGCGCGTACACGCTCTGCGACAGCTGTCACGGCGCGCGGCTCAACGAGCAGGCCCGGGCGTGGCGCGTGGGCGGGTTGGACCTGCCGGGCTGGCACGGGCTGGAGCTGACGGAGGGCCTCGCGCGCCTGGAGGCGCTGAAGACGCTGACGGGGCAGGGGGACCTGGCGCGGCGGGAGCTCTCCGGCCGCCTGAGCTACCTGCAGCGCGTGGGCCTGGGCTACCTCACGCTGGACCGCCCCGCGCGCACGCTGTCGGGGGGCGAGGCGCAGCGCGTGTCGCTCACCGCGGCGCTGGGCACGTCGCTCACGGGCGCGCTCTTCGTGTTGGACGAGCCCACCGTGGGCCTGCACCCGGGGGACGTGCCGCCGCTCACGGAGGCCATCGCGGAGCTGGCGGACCGGGGCAACATCGCGCTGGTCATCGAGCATGATCCGCTCGTCATCCGCTCCGCGCACCGCGTGCTGGAGCTGGGCCCGGGCGCGGGACGCCAGGGTGGGACGCTGTGCTTCGACGGCACCCCGGAGGCGCTGGCGAAGCGCCAGGACCTGCCCACGGGCCGGATGCTGTCGGGTGGGAAGGAAGCCCCGCGCACGCCGCGCACCCGCACGGGCGAGCTGGTCATCCGCGAGGCGCGCGAGCACAACCTGAAGGACGTCTCCGTCCGCGTGCCGCTGGGCGTGCTGTGCGCCATCACCGGCCCCAGCGGCTCCGGCAAGAGCACGCTGATGGACGAGGTGCTCTACCGGCACTTGGCGCGCGGCCTGGGCGTCAAGGACGTGGAGGCCCCCGGCGCCGTGGCGGCGGTGGAGGGCGGCGAGCAGGTGGAGGCCATCACCTTCGTGGACCAGTCCCCGCTGGGGCGCACGTCGCGCGGCAACGCGGCCACGTACACCAAGGCGTGGGACCGGCTGCGCGAGCGCTTCGCGTCGGAGCCCGAAGCGGAGGTGCGGGGCCTGACGTCCGCGCACTTCTCCTTCAACGTGGACAAGGGCCGCTGCGAGGCCTGCGCCGGTGAAGGCTACGAGACGGTGGAGATGCAGTTCCTCGCGGACGTGGCCCTCTTGTGCGCGGTGTGCCGGGGCCGGCGCTTCAAGGAGGAGGTGCTCGCCGTCCGGCACCACGGCTTCAGCGTGGCGCAGGTGCTGGAGATGACGCTGGATGAGGTGCTCCAGCACTTCGGTGACGACGCGGCGCTCAAGCGCACCCTGGGGCCGGCGCAGCGCCTGGGGCTGGGCTACCTGCCCCTGGGCCAGCCGTTGTCCACGCTGTCCGGCGGCGAGGCGCAGCGGCTGAAGCTGGCGCGCGCGCTGGCCAGCGACGCGAAGGGCACGCTGTTCCTCATCGACGAGCCGAGCGCCGGCCTCCACGCGGAGGACGTGCGCCACGTGATGGCGTCACTGCACGCGCTGGTGGACCGGGGCGCGAGCGTGCTGGTGGTGGACCACGACGTGTCGGTGATGAAGGGCTCGGACTGGATCATCGACCTGGGGCCCAAGGGCGGTCGCGACGGTGGCCGGCTGGTGGCGGAGGGCACGCCCGAGGACGTCGCGAAGATGAAGGGCAGCGCCACCGCCGCCGCGCTCCGGGGCGAGGGCAAGCCCCTGGCCCGCACGGTGAAGCTGCGCAAGCCGGGCAAGGAGGCCCCGCCCGCCATCGAGGTGGAGCACGCGCGCGAGCACAACCTCCAGGACGTGTCGTGCCGCATCCCCCTGGGGAAGATGACGGTGGTGACGGGGCCGAGCGGCTCCGGCAAGAGCTCGCTGGTGTTCGACGTCGTCTTCGCGGAAGGCCAGCGCCGCTTCCTGGAGACGCTGACGCCCTACGCGCGGCAGTTCCTCCCCACGCTGCCGCGTCCGGACGTGGAGCGGATCAGCAGCATCCCGCCCACGGTGGCGCTGGAGCAGCGCACCTCCCGCGCGGGGGCCACCAGCACCGTGGCCACCGTCACCGAGGTGGCCCACTACCTGCGGCTCATGTACGCGAAGATTGGCGAGCCGCACTGCCCGAACGACGACACGCCCATTGGCGCCACCACGCCCGCGGCGCTCTTCGCGCAAATCACCGGGACGAAGGGCGACGGGCAGCTGCTGGCGCCCGCGGTGCGCGCTCGCAAGGGCACGTACCTGGATGTCTTCACGGCGGCGGCCCGCGCGGGCATCACGCAGGCCATCGTGGACGGGGCGCTGGCGTCCACGGACGACCCGCCCCGGCTGGCGAAGACGAAGGAGCACGACATCGACCTCGTGATGTACGAGGGCAAGCTGGCGAAGCTGCCGCGCGAGGTGTTCGAGTCCTCGCTCAACTGGGGCAAGGGCGCGCTGAAGGTCCGCACGGGCAAGGCGGAGACGCTCCTGTCCAGCGAGCGCACCTGCCCGAAGTGCGGCACCGCCGTGCCGGAGCTGGATCCGCGCTGGTTCTCCTTCAACACGAAGCAGGGCCGCTGCGAGTCGTGTGAAGGCACCGGCGTGCAGGGCGGCGCGGCGGCGATGGCGGAGGGCGAGACGGCCCCTTGCAAGACGTGCGGTGGCAGCAGGCTTGCGCCCATGCCTCGCGCGGTGCGGCTGGAGGGGGCTCGCTACCACGAGGTGGTGCAGGCGTCGGTGACGTCCACGCTGGCGCGCGTGCGCACCTGGAAGCTCAAGGGCGACCGGGCGCTGCTGGGTGAGACGGCCCGGCAGGAGATGGTGCGGCGGCTGGAGTTCCTGGAGCGCGTGGGCCTGGGCTACCTGTCCCTGGACCGCAACGCGGCCACGCTGTCCGGAGGCGAGATGCAGCGGCTGCGGCTGTCCGCGCAGCTGGGCGCGGGCCTCACCGGCGCGCTGTACGTGCTGGATGAGCCGACCATCGGCCTGCATCCCCGCGACACGCACCGGCTGCTCGACAACCTGCGCGCGCTGGTGGACACGGGCTCCACGGTGCTGGTGGTGGAGCACGACTCGGACACCATCCGCGCGGCGGATCACCTGCTCGACCTGGGGCCCACGGGCGGGCGGGGCGGCGGCCACATCCTGGCCGAGGGCCCTCCGGACGTGGTGCTGGAGTCGGACTCTCCCACCGCGCTCGCGCTCCGTGCGTCCCAGGTGCGGCCTCCCTCCGGGCGTGGCGAGCCCCAGGCGTGGGTGGAGTTGAAGGGCGCTCGCGCGAACAACCTCCAGCGCGTGGACCTGCGGCTGCCGGTGGGACGGCTCAACGTCGTCTCCGGCGTGTCCGGCTCCGGCAAGAGCACGCTCATCCGCCAGGTGCTGTTCCCGGCGCTGCGCGACCGGCTGGGGCTCGTCACGTCGAAGCCCGGCGCGTTCGATTCGCTCAAGGGCGTGGAGTCCATCAAGCGGGTGTTGTCGGTGGACCAGTCGCCCATCGGTCGCGGCTTCGGGCCCGCGCGCTTCTCCTTCAACACGGCGAGCGGCGGCCGCTGCAAGGTGTGCGAAGGGCAGGGCGCCATCTCCCATGAGATGTCCTTCCTGCCGGACGTCGTCACGCCGTGCGAGGCCTGCAACGGGGCGCGCTTCGACGCCGCGACGCTGGAGGTGCGCTACCACGGCCTCACCGTGGGCGACGTGCTCCGCCTGTCCGCGGACGAAGCCAAGGACGTGTTCCGCTCGCTGCCCAAGGTGGCCGCGCCGCTGGTGTGCCTGGCGGACCTGGGCGTGGGCTACCTGCAACTGGGCCAGGGCTCCAACACGCTGTCCGGCGGCGAGGCGCAGCGGCTGAAGCTGGCCGCGGAGCTGACGGCCACCTCGCGCCACGAGCCCACGCTGTACGTGCTGGACGAGCCCACCACGGGCCTGCACCTGGGCGACGTGGAGAAGCTGATCACCTTCATGGGCCGGCTGGTGGACCGGGGCGACACGCTGGTGGTCATCGAGCACCACCCGTCGGTCATCGCCGCGGGCGACCACGTCGTGGAGCTGGGGCCGGAGGGCGGCGAGGGCGGTGGCCGCATCGTGGGCGAAGGCACGCCCCGCGAGGTGGCGAAGCTCAAGACGCCCACGGGCCGGGTGCTGAAGACGGTTTTTCCACTGAAGAACCCAAGGCCCGCGTGGCTTCGCGGGGACGGTGAAACCTTGAGTCCGTTCCGTCATGGTGTGCGTCGCATGCGAACCCCACTGCTGGTCACCGTCGCGACGGTGCTCTCCTTCTCCACGGCGGCTTCCGCCGCGGACCCGAAGACCGAGAAGAAGCCCATGTCCTTCCATCAGCTCTCCGCCAACCGGCTGGACGGCAAGCCCGAGAAGCTGTCGGACTTCCAGGGCAAGGTCGCCCTCGTCGTGAACACCGCGTCCGAGTGCGGCTACACGCCGCAGTACAAGGGCCTGGAGGCGCTCTACGCGGGCTACAAGGACAAGGGCGTCGTCGTCCTGGGCTTCCCGTCCAACGACTTCGGAGGGCAGGAGCCGGGCACGTCGCAGGAGATCGCGAAGTTCTGCGAGCTGCGCTTCAAGGTCACCTTCCCCATGTTCGAGAAGGTGAAGACCAAGGGCGAGGGCCAGTCCCCCGTCTACGCGTTCCTCGCCAAGGACCACGGCGAGCCCAAGTGGAACTTCCACAAGTACGTGGTGGGCAAGGATGGCCAGGTCAAGGCCGCCTTCCCCAGCAGCGTCACGCCCGACAGCCCGGAGCTGAAGGCCGCGCTCGACAAGGCGCTCGCGGAGAAGTGACGTCCGCTGCCCGGTGCCGGGCCCGGTGCTTCCGGGTCCGCGCCGGGATGGGGTGGCTCAGCGTGCTAGCCGATGGCGTCGTAGACGCCTCGAAGCTCCGTGAGCCGATGCCTCACCGTCGCCGGCCGGGTGAGCTGCCGGGCGCGGACGATGATGGAGATGTCGGCGTCGTTGGCCCGGCAGTCGTCACCGCAATGATGCCCCACCGCGTGCTCGTCATGGGCGCGCAGTTCATAGAGCACACTGTTGCCGTAGGCTTGTGAGAGCCGGGTATAGCCCTGGGTACGGACGGCGGGGGATGCGTCGAAGAGCCGGTTGACGGCGCCGATGGCATTGGCGTTCGAAATCTCCGCCCTGCCTCTGATCACCTTGTCGGCTTGAAGCTCCAGGAACAGGCCGTTGCCCGCCGGGTTGGCCCAGGACTCAGAGAGCGTCACCGTGCCATCATGGTTCATGCACAGCATGAACGAGTGTCCGTCCGCCTGGGCGGTGCACCTGAAATGCAAGAGATAAAGCTTGTTGTGCTCAGACAACAATTGCACCGCGAGGGCCCGCGCTTTTTCGCGAAGGACGGGACCCCTGCCTCCCGCCTTGTAGGTGGCGTGCTTGCGGCCCAGGATGTTGATCATCCCGGCCGCTGTGGCATGGCAGATGGCCAGGGCGCCCACCTGACCCGCGTCGAGCGACGCCTCCTTCGCGAACCCTACGAGGTCCCGGCTCTCCGCGGAGACCCGCTCCAGCGGATTCGCGACGACCGCCCGCCTGCTGGAATTCCACCCATCACCGTCGTCGATGTTGGCGGGGTCGCCGGCGTTGTTGATGATCAACTGCGCCCGCCCCGCGAGCTGCAAGTCGGTCAGCGCCCCTCGATTGCCATTGAGTTCGGCCATGACGACCTCAATGGCCTTCGCGCCATTCCAGTCGTCCCGGGTTGAAACCGCATCCGGCCTGTTGATGGTCGCCGTGGTCTGGCAATGCCCCTTCAACGTGAGCGCCGCCGCGTGCAGGCGTTGAACCTGGGCCTTCGGCTTGGTGACCATCTGGATGTTCAACAGGGCATCAATGACAGCGACCTCGTCATTGAAATTGAAACGGGCCGTCGAGCGATCCGCGAGGGCGTTCACACAATTGGCACAGATATCAATGAGGTCCTGCCCCAACGCCCTCGCGACATCGCGCTTGTAGACCTTGCTTCCGCCATACCCCAGGAAGTTCTTCGCCGTCTCCTGAGGAAGCGCGTTCCGGGCAGCGCGCAGCTCGGTCAGGACCGTCTTGAAGTGCTGAAGGGTGGCCATGCCCCAATAGACTTGAGTCGTCCGTTTTCCGTCAAGGCGCGGACACTTCAATAAAACACACGGCGCGCGACGTCTGTTTCAACGGAGGTCATCGCCTCCCGGGTCGGCCATTGGACGCGGCCTTCCATCCCGGGGGCTGCTCGGCGGGGCGCGCGGACATGCGCAGCTTGGGTCCCGGCCCATGCCTTCGTCTCCCTCTTGCCGTGTCGTGACCGTGGTGCTGCTCGCGGCGCTCTGGGGCGGGTGTGCGGCGCTGGAGCCCCAGCGCTCGGAGCTGTCCACGCGCGTGGGCCGTTCGGATGTGTCCGTCGCGGTGATGCGCGCCCGCGTGCGCGACCTGGCGCGGCGCTTCTCCGGATTGCTGGAGGCCATGGCGGACGACCTCTCCGCGCACTCCGGTTCCCCGAAGGTGGCCGGGGCCATGCTGCGCTTCAAGGCCAACGCGGTGCCCGCGGTGCAGAGCGCGCTCTTCCAGCCCGACCCCGTGGCCGCGCTCCTCGACGCCTGGGCGCTGCTGGCCCAGATTCAAGAGGCGCTGCCCCGCACCGCCGAGGACGCTCCGCCGGAGCTGGTGCAACGCGCCCAGGACTCGCTGGCGGAGCTGGAGTCCCAGCTCGAAGCCGAGTGGCGCGAGGTCACCGGACGCGAGGACGTGAGCCGGGCGAAGGAGCTCGTGCACCGGTGGGCCGCGGAGCATCCGCTGACGGGACCGCTCGTCACGCGCGTGTCCACCGCGCCGCTGCTGGCCTCCGTCACCGACGCCTCCGGTGGCGGCCTGCGCTCCACGGCGGCGGGGCTCATCGAGGACACACGGGACCTCACCTCCCGCGTGGACCTCTACGCGAGCAGCCTGCCCCGACAGGCCCGCTGGCAGGCGGAGCTGGTCGTGGACGACGCGCTGCGCTCGCCCCTGCTCCAGTCCACGCTGTCGGAGCTGGGACGGACCGTGGACCTGCTGGAGCGCGTGGGCTCGGTGGCCGCGAACACGCCCGCGCTCATCGCCCACGAGCGCAAGGCCATCCTGGACGCGCTGCACGCCGAACGCCTGGACCTCCAGGGCTTCATCACCGGAGAGCGACAGGCGGTGCTCGCGGACGTGAACCTCGAACGGCAGGCGGTGGTGGACGCGCTGCACGCCGAGCGCGTGGCCACGCTCCAGCAGGTGGACGGGCTGGCGCGCGGTTGGGTGGACCACGCGTTCGACCGGCTGGGGCCCCTGGTGGACCGGGTCTTCCTCTGGCTCGCGCTGCTGGTGGCGCTGGTGGGCGTGGGCGGCCTCCTGGGCGCGTGGCTGCTCACGCGCGCCCTGCGGCGGGCCCGCTGAGCGGGGCCCTGGCTACTTCTGCTTCTCGGCCTTGGGCGGGAACTGCTCCAGCATCTTCTCCACGCCCTCATCCAGCTTCTTGCCAGTGGCCTGGGCGCTCGGGGTGTCGCCCAGGTCCGTCTGGGCCGTGCCGCGCCACACGAGCGCCTTCGCCTTCGCGTCCACCACGTCGAGGATGAGCGTGCCCACGTCGTACTGGCGCACGTAGGTCTCCCCGCCGCCGCCGTACGGCCCGTAGTACGAGCCCCAGAAGGGATCCCACGGGTAGCCGTAGTAGTTGTCCACCGTCTCCGCGGACAGCCGCGTGTCGATGGCGCCCTGCCAGCCGATGAGGAAGTCCGGGTTCTCGCCCGCGTCCACCTTGCGGTAGCCCCGCGCCTGGAGGTCGCGGTCCACCGCCTCCTTCACGCGCGCGTCGGCGATGGCGTTGTTGATGCGCGTGTCCTGGCTCTTCTGGGGCTGGGACAGCCACGAATAGGTGCGGAAGTTGTCGATCCGCTGCACCGCCGCGGGGTCGTAGTTGGTGCCTACGTCGACGCCCGCGCAGGACGCGAGCCCCAGGCCCACCAGCACGGGAACGACACGGGACAGCAGACGCATGACGGCCTCCTCGGGGACGGGGTGTGCCCCGGGAAGCGGGACACGGTCGGCTCCATGACGTTGGGGTCGTCCCAGGGAGATGACCCGCTCATGCCCGCCCGTCCGCCTCCAACCCCGGGGAGGGGCGGCCTCAGTCGCCGCGCGGTCCCTTGTCCTTCTTGCCCTTGAACCACTTCGCGCCCTCGGAGCGGGCCAGCACGACGGCCAGCCGCGCCCGCTTCTGCGGGGGCAGGTCCTTGGCGAGCGCCTGATACATCTCCCGGTCCAGCGCGGAGATCTGCGCCCGCGCGTCGAAAATCTTCTGCGCCGCCGCGTCCACCTGTCCCAGCGCCGCGCTGTCGCCCCGCGAGGCCATCTGCAGCGTGCGCGCGGAGTCCCGCACCTGTTCGCGCAGGGGCCGGCGTTTGTCCTCGAAGCGGCGCAGCGTCTCATCCATCTTCAGGGCCTGCGCGCTGTCCAGCTCCAGCGTGTCCGCCAACTCCAGCACCTGGCGCAGGCGCTGCCGCTGTTCGGCCTTCGCCATGCGGTCGGGGTCGCGCGCGCCCGGCCCCGGTCCGGCTCCAGGCTGCGCGAGGGCCATCACGGGCAGCGCGAACACCAACGCCCAGGTCATCCGCTTCATCGTCTTCACAGGGCCTCTCCCAGGTCGTCGAAGTCGTCGTCCCCATCCATCCAGTCGTCGTCACCGTCGGAGATGGACGCCAGCGCGTCCGAGTCCAGCGGATCCAACCCGGCCCACGCCTCGAACGCGGCCATCGTCTCCGCGTCCACGTCGTCGCCGGTGCCGACCGCGAGCGGGACCGCCGCGCCCGTCGTCCCTGTCCCTGCACGGGAGGACTTGAGCCGCTCCAGCGCGGACGGGCCCAGCATCAGCGTCACCACCGCGGCGACGGCGGCGAGCGAACCCAGCGCCCGGCGCCCCATCCACCGGCGCGTCTGCTCCCGACGCCAGGCCGCCAGGGTCCGGCCGCCCAGGCCCTCCTGCGCGCGCACTTCGATGGCCGTCGGGGGCGGCAGCGTCACCAGCCCCAGCACCTCCCGCGCGGACGCCACCTCCGCCTGACAGGCCGCGCAGGACTCCAGGTGGGACTGGAAGCGCGTGGCCTCCTCTCCCTCCAGCGCCCCGGCGGCGTGGAGGCTCGCCTGCTCCTCGTATTCCACGCACGCACCCATCACGGCTTCTCCCCTGGTGTCCCGGCCACGTCGGCCTTCAAGCGTTTCACCGCGTGGTGGAACTGCACCTTCGCGTTGTTCTCGGTGATGCCCAGCGTCTGGGCGATGTCCTTGAACGGCAGTCCGCCGTCCACCCGCAGCGTCAGCACCTCGCGCTGGCGGCGGGGCAGGCCAAGCACCGCCTGCCGCACCTGCTGTCCGCGCTGGGTGCGCTCCAGCACCGCCTCCACGCTCTCCCCCGCATCCCCCGCGACGTCGTCCGTCACCGCGTCCACCAGCACCGGCCGCCACCGGAAGCCCTGCCGCGCGTGGTTCTTCGCCAGGTTGAGCGCCACCCGCACCAGCCAGGCCCGGAAGGGCGTGGGCGTGGTCGGGTTGAAGCGCGCGAACACCCGGCGCGAGGCCTCCAGGGCCCGCAGGAACGCCTGCTGCGTCAGGTCCGCCGCGTCCTCCGCGCTCGCGGTGTAGCGGCGCACCAGCGCGAAGACGAGCCCCCGGTGCCGCTCGAAGAGCTGGCCGAACGCCGCCGCGTCCCCCGCCAGGAAGGCCCCGCACAGGGCCTCGTCCGTCGGGGACCCCGCGCCCTGCCCGGGCCGCACCAATCCTAGGACCCGTCCGCTCACATGGCCTCCAACCCGCCACGGCACGGAAGGTTATTTTCCAGGGGATTTCGCCCCGAAAATCCACCGGACGTCCGGAATCCAGCAGGCGGGCGCTCAGGCCGAGGCGCTGGTCCCACCGGGGGCGGGGTGCGTCTGGAGGTACTTCAGCACGTCGTCCAGGTGCCGGTAGACGCGCACCTCGTGCTGGATGACGTGTTCGACGGTGCCGTCCGCGCCGATGATGAAGGTGACGCGCCGGTCCACGTTGAGCAGGGGCCACAGCACGCCCCAGGCGCGGCTGATCCGCCGCTCGTCGTCCCCCAGCAGGGCGAAGTGGATGCCCTCCTGCTCCGCGAAGTCGCACTGGGTGGTGAGGGTGTCCACGGAGACGCCGACCAGCTCCGCGCCCAGCTCGCGGATCCGCTCGTGGTTGTCCCGGAACGCCCGGTTCTCGATGGTGCACCCCACCGTGAAGGCGCGGGGGAAGAAGAAGAGCACCACCCGCCGGCCGCGCAGCCCCGACAGCCGCACATCCTGACCGTGGCAGTCGGTCGCGACGAAGTCTGGCGCGAGGTCTCCGACAGAAATCATGCGGTGCGGGCTCCTCCCGGGGCAGCGGGGTCCGCCTTCCCCTACCACGTTTTCCCCGTCATCCCACGCCGCGCCGCGTGGGTCGCCCGGTCCGTCGGGAATCTGGCTAAGGTCTTCCATCGTGTTGCCTGCCAGGAACGAACTCGACGACCCCGCCTTCCGCACCGCCCTCGCCACCGCCCTGGGGGTGACGCGGGTGGCGCGCGTCACCGGCCTGGACCGCACCGGCGTGGAGGTGGCCTGCGCGGTGCGCCCCGGCGGCCACGTGCTCCAGGTCTGCAACGGCAAGGGCGTCACCTTCGAGGACGCCGCCCGGGGCGCGCTCCTGGAGACGGCCGAACTGTGGGCGGCGGAGACGGTGCGCCCGGAGCGGCTGCGCTGGGGCACCCGCGCGGAACTGGAGCGGACCGGCGACCCCGTCTGGGGCGTGGAGTCCCTGGGGTCCGCGGGGCAGGTGGCGGTGCCGAGGCTCGCGGGCCCGGACGTGCGGCTGGCGTGGTGCGAGGCGAAGGACCTGCGAGGGGGCCCGTCCATCTGGGTGCCGGCGCAGGGGGTGTACTGCCCGCCGTCGGGGACGGTGGAGCTGGGGCCGGTGTCGGTGGGCTGGACGACGAACGGCTCCGGCGCCCATCCGGACGAGGAGAGCGCCCTGCTGCACGCGCTCCTGGAGGCCACCGAGCGCGACCAGCTGGCGCGCGCGCTGCCCGAAGGGTGGACGGAGGCCGGCGTCGTCAAGCGCATGGTGCGTCCGGACAGCCTGCGGGACGGGGCGCCGCGCACCGCCGCGCTGTGGGCGTCGTTGAACGCGCGAGGCTTTCGCGCCTACCTCTTCGACGTGACGCCCGCGTCCCGCGCGAAGGGGACGGTGGGGCTGCCGGTGGCGGCGGCGGTGCTGGTGGACGCGGAGGAGGGGCCCGTGCCGCTCACCGCGGGCTATGCGTGCGCGCTGGAGCGGGACGAGGCGCTGCTCAAGGCCCTGCTGGAGGCCGCGCAGTCGCGGCTGACGGACATCCACGGCGCGCGCGAGGACGTGGCGGCGGCGGACCGCGACGCGGCGCTGGGGTTCGCGCAGGCGCTGGCGGAGGTGCGGCCCCGGCACCGCGCGGAGGACCTGCCGGACGTCGACACCCGGCGCACGCGGACGATGACGGGGCGCGTGCGCACGGTGCTGGAGTCGCTGGAGCGCGCGGGCTTCACCCGCGTGGCGGCGCTGGAGCTGGACGCGCCGCTGCGGGGGCTGCACGTGTGGAAGGTCGTGGTACCGGGCATGCGCGTATCGGAGCTCCTGTGAAGCGGCGGGCCGAAGACCTGGTGGTGTTCCTGGGGCCCTCGTTGCCCGCGGCGGAGGCGCACAAGCTGGCGCCGTGCACGGTGCTGCCCCCGGCGCGCCAGGGCGACGTGTGGCGGGCGCTGTCGCTCAAGCCCCGCGCGCTGGTGCTGGTGGACGGCGTCTTCGAGGCGCAGCCGTCGGTGTGGCACCACGAGCTGCTCGCGGCGATGGAGGCCGGCGTGGCGGTGTTCGGCGGTGGCAGCATGGGCGCGCTGCGCGCCGCGGAGCTGGCCTCGCACGGCATGGTGGGCGTGGGCCGCATCTTCGGCTGGTACCGCGACGGCGTGGTGGTGGACGACGCGGAGGTGGCGCTGCTGCACGCGGACGCCGAACACGGCTGGCGTCCGCTCACCGTGCCCCTGGTCAACGTGCGCCACGAGGCGGAGCGCGCGCGCAAGGCCCGGGTGCTGGGACGCTCCGGGGCGCAGGCGCTGGTGGACGCGGCCGCGGGCCTCTTCTACCAGGAGCGCACCTGGGCGCGGATCCGCGAGGCCGTGGCCTCCGTCTGGTCCGCGCCTTCGCTCGCGGCCTGGGATGCGTGGTTCGCGGACGGGGTGGAGGACCTCAAGCGGCTGGATGCCATCGCGTGCGTGCAATCCGCGGCGGAGTTCGTGGGCCTGTCCGCCCCCGCGATGCCGGGCGCGCGGCGCAACCCCTCCTCGCTGGTGCGGCGGCGCAGGCTGGTGGAGGACGTCACGCGCGTGGGCGGCCGGGCCGTGGACTCCGGCCAGGTGCTGGAGCTGCTGCGCGGCGCACCGGACGCGGCGGCCTGGGCGGAGGCGGGCCTGAGAAGGGCGCTGCTCGCCGGGTGGGTGCGTTCGCTGGGCCTCACCGTGACGGAGGAGGAGATCGCCACCGAGGAGGCCGCGTGGTGGAAGGAGCGGGGCGTGCGGACCTCGCGCCGGGAGGCCTTCCTCGCCGCCAGCGGGCTGGACGCGCCGGGCCTGCGCCGGTTGTGCGAGACGCGCGCGCTGGAGCGGCTGGCCCTGGCGCAGGCGTCGCGGCTCTTGCCGGACGGCCCCTCGTGGGACGAAGCGCTGGCGTCCGAGGCCCGGCTGGGAGGCCAGTGGGAGCAGGCCGCCCGGGCGCTGCTGTCACAGGCGGATGCCTCCGACGAGGACGCGGCCGAAGGCGACTGACGCGGGCAATCCCAGACAGCGAGGCAGGCCCCCGCCCCCGCCGGGGAGCAGGCCGCCGTGTCCGGGCGATACACGCTGTCTCACGGAAACCGGGAGGCCCCCGCGCCCCCTGCCGGGTTGGACGTTCGTTCAGGGGCCCGCCTTCCCAGGACGTCGTGAAAAAACGTGACAGCCCCGCACGGCCGGCTAGGGTCAACCCCGGAGGTTGTCCGCATTGAGCACCGCTTCCTGGGTGGTTCCGCCGAGGTGGCCCGCGCCGTCAACGGCCGGGTGCGCTCGCGGTTTGCGGGGAATCCAACCTCCGTGGTGGGATGTGACAGGGAAGGTCTTCCCATCGGTCTTGTTTCAACGACATCGCGCTCCCACCTCGCGGGTTGTGTTGCTCCTTGAGCCAGGGCCATGACGACGCCGCTTCACCCGGACCAACTGGAAGTCGGCCACCACGTCGGACCGTGGCGCATCGTCGGCTCGTTGGGCGCGGGGGGCTTCGGCCGGGTCTTCAAGGTGGAGCGGGGCGGACACGTCTACGCGCTGAAGATCGCGCTGCGTCCGGCGGGACCGCACGCGGCGGAGGAGGAGGACGTCAACGGCCGGCTGTCGCGGGAGGTGGCGGCCCTGATGGCGTGCGCGCCGCACCCCAACCTGCCGCGCGTGCACGCGGTGGATCGCTGGCCCGCGCCACCGGACGGCTACTTCTTCCACGTCACCGACTTCGTGGACGGCGAGACCTTCCATGAGTGGCGCTGGCGGGTGAAGCCGTCCGCGGCGCACCTGCTCACCGTCTACACGGAGGTGGTGCGGGTGGTGGCGGATCTGCACCGCCGGGGTCTGCACCACCGGGACCTGAAGGCGGACAACCTGCTCATCCGCCGCGTGGACGAGCGGCCCGTGCTCATCGACCTGGGCACCGCGCGCATCCCGGGCGCCTCCACGCTGACGGTGGGCGTGGCGCCTGCGTCCCCGCACCTGTTGCCGCCCGAATGCGTGACGTTCCTGCGCGAGGGCTCCTGGAAGTCGGGCGCGAACTTCGACGCGGGCGTGCCCGGGGACCTCTACGCGCTGGGCGCGCTGCTCTACGAATCGCTGACGGACGGCTACGCGTTCGACCCGAGGCTGCCCTACGACCGGCTCCTGCCCGCCATCGAGACGGTGGTACCGCGCGCTCCGCACGAGGTGAACCCCAAGGTGCCCCAGGCCCTGGGCGACATCGCGATGCGGCTGCTCTCCAAGCGCCCCGAGGATCGCTACTCCGGCACGGAGACGCTGCTGCAGGCGCTCTGGGAGGCCGCGAAGGACAAGCGCCATCAGGAGTGGAAGCTGTCGCTGGACATCCCATTGGACCGGGATGCGCCGTTGGTGGACCGGGGCGTGGTGTCGCTGTCCCAGTTCCCAGGGAGCGCAGGCCCGGCACAGGAGTCCGGACCTGATCCGGAGCCGGTCGCGACCCCGATCCCATCCACCGGGTTGTCTCCTGCCCCCGATGCGTCCATCCCAGGGGAGTCCTCCCCGGGGGCGCCACTCCGGTCCGGGGCTCGGCGTCACCGCGTCGCCGGGCTGCTGGGCCTGGGAGTCCTGCTCCTGGGCCTGCTGGTCTTCGGCCTGTCCCGGTCGGTTCCGAGCACCCGCCGCCCCGCTGTCACGCCTGTTCCAGAGAAAGGAAATTCGTCCGTGACCCCAACCCCGAGTCTTCCCGATGCCTCCGTGCTCGCGATGGCGGCTGCCCCGGATGCGGGGGCTTCCCCCGATGAGGCGCCGCCCGCGCCTGTCGCGGGCACCGAAACGGTTGCGGCCAGTCCCACGCCCGTGAAGCCTCCGCGCACGGACGGGGGGGCCTTCCGCACGTTCGTCGGAGCGGCCGCCGCGGCGTGCGTGGGGGCTTCCTGTGGGGGGGGGCCCAGTGGAAGGATCCGCAGTGAAGGCGACACCCTCGACCCGTGCCCCAAGGGCGCCGCCCGGGCCATGCGGGAGCAGAGGATTTCTCCCGAAGGGCTTCACGTCTATGTGACCCCACCGGGGGACAACAAGTTTCGGTTGACCCCGATCACCCCGGGATGGAAGGCCATGCGGATTGATCCGAACGGCGCTTGGGTGAAACGACAGGAGGCAAGAAGCGTGAAGGTGAGGGTCATCTTCAGCAAGGGCCGCACACGGTTCCTGGTCACGGAGCTGACCATGCTCGATGGGCAGATCTTCCCGGTCTGCATGGATTACTTCTCCACTGAAGACAACCTGCCGGGCTTTTTGTCGCTTCCGCCTAAACCGGGGACATTCGATCCGACCGATACGCCCACGGTTCGCTATGTCCCGAGCTGGCTGCAAATGGCTCCAGTGCAGTCCTTCGTGAACGTGGACGAGGGCTGAAGTGTCCCCGTCGCGGGGGCGCCCTACCCAGGGGGAGGGGACCTCATGGGGTAGGGGGCATCGGACGAGCCTCGTGGTAAACAGGGAGGCCCCTGTTGCCCCGGTTCGAGGAGCCCTCCACACCGTGCCCTCCTGTCTGTCCGTAGCGCTCCCGGTCCTGCTCTGGTCGACGTGCCTCCTGGCGGCTGCTCCCCACCAG
>SECN01000195.1 GCA_004173515.1 Myxococcaceae bacterium | reverse complement strand
CGCGAGGGGTGGCGGGAGAGCTGTACGTGGGCGGGGCGGTGGTGACGCGCGGGTACGTGGGGCGGCCTGATTTGACGGCGGAGCGGTACGTGCCGGACGCCTTCAGCGAGGCGCCCGGGGCGAGGCTGTACCGGACAGGCGACAAGGTTCGTCAGCGAGAGGACGGGAAGCTGGAGTTCCTGGGGCGCGTGGACTTCCAGCTGAAGGTGCGCGGCTACCGGGTGGAGCTGGGCGAGGTGGAGGCGGGGCTGAGCGCATGCGAAGGGGTGCGCGAAGCGGTGGTGGTGGCGCGGGAGGACATGCCCGGTGACAAGCGGTTGGTGGGGTACGTGGTGGCGAAGGCGGGCCACACGCTGGACGTCGCCACGCTGCGAAGCGAGCTGAAGGGGCGGCTGCCGGAGTACATGGTGCCGCCGTCGCTGGTGGTGCTGGAGGCGCTGCCGCTGAACGCGAACGGCAAGGTGGATCGCAAGGCCCTGCCGAAGCCGGAGCACACGGAAGCGGACGCACGGGACTACGTCGCGCCGCGCACGTCCACCGAGCAGACCCTGGAGCGCATCTGGGCCCAGGTGCTGCGCCTTGAGCACGTGGGCATCCACGCCAACTTCTTCGAACTGGGCGGCGACTCCATCATCAGCCTCCAGATCGTCGCGCGTGCCGCGCAGGCCGGACTGCGCATCACGACCCGACAGCTCTTCCAGCACCAGACGATCGCCGCATTGGCGGGCGTCGCCACGACCGCGCAGCTCGTCGTCGCGGAGCAGGGCGAGGTCCGTGGCTCCGTCCCGCTCACGCCCATCCAGCGCCGGCTCTTCGAAGAAGACCTCGTGGACCCGCATCACCTCAACCAGTCGTTGATGATCGAGGTCCGCCGTCCGGTGGACGCCGCGCTCCTGGAAGAGGCGCTCCGTCACCTCGTCGCGCACCACGATGCCCTGCGCCTGCGCTTCACCCGCGAAGCCACGGGCTGGACGCAGGAGAACGCGGGCCTGGAACAGCCCCTGACGCTTCGGCGGCTCGACCTCTCCGCGTTGGATGAAGCCGCGAAGGCCCGGGCCCTTCAGGAGGCCGCCACCCAGCTCCAGGCGAGCCAAGTGCTGGAGGAAGGTCTGCTGCTGCGCGCGATGCTGTTCGAGCGCGGAGAGGGCCACACGGCGCGCCTGCTGCTGGCGGTGCACCACCTCGCGGTGGACGGCGTGTCCTGGCGTGTGTTGCTGGAGGACCTGGAGACGGCCTACCAGCAGCTCGACTCGGGCCGTCCGGTCCGACTGCCCGCGAAGACGACGTCCTTCCAGACCTGGGCCCGCAAGCTGGAAGCCCATGCCCACACCCCGGAGGTGCTGGCCGAGCGTGCCTTCTGGCTGGAGGGAACCCGGAGCGTCGCGCCGCTGCCCGTGGATCGGGCCGGGGGTGAGAACGTCGTGGGCTCGACGCGGAGCGTGTCGCTGTCGCTCGATATGGAGGAGACGCGGCTGTTGTTGCAGGAAGTGCCCGGTGCCTGGCGAGCGCAGATCAACGACGTGCTGCTCGCGGCGCTGGTCCAGTCGATGGCGCGCTGGACGGGACAGCCCCGCGTGCGCGTCAACCTGGAAGGCCACGGCCGCGAGGAGCTGTTCGCGGACGCGGACATCTCCCGCACGGTGGGGTGGTTCACCGCCGTGTATCCCGTACTGCTGGAGGTGCCGGTGTCCGGCAGCCCCGGCGACGGTCTGCGCGCGGTCCGCGACACCCTGCGGCGCCTGCCGGGCAATGGCCTGGGCTACGGACTGCTGCGCTTCCTGGGCGACGACGCGACGGTGGAAGCCCTGCGCGCCGCGCCTCCCGCGCAGGTGTCCTTCAACTACCTGGGGCAGTTCGACGGCGTCGCGTCCGGAGCAGGAGACAGCGCCTTCCGCATCGCCCGCGAAGGCAGCGGCCCGGTGCGCAGTCCGCGTGCGCCTCGCCGCCACGTCCTGGACGTCAGCGGACTGGTGCTGGACGGACAGCTCCAACTGAGTTGGGGCTACAGCGAGAACCTCTACTCCCAGGCCACCATCGAGTCCCTGGCTCGCGACTTCGTGGCCGCGCTGCGCACGCTCATCGCGACGCGTGCGTCGGAGGATGCGGCCCGCCGCACGCCCACGGACTTCCCGCTCGCCCAGGTGGATGCCTCCGCGCTGGAGCGCGTGATGGCGGCGGTGCCCGACCTGGAGGACCTGTACCCCCTGTCGCCCATGCAGCAGGGCATGCTCTTCCACACGCTGCTGGAGCAGGCGTCGGGTGCGTACTTCGAGCAGCGCTCCTGGAGCTTCCACTCCGCGTTGGACCTGGGCGCCCTCAAGCAGGCCTGGGAGGACGTCGTCGCGAATCATCCGGTGCTGCGCACGTCCTTCTTCTGGCAGGGATTGGACGCCCCGCTCCAGGCCGTGCATGCGCGCGTGACGCTGCCGTGGACGGAACTCGACTGGCGCGGGTTGAGCGCCGCCGAACAGCAGGCGCGGCTGGAGACCTTCCTCGCGGAGGACAAGGCGCTCGGGTTCGAACTGTCCAGTGCGCCCCTGATGCGGCTGGCGCTGATCCGCACGGAGGAGCACGCCCACCGGCTGGTGTGGAGCTTCCACCACCTGCTGACGGACGGCTGGAGCTCGGCGCTGCTGCGCCAGGCGGTCTTCACCCGCTACGCCGCGCTGGTGAAGGGCAACGCCCCGGCCCTCGTGAAGGGCCCGGCGTATCGCGAGTACATCGCCTGGCTCCAGCGTCAGGGCCTGGCGCGCACGGAGACCTTCTGGCGCGCCACCCTGGCGGGCTTCACCTCCGCCACGCCGCTTCCGGCGGGCGTGGCGTCCCGCACGATGGCCACCGGAGGTCTGTCGGAGCAGGCAATGCTCCTGCCGACCGCAACCACCGAGGCGCTCCAGGACTTCGCGCGCCGGCACCAGCTCACCCTCAACACCCTGGTGCAGGCCGCGTGGGCCCTGGTGCTCGCGCGTCATGCGAACACGTCCGACGTCGTCTTCGGCGTGACCGTCGCGGGACGTCCCTCGGAGCTGTCGGGTGTCGACTCCATGCTGGGCATGTTCATCAACACGCTGCCCGCGAGAGCCCGCCTGGAGGAACAGGCCGACGTCGTCTCCTGGCTCCAGCGCTTCCAGTCGGAGCAGGTGGAGCTGCGCAACCATGAGCACAGCCCGCTCGTGCAGGTGCAGGGCTGGAGCGAAGTGCCCCGGGGAACGCCTCTCTTCGAGACGCTACTCGTCTTCGAGAACTACCCCGTCGACACCACGGTGGACTCGCAGGCCCGCCAACTGGACGTGCGCGACTTCCACGCCTTTGAGCGGACGAACTACCCGCTCACCGCGGTGGCCGCCCCCGGCCGTGAGCTGTTCCTCAAGCTCGCCCATGAGACGCCGCGCTTCGATGAGGCGACGGCGAAGGCCTTGCTCGGCCAGTGGCGCCGGGCGCTGGAGGGACTGGTCGCGCGGACCGGACAGCGGCTCGCGGACGTCACGCTCCTGTCCGAGGAGGAGACGCACGCGCTGCGCGACACCTGGAACGCGACGCGCACGCAGTACCCGCGCACGCTCGCGGTGCAGCAGCTCTTCGAGTCCCGGGCCGCGCAGGCGCCCGACGCGGAGGCGCTGCGCTGGAGCACGGGCCGCATGACGGCCGGCGCACTGGACGCACGCGCGAACCAGCTGGCGCACCACCTGCGCTCGCTGGGCGTGGGCCCGGAGTCCCGCGTGGGCCTCTGCCTGGAGCGCGGTCCCGACCTCGTCGTCGGCCTGCTGGCCGTGCTCAAGGCCGGTGGCGCCTACGTGCCCCTGGATCCGACCTATCCCGAGGACCGTCTGGGCTACATGGCCCGCGACGCCGGTCTCTCCGCGCTGCTGACACACCGACACCTGGAAGCGCGCCTGCCCGGCGTGCGCGCCCCGGTGGTCCACCTGGACGCGCTGGAAGCCGTGCTTGCGTCCCAGCCCACCACGCGCCCGGACGTGGAGGCGCTGCCGGATGCGCTCGCGTACGTCATCTACACGTCCGGCAGCACGGGCCGTCCCAAGGGCGTGATGGTGACGCACGGGGGCGTCGTCAACTACCTCGTCTGGACCCTGGACGCGTACCGCGTGGCGGACGGGCAGGGTGCGCCGGTGCACTCGTCGTTCTCCTTCGACCTCACGGTGACGAGCCTGCTGGCACCGCTCGCCGCGGGCCGTCCCGCCGTGCTGGTGGACGAAGCCATGGGCGCGGTGGAGGGCCTGGGCGAGGCCCTGCGCCAACAGGCCGACCACAGCCTCGTGAAGCTGACGCCCGCGCACCTGCGCCTGCTGGAGGCGCAACTGGGTGAGCAGGACGCCCCCGGCCGTGCTCGTGCCTTCGTCATTGGCGGCGAGGCCCTGGGCTACGAGGCCCTGGAGCACTGGCGGCGGTACGCGCCGGGCACGCGGCTCATCAACGAATACGGCCCCACCGAGACCGTGGTGGGCTGCTGCATCCACGAGGTCCGCGAGGACGAACCGCGCACGGGCCCCGTGCCCATCGGTCATCCCATCGCCAACACGCGCCTGTACGTGCTGGACGCGGCGGGCCGGCTCGCACCGCTGGGAGCGGTGGGTGAACTCTTCGTCGGAGGCGACGGCGTGGGACGCGGCTACCTGGGCCGCCCGGACTTGACCGCCGAGCGCTTCGTTCCGGATCCATTCAGCCTCGAACCAGGTGCCCGCCTGTACCGCACCGGGGACAGCGTGCGCCGCCGCGCCGACGGAGCCCTGGAGTACCTGGGCCGCCAGGACGATCAGGTGAAGGTGCGAGGCTTCCGCATCGAGCTGGGCGAAATCGAGTCCGTGCTCACGGCGCTTCCAGACGTGGCCTCGGGCGTGGTGCTCGCGCGCGAGGACGTGCCCGGAGACAAGCGGCTCGTGGGCTACGTGGTGCCGAAGCTCGGCGCCTCGGTGGACGCCGCGTCGCTGCGGACCGCGCTGCGCAGGACGCTGCCGGACTACCTGGTCCCGGTCGCCTTCGTGGTGCTGGACGCGCTGCCGGTGGCGGTGACGGGAAAGGTGGACCGCAAGGCCCTGCCCGCGCCGGAGGCCGCCCGCCCGGGCGAGGACGCGAACTTCGTGGCGCCCCGCACGCCGGAGGAGGAGCTGCTCGCCGGACTCTTCGCGCAGGTGCTGGGCGTGGAGAAGGTGGGCGTCCACGACGACTTCTTCGCGCTGGGCGGACACTCGCTCCGGGCGACGCAGGCGGTGTCGCGCGCACGGGATGTGTTCCAGGTGGAGCTGCCCCTGCGGGACCTCTTCGAGGCGCCCACGGTCGCGGGGCTCCTGCCTCGCCTGTTGGAGGCGAAGGCGAAGGACGCTGAAGGCCCCCGCGTCCCGCCGCTGGTGGCCGTGCCTCGCACGGACACGCTTCCGTTGTCGTTCGCGCAGCAGCGGCTGTGGTTCCTGGATCAGCTCGAGCCGCAGGGCTCGTTCCACAACGTGCCCGCGGCGCTCCGGCTCCAGGGCACGCTCGACGTGGCCGCGCTGGAGCGGGCGTTCGCGGAGCTGTTCCGCCGCCATGAGTCGCTGCGCACCGTCTTCCGCTCCGAGGGGGGCCGTCCGCTCCACGTCATCCTGCCGGTGCCGGAAGTCCCGTTGCCCACGCAGGACCTGGGCTCACTGCCCGAGCCCACCCGCGAGGCGGAGGCCCTCCAGCGGGCCCAGGACGAGGCGAAGCGTCCCTTCGATCTCTCGAAGGGACCGCTGCTGCGCGCGACGTTGCTGAGGCTCGCGGAGCAGGAGCACCTGCTGCTGCTGACCATGCACCACATCGTTTCCGACGGCTGGTCCATGGCCGTGCTCGTGCGCGAAGTCGTGGCCCTCTACGAGGCCTTCCGCCAGGGCCAGCCGTCACCGCTCCCCGAGCTGGCCCTCCAGTACGCGGACTACGCGGCCTGGCAGCGCCAGTGGATGGAGCAGGGCGCCATGGCCCGGCAGCTCGCGTGGTGGCGCAAGGCGCTGGACGGCGCACCCCAGACGGTGGACCTGCCCACGGACAGGCCCCGGCCCACCGTGCAGTCCCACCACGGTGAGCAGCTCCAGGCCCTGGTGCCGCCCCCGGTGATGGTGGACCTCCAGGCCCTGTGCCGCCGCGAGGGCGTCACGCTCTTCATGGTGCTGCTCGCGGGCTTCCAGGTGGTGCTGTCGCGCTACACGCGCCGCACGGACATCGTGGTGGGCACGGACATCGCCAACCGCAACCGCGCGGAGACCGAAGGGCTCATCGGCTTCTTCGTCAACCAGCTCGTCCTGCGCGGCGACCTGGGCGGCGATCCCACCGTGCGCGAATTGCTCGGCCGTGCGCGGGAGACGGCGCTGTCCTCCTACGCGCACCAGGACCTGCCCTTCGAGGAGCTGGTGAAGGAGCTCAACCCCAAGCGCAGCCTGGGGCAGGCCCCGCTGTTCCAGGTGAAGCTGGTGCTCCAGAACACGCCCGCGTCGCGGCTGGAGCTGCCCGGCCTGAAGCTCACCCAGGTGGGTCAGGAGGTCACCCGCGCCAAGTTGGATCTGACCGTCGCGGTGCAGGAGACGCCGCAGGGGCTCGCCTGCGTCTGGGAGTTCGCCACCGACCTGTTCGACACGGCGACCATCGCCCGGATGGCGAAGCACTTCGGACAGGTGCTGGAGGGCCTGACGCGCGGGCCCTCCCGCCGCCTGTCCTCGCTGTCCCTGCTCACCGGTGAAGAGCGCCGCACGCTGCTGGAGACGTGGAACGACACGCGCACGGTCGAACTTCCGGGTCCGACGGCCACCGCGTTGTTCGAAGCGCAGGCCGCACGCACGCCCCAGGCCCTGGCGGCGGTGTTCGGCGCGGAGTCGCTGACGTACGCGCAGCTCGACGCGAAGGCCAATCAGCTCGCGTGGCACCTGAAGCAGAGCGGCGTGGGGTTGGAGTCGCGGGTGGGACTGTGCGTGGAACGATCGCTCGACATGGTGGTGGGCATCCTGGGCATCCTCAAGGCGGGCGCGGCGTACCTGCCCCTGGACCCCTCGTACCCGAGCGATCGCCTGGCCTACATGCTGGCGGACGCGGCGGTGCCGGTCATCGTCACGCAGGACGCGCTGGCGGATGAATTGCCGTCGCAGGGCGAGTTGCTGGTGTGCCTGGACTCGGATGCGGCGCGCATCGCGAAGCACCCCGTGACGCCGCCGCCGGTGAAGCTGGAGCCGGAGCACCTGGCGTACGTCATCTACACGTCGGGTTCGACGGGCCGGCCCAAGGGGACGCTGTTGCACCACCGTGGCTTGTGCAACACGGCCACGGCGGCCATCGCGGCGCTGGGCATCACGCCTTCCAGCCGCGTCCTCCAGTTCGCGGCGTTCGGCTTCGACGCCTCTGTGTGGGAGACGTTCTCCGCGCTGCTCGCGGGTGCGGCCCTGCACCTGACGCCGCGCGAGGAGCTGATGCCCGGCGCTCCGCTGCACGGCCTGCTCAAGTCGCGGGGCATCACCACGGTGACGTTGACGCCGTCGGTGCTGGCGCAGCTTCCCGCCGAGGATCTGCCGGCGCTCACGTCCGTGGCCGCCGCGGGCGAGGCGTGCTCCGCGGAGCTGGTGCGCCGCTGGTCTCCCGGCCGCCGCTTCCTCAACGCGTACGGCCCCACGGAGGTGACGGTGTGCGCCACCGTCCGGGCGAACGTGGACCCGGAGCGGCCCACCATCGGCACGCCGCTGCCGAACGTGCGGGTGTACGTGCTGGACGACCAGGGGCAGCCGGTGCCCGTGGGCGTCCCCGGACAACTGCACGTGGGCGGCGTGGGCCTGGCGCGCGGCTACCTGCACCGCGCGGACCTGACGGCGGAGCGCTTCGTGCCGGATGCCTTCGGTCCCGACGCGGGCGGCCGGCTCTACGCGACGGGCGACCTGGTGCGCTACCTGCCGTCCGGGGACATCGAGTTCCTGGGCCGCATCGACCACCAGCTCAAGCTGCGTGGCTACCGCATCGAATTGGGTGAGGTGGAAGCGGCCATCGCGGACCATCCCGCCGTGGAGGCCACCGTCGTCCTCCTGCGCGAGGACGTGCCCGGCAACCCCCGGCTGGTGGGCTACGCGGTGCCGCGCGAGGGCGAGGTGCTGGACGTGCGCGCCCTGAAGGACGCGCTCCTCGCGCGCCTGCCCGAGTACATGGTGCCGTCGGCGTTCGTGTCGCTGCCGGCGCTGCCGCTCACGCCCAACGGCAAGCTGGATCGCCAGGCGCTGCCGGCTCCGGACTCCGAGCGGCCCGAACTGGAGAAGGTCTACGTCGCGCCGCGGGACGCGCTGGAAGAGGAGCTGGCCGCCATCTGGGTGGAGCTGCTCGGCGTCAAGCAGGTGGGCGTCCACGACGACTTCTTCGAGCTGGGAGGCCACTCCCTCCTGGGCACCCAGCTCATCTCCCGCATCCGCACGACGTTCGACGTGGAGCTGCCGCTCCGGGACATCTTCGAGTCCCCGACGGTGGAGAACCTCGCCGTCCACATCGTGCAGGCCCAGGCCGCGCAAGCGGATCCCGCGGAACTCGAACGACTCATGGGGGAGTTGGAGAACCTGTCCGCCGAAGAGGCGGAGGCGCTCCTTTCCTCTGACGAAGTGCTCCCCCAGGACGACAGCAAGAAGGTTTCCAGCAATGAGCAGTGACGCCGACAAGCGCATCGCAGCCCTGTCCCCCGAGAAGCGTGCCCTCCTGCTCAAGCAGCTGCGTCAGCAGCAGGCCCAGCAGGGCAAGCCCGCGCGCGCGCCGGTCATCGCCGCCCGCCCCAGGGACGGCTCGCCGCTGCCGTTGTCCTTCGCCCAGCAGCGCCTGTGGTTCCTGGATCAACTGGAGCCGGAGAGCACGCTCTACAACATTCCCCTGGCCATTGAGCTGAAGGGTGAGCTGAAGCAGGACGCGCTGGAGCGGGCCTTCACCGCCCTCCAGGAGCGCCACGAAGCGCTGCGCACCACCTTCCGCACGACGGAGGCGGGACCCGAGCAGGTCATCGCGCCGCCGTCGCCGATGACGTTGGACGTGGTGGACCTGCGCGGGCTGTCCGGTGCGGGCCTCCAGGGCGAGCTGTACCGGCACATGCGCGAGGAATCGCTGCGCCCGTTCCACCTGACGCGGGGCCCGCTGGTGCGCGCGTCGCTCCTGCGCACCCAGGAGCACGAGCACGTCCTGCTGGTGACGATGCACCACGCCATCTCCGACGGCTGGTCCATGGGCGTCGTCATCCGCGAGCTGGCCGCGCTCTACGACGCGTTCCTCCACGGCCGTCCGTCGCCGCTGCCCCCGCTGACGCTCCAGTACGCGGACTACGCGGCGTGGCAGCGCGAGTGGCTCCAGGGTGAGACACTGGAAGCGCAGCTGAAGTGGTGGAAGGAGCAGCTCTCCGGCGCTCCGGACGTGATCGCCCTTCCCACGGACCGGCCGCGTCCGGCGGTCCAGGGCACGCGCGGCGCGAAGCACTACGTGCAACTGCCTCGCGAGCTGTCCGAGGCCCTCAAGGCGCTGGGGCAGAAGGAGGGCTCGACGCCCTTCATGACGCTGCTGGCGGCGTGGCAGGTGCTGCTGGCGCGCTACACCGGTCAGGACGACATCCGCGTGGGGACGCCCATCGCGGGCCGCAACCGGGCGGAGCTGGAAGGCCTCATCGGCTTCTTCATCAACACCCTGGTGCTGCGCGCCCGGGTGACGCCGGAGCTGACGTTCCGGCAGGTGCTCGCGCAGGTGCGGGAGCGGGCGCTGGGGGCGTTCGCGCATCAGGAGGTGCCGTTCGAGAAGCTGGTGGATCTGCTCCAGCCGGTGCGCTCGCTCAGCCACTCGCCGCTGTTCCAGGTGATGTTCATCCTGCAGAACGCGCCGGTGTCGGAGCTGGTGATGCCGGAGGTGTCCCTGCGCACGCTGCG
The DNA here is from genome assembly GCA_004173515.1 of Myxococcaceae bacterium. Classification (GTDB taxonomy): domain Bacteria; phylum Myxococcota; class Myxococcia; order Myxococcales; family Myxococcaceae; genus Corallococcus. Next base: position 3,808 of record SECN01000195.1, on the reverse strand, counting down.
CGTGGAGGCGCAGACGACGAAGTTCGAGCTGACGCTGTCGCTGTCGGACACGCCCGCGGGGTTCTCCGGATCGATTGAGTACAACACCGACCTGTTCGACGCGGCGACGGTGGAGCGGATGGCGGGGCACCTGGAGGTGCTGCTGACGGCCATCGTCGCGAACCCGGACGCGAAGGTGGGGCGGCTGGAGCTGCTGACGGCGCAGGAGCGCCAGCGGCAGGTGGTGGCGTGGAACGCGACGCGCACGACGTTCCCAAGGGAGCAGTGCGTCCACACGCTGGTGACGCAGCAGGTGGAGCGCACGCCGGACGCGGTGGCGCTGGACTTCGCGGGGGAGCAGCGGACGTACCGTCAGGTGGAGACGCGGGCGAACCAGCTCGCGCACCGGCTGATGAAGCTGGGCGTGGGGCGTGGCTCACGCGTGGGCCTGTGCGTGGAGCGCGGCGTGGGGATGGTGGAGGGGATGCTGGGCATCCTCAAGGCGGGCGGCGCGTACGTGCCGCTGGACGCGGGATACCCGCGCGAGCGGCTGGCGTTCATGGTGGACGACGCTGGCGTGGAAGTGCTGGTGACGCAGGCGTCGCTGCGAAGCGCGCTGCCAGAAGGTGCGTCGCAGGTGGTGGGCCTGGACGATGGCTCGCTGGACGCGGAGCCGACGCACGCGCCCCAGAACGGCGGAGAGGCGGAGGATCCGGCGTACGTCATCTACACGTCGGGGAGCACGGGCAAGCCGAAGGGCGTGTGGGTCCCGCACCGGGCGGTGGTGCGCCTGGTGGTGGAGACGAACTTCATCCAGCTCACAGCGGAGGACCGCATCGCGCAGGTGTCGAACGCGTCGTTCGACGCGGCGACCTTCGAGGTCTGGGGCGCGCTCTTGCACGGCGGCCGGCTGGTGGGCATGTCGCGCGACGTGGCGTTGTCGCCCTCGGCGTTCGCGGCGTACCTGCGCGAGGAGCGCATCAGCACGCTGTTCGTGACGTCGGCCCTGTTCAACCAACTGGTGGCGCAGTCGGCGGAGATGTTCCAGACGGTGCGCCAGCTCCACGTGGGCGGCGACGCGGTGGACCCGGGCGCGGCGCGGGCGGTGCTCGCGAAGGGCGCGCCGGGGAAGTTCGTCAACGCGTACGGACCCACGGAGAGCACGACGTTCGCCGCGTGGCACGCGGTGGACGCGCTCGCCGAGGACGCGGTGACGGTGCCCATCGGCCGGCCGTTGTCCAACACGGAGCTGTACGTCCTGGACGCGGAGCTCCAGCCGGTGCCCGTGGGCGTGCTGGGCGAGCTGTACATCGGCGGTGATGGCCTGGCGCTGGGCTATCTGGGTCGGCCGGAGCTGACGGCGGAGAAGTTCGTGCCGCACCCGTTCCGCACGGAGCCGGGCGCGCGGCTGTACCGCACCGGCGATCAGGTGAAGCAGTTGCCGGACGGCGGCGTGGTGTTCCTGGGCCGTCTGGACTCGCAGGTCAAGGTGCGGGGCTTCCGCATCGAGCTGGGCGAAGTGGAGTCCGCGCTCGGCCGCTGCGAGGGCGTGTCGGAGAGCGTGGTGGTGGTGCGGGAGGAGACGCCCGGCATCAAGCGGCTGGTGGCGTACGTGGGCGGCCCGGAGGCGACGCGTCCCACGGTGGACGCCTTGCGGACCGCGTTGAAGGGCCTGCTGCCGGAGTACATGATCCCGGCGGCCTTCGTGATGCTGGAGTCCCTGCCGCTGACGCCCAACGGCAAGGTGGACCGCAAGGCGCTGCCGGCGCCGCAGGGAGAGCGGCCGGATTCGGGCAAGGACTTCGTCGCGCCCCGGACACCGGAGGAGCAGACGCTCGCGCGCCAACCAGGCCGGTCTGCGCCTGATGGCGAAGCAGCTCTTCCAGCACCAGACGGTGGCGGAGCTGGCCCAGGTGGCCACCGCCGCGCTCGCCTCCCAGGCGGAGCAGGGCGTGGTGCGCGGCCCCCTGCCGCTCACGCCCATCCAGGCGTGGTTCTTCGAACGGGACCTGACCCAGCCGCACCACTTCAACCAGGCGGTGATGATCGAAGCGCGGCAGCGCGTGGACGCCGCCCTGTTGGAGAAGGCGCTGGCGCGGCTCGTGGAGCACCACGACGCCCTGCGCCTGCGCTACGTGCGCGGTGAGTCCGGGTGGATGCAGGAGAACGCGGGCCTGGAGCAGCCCATGTCCCTGCGGCGTCAGGACGTCTCCGAGTTCCAGGGGGACGAGGACGCGCAGCGGAGGGCCATCCAGGCCGCCGCCACCGGGTTGCATCAGGGCCTGCGCCTGGACGAGGGCCTGCTCCTGCGCGCCATGCTGTTCGAGCGCGGCGAGGGCCGCACGGAGCGCCTGCTGCTCGTCATCCACCACCTCGCGGTGGACGGCGTGTCATGGCGCGTGCTGCTGGAGGACCTGAACACCACGTACCAGCAGCTTCGTCGCGGCGTGCCCGTGGCGCTGCCGTCGAAGACGACGTCGTTCCAGGCGTGGGCGCGCAGGCTGGAAGCCCACGCGCGAAGCCCCGAGTTGGAGGCAGAGCGGGCGTTCTGGCTGGAGGGGACCCAGGAGGTCCTGCCCCTACCGGTGGACCATTCGGGGCCGAACACGCTCGCGTCGACGGACAGTGTCCGCGCGGTGCTGGAGGTGGAGGAGACGCGCGTCCTGTTGCAGGAGGTGCCGGCCGCGTACCGGGCCCACATCAACGACGTGCTGCTGACGGCGCTGACGCAGGCGCTGACGCGCTGGACGGGGCAGTCCCGTGTGCGCATCAGCCTGGAAGGCCACGGCCGCGAGGAGTTGTTCGCGGACGCGGACATCTCCCGCACGGTGGGGTGGTTCACCGCCGTGTATCCGGTGCTGCTGACGGCTCCCAAGGGAGGCTCCCTGGGCGACGGGCTGCGCGTGGTGCGCGACACGCTGCGACGCCTGCCGAACAAGGGCCTGGGGTACGGCGTCCTGCGCTACCTGGGGGACGGGGAGGAGGCCGCGAAGCTGCGGACCGTGCCCCCGGCGCAGGTGGCCTTCAACTACCTGGGCCAGTTCGACGCGATGGCGGCCGGGGAGTCGATGTTCGGCCTCGCCAAGGAGCCCGCGGGCCCCGGGCAGGGCGAGGGCGGTCTGCGCACCGCCCTGCTGGAGCTCAACGGTCTGATCATCAACGGCCGGCTGGAGCTGTCGTGGTCCTACAGCTCCAACGTGCATGCGCGTGCCACCGTGGAGGCGCTGGCGGAGTCGTTCCTCGGGGCGCTGCGAAGCCTCATCGTGAACCGCACGACGGAGGACGCGAAGCGCTTCACGCCCGCGGACTTCCCGCTGGCGAAGCTGGACGCGCCGGGCCTCGCGCGCCTCCAGACGGGCGCCCCCGGTCTGGAGGACGTGTACCCGCTGTCTCCGCTCCAGCAGGGCATGCTATTCCACGCGCTGCTGGAGCCCGCGTCGGGCATGTACTGCGAGCAGATGGCGTGGAGCTTCCACGGCACCGTCAACCTGCCGGTGATGCGCCGCGCGTGGGAGCTGCTCGTGGCGCGAAACCCCATCCTGCGCACGTCCTTCGTGTGGGACGGGCTGCCGGAGCCGTTGCAGGTGGTGCACGCGTCCGCGGAGCTGCCCTGGCTGGAGCTGGACTGGCGGGGCCTGTCGACCGGGGAGCAGCAGGAGCTCTTCCAGCAGTACCTGGTGGAGGACCGCGCGCGGGGCTTCGACGTGGGGCGCGCGCCGCTGCTGCGGCTGACCGTCGTCCGCCTGGATGATCAGGTGCTGCGCTGCCTGTGGAGCATCCACCACCTGCTGCTGGACGGGTGGAGCATGTCGCTGCTCATCCAGGAGCT
>SECN01000690.1 GCA_004173515.1 Myxococcaceae bacterium | reverse complement strand
TGCCCACCCTGTACTCCAACCTGGGAGCCCACGGGTCCACTTCTGGCGAGCACAGTAACCACATCCCGTGCGAGTGGCAGGGACTCCTTGCCCTCCCGACCTCCCGGCACGAGGTCGAGGCCCTCCACCCAACACCGCCTTCGCCCGGTTTCCGAAGCGCTCAGGTGCTCGTGGAGCGCACGACGAGCGTGCGCAGCATGTCCCGGTTGTCCCGCGCCTTGGCGCCGAAGTGGCTGACGATGCCCATGAGCAGCTTGATGCAGGCCTGGGGCTTCTGGGCGAGCAGCTTCTGGAAGTCCGCCGAGCGGATCTCCAGCGCCATCACGTCCGTCTGCGCGGTGGCGGTGCAAAGCCGCTCCCCCTTCTGCACGAGCGCCAGCTCACCCAGGGGTTCGCCCACGGTGACCTCGCCCAGGGACACGTCCTCGCCCCCGGGGTTGCGGGCGCTCAGCCGCACGGTGCCCTCGCCGACGATGAGCAGCGAGTCGCCGGCCTTGCCCTCGGAGAACAGCGCCGTCCCCTTGGGGAAGGCGCGCGACACGGCCGCCGACGCGAAGATGGCGATGCCGGTGTCGGTGAAGCCCTTGAACAGCGGGCAGGCCTTCAGGGTCGTCTCGGGCACGAGAGCCATGGGGGTGTTCCTAACACGCACAACCCGGCGCCGTCAGCGGCTCGCGCGGTGCTCGGAGGCGGTCTCGACGTAGTGCAGGGCGGACTGGACCAGGAACTCGCGCTCGCCTTCGGTGATGGGGCGCTTCACCTTGCCGGGCGAGCCCACCACGAGCGAACCCGGGGGAATCTTCGTGCCGGGCGTCAGCAGCGTCCCCGCGCCGATGATGCACTCGTCCCCCACCTCCACGCCGTCCATCAGGATGGCGCCCATGCCCACGAGGACGCGGTTGCCCACGATGCACCCGTGGAGGATGACCCGGTGGCCCACCGTGCAGTCGTCGCCCACCGTCGTGGAGTCACCCTGGCTGGTGACGTGCACCATGGTGAGGTCCTGGATGTTGGTGCGCTTGCCGATGCGGATGGCGTTCACGTCCCCGCGCAGCACGGAGTTGAACCAGACGGAGGAGTCCTCGCCCAGCTCCACATCGCCCACCACCTGGGCGGAGTCCTCGACGAAGCAGCTCGGGTGGACGCGGGGGGACACCCCGCGAAACGGCCTCAACGCCATGACGGAACCTCCGGGAAGACGCAAGGAACGGCGGGGGGAGCGTCAGGCCTCCGCGGGCACGTGCAGCGGCACCGTGAGCTCCACCGGCGGCGGCGCCACCGTGGGGCCCTGGAGCACCGCGACCTGCTTGCCCTGGAGCTGGTTGGGCGTGGCGCGCTCGATGTGCACCGTCACGAAGGAGCCCGCGGGAGCGTCCCCGTCGAAGTTGACGGTGCGGTTCTCCGGCGTGCGCCCGAAGCGCTTGGTGGCGTCGTAGCGCGAGCGGCCCTCGACCATGACCTCCACGTCCAGGCCCACCTGGGACTGGGTGTACTCGCCGCTGATGCGCCGCTGGAGCTTCTGCAGGCGCTCCAGCCGGGCCACCTTCACCTCGTGCGGCACCAGGCCCCACTCCTTCTCGCGAAGCGCGGCGCCCGTCTTGGGGCGCGGGCTGTAGACGAAGGAGAACTGGTTCTCGTACTTCACCTGTTCGGTGAGCTTCATCGTCATCTCGAACTCTTCCTCGGTCTCTCCGGGGAAGCCCACGATGATGTCGGTGGTGACGGCGATGCCGGGGCGCGCGGCGCGCAGCTTCGCGAGTTGCACCAGGTACTGCTCCACCGTGTAGTCGCGGCGCATCATCTTCAGGATGCGATCGCTTCCGCACTGCACGGGCAGGTGGAAGTGCGGGGCGATCTTCGGCTGGACGCGGAAAGCCTCGATCAGCTCGTCCGACAGGTCGTGCGGATGGCTGGTGGTGAAGCGCACGCGCTCGATGCCTGGCACCTCCGCGGTGCGAAGCAGGAGCTGCGCGAAGCTGATGCCGCCCATGTACGAGTTGACGTTCTGGCCGATGAGGGTGACTTCGCGCAGGCCCACGCGCGCCAGGTCCGCCACCTCCACGAGCACGTCCGGGAACGCGCGGCTCACCTCGCGGCCACGGGTGTGCGGCACGACGCAGAACGAGCAGACGTTGTCGCAGCCCTTCATCACGGTGACGAACTCGGTCACCTTGCCCCGGGACGTCTCCGCGTCGGCGCGCGGGAAGACGTACTCCTCGGAGTCCACGAAGGCGGTCTCCACCACCCGCTCGCGCGCTTCCTGCACGCGGGTGATGACCTCCGGCAGCTTCGCGATGTTGTCCGGGCCGAAGACGAAGTCCAGGTACGGCACCTTCTTCAGCAGCTTGTCCTTCTCCTGCTGGGCCACGCAGCCGCCCACGCCCAGGATGGCCCCGCGACTGGCCTTCACCGCGCGGTAGCGCCCGAGCGCGGACAGCATCTTGTCCTCGGCCTTCTCCCGGATGTGCGGAGCGAGTCGTTGACGTTCATCTGACAGCCGAAGGTGTGGATGAAGTAGCGCTTCATGGTTGGCCTATAGGGAAAACGGGCCCTTATGCGATGACCGGGCGCGGAATGCAACCGGACGGACAGGCCGGTTCATCCCCGGCTGAGCACCTTCGTGAGCCGGGTGTGCAGGGCGACCAGCACCGGTTCGTGCTCCCGCAGCAGCGTCACCGTGTCGGCACCATACCGCCGGCCCAGGGCCTCCGTATGCCGCTCCTGCTTCTTCAGCTCGTTCTGGATGCGCTGGCGCAGTGCGTCCACCCCCGCCCCGGACGTGGCCTCCAGCTCCGTCAGCTTCGACTGGAGCCGCTGCGCGGTCCACCGCCGGCCGCCAAAGGCCCGGAGGACGGACAGCCCCCACTCCACCGTCTTGAGGGAAAGGCCGCTGTCGGCGAGCGCGGCCGTCTGGGCTCGGGCCATGGCGTCCGGGGTGGCGTCCGACTCCACGTGGGCCAGGAAGGTCTCCTGGTAGCGGATCAGGCTGTCGAGCAGCGCCTTGTCCACCGGCTGGGAGGCCATGCGCAGGGTGCGGTCATCGGCGGCATCGAAGTCCGTGCCGGTCTCCACGTTGGGGACGTCCACGTAGTCATCGAAGAGGGACGGGGCCATGG
>SECN01000689.1 GCA_004173515.1 Myxococcaceae bacterium | reverse complement strand
ATCGGCGGCGACGGCGTCACCCTGGGCTACCTCCACCGCCCGGAGCTGACCCAGGAGCGCTTCCTGCCCAACCCCTTCCGCCAGGGCGAGCGCATGTACCGCACCGGCGACCTCGCGCGCTGGCTGGCCGACGGCACCGTCGAGTACCTGGGGCGCAATGACTCGCAGGTGAAGCTGCGCGGCTTCCGCATCGAGCTGGGTGAAGTCGAAGCGGCGCTCGCCTCCCACCCCTCGCTCGCCCAGGCCGTCGCCCTCGTTCGCGAGGACCGGCCTGGTGACCGCCGCCTCGTCGCGTACCTCATCGCGCGTCCCGGCCAGACGACGCCTCCGGACGAAGCCCTCCGCGCACACCTGAAGCAGGGGCTGCCGGAGTACATGGTGCCGCAGCACTTCGTGGCCCTGCCCGCGCTGCCGCTCACGCCCAACGGCAAGGTGGACCGCAAGGCCCTGCCTTCACCGCAGGTGGGCTCGCACGAGGACGCGTATGTCGCGCCGCGCGACGAGACGGAGCAGAAGCTGGCGGACATCTTCGCCGACGTGCTGGGCCTGCGTCGGGTGAGCGTCACGGCCGACTTCTTCCGGCTGGGCGGACACTCGCTGCTGGCCTCGCAGGCCCTCACGCGCGCGAGCCGGGACCTGGACGTCAGCCTCACGCTGCGCCGCATGTTCGAAGCGCCCACCGTGGAGAAGCTGGCCCGACTGGTGCGCGGTGACGATGGGGCCACGAGCCCCGCGCAGCGCATCACGCCGCGCTCGGGCACGGCGCCCGCTCCGCTGTCGCTGATGCAGCAGCGGTTGTGGTTCCTGGAGCAGCTCAACCAGGGCACCGCCGTCTACAACCTGCCCGCGGCGTTCCGGATCCACGGCGAGTTGGACGTGGGCGCGCTGCGCGGCAGCTTCGACAGGCTGCTGGAGCGTCACTCCGCCCTGCGCACCTTCGTCCGCTGGGATGAAGGCACGCCCGTGCAGCACATCGCGCCGTCGCTGACGGTGGAGTTGGAGCCGGTGGACCTGGAGCCGGTGCCCGCGAACCTGCGCGAGGAGGACCTGCTGCGCCGCCTCCAGGCGCTGGCGAACGAGTCCATTCCCATCACCGCCCCGCCGCTGTTCCGGCTCACCCTGTTCCGCCTGGGCGCCTTCGAGCATGTCCTCTTCTTCATGCCCCATCACCTCATCTGGGATGGGTGGTCGTTCGACGTGTTCCTGCGCGACCTGGACGTGTTCTACGCCGCGCTGACGCAGGGCAAGCAGCCGAAGCTCCCCGCCCTGCCCATCCAGTACGCGGACTTCACCGAGTGGCACCGCAACTGGCTCCAGGGAGAAGAGCTGGAGCGCCAGGCCCGCTACTGGCGGCAGAAGCTCTCCGGCAACCTGCCCGTGCTGGAGCTGCCCACCGACAAGCCGCGCCCCGCGCAGATGAGCCTCAAGGGCGGCACCGAGCCCTTCGTCCTCACCGGGGCGGAAGTGGACGCGCTCACGAAGCTGGGGCGCGAGTCGAACGCCACGCTGTACATGGTGCTGCTCACGGCCTTCAAGACGCTGCTGCACCGCTACTCGGGCCAGGAGGACCTGGTGGTGGGCACGCCCATCCGGGGTCGCTCGCATCCCGAGGTGGAGGACCTGCTCGGCTTCTTCGTCAACACGCTCGTCCTGCGCACGCAGATGGGCCCGGAGCTGACGTTCCGGCAGTTGTTGGAGCGCGTCCGCACCACGTGCATGGAGGCCTTCGGTCACCAGGACATGCCCATCGAGCTGCTGCTCCAGCAGCTGGGTGTGCAGCGCGACCTGAGCCGCACGCCGCTGTTCCAGACGTTCTTCACCTTCCAGGACGTGCGCAACCGCAACTCCACCCTGGGCGCCCTCACCTACGGCCAGGTGCACGTGCACGCGCACGCGACGCCGCTGGACCTGAGCTTCTGGGTGAAGGAGACCGCCCACGGCATCGTCGGCGGCATGGACTACAACACCGACCTGTTCGAGCGGGACACCGTCGTCCGCATGCTCGAGCAGATCCGCACGCTGCTGCGCGCGGCGGTGTCGGACGCGGAGGTGCCCGTCGCGCGCCTGCCGCTGCTGCCGGAGTCGGAGAAGCAGCGCGTGCTGGTGGACTGGAACGCCACCACCCGGCCCTTCAACCGCGAAGCCTTCGTCCACACCCTCGTCGCCGCCCAGGCCGAGGCCACCCCCGATGCCGTCGCCCTGCGCTCCGGCGCCACGACGCTCACCTACCGTCAGCTCGTCCAGCGCGGCCATCAGGTGGCCCACGCGCTGAAGCAGGCCGGCGTCACGCCTGGAAGCCTCGTCGGCCTCTTCACCGAGCGCGGCCCGGACATGGTCGTCGGCCTGCTGGGCATCCTCCAGGCCGGGGCCGGCTACGTCCCGTTGGATCCGGGCTTCCCGCCCGAGCGCCTCGCCTTCATGGTCGAAGACGCGCAGCTCTCGCTCGTCCTCACGCAGCGCACGCTCCAGGGAACGCTGCCGTCCACCACCGCGAAGGCCCTCTTCGTCGAGGACACGACCTCCCAGGCGGACACGGCCCCCGAGCCGCTCTCTGTCTCTCCGGAGGAGGTGGCGTACGCGCGGTGGTCAACTTCCTCGCCACCATGCAGGAGGCTCCGGGCCTCACCTCCCAGGACGTCCTGCTCGCCGTCACCACCCTCTCCTTCGACATCGCCGTCCTGGAGCTCTTCCTCCCGCTCACCACTGGCGCGCAGGTGGTGCTGGCCTCCCGCGACACCGCGGCGGACGGGCCCCTGTTGAAGGCCGCGCTGGAGTCGCAAGGCGTCACCGTGATGCAGGCCACGCCGTCCACGTGGCGCCTGCTCTTGGAAGCCGGCTGGCAGCCCCGCCCGGGCTTCAAGGCCCTCTGCGGCGGTGAAGCCCTGCCCCGCGAACTGGCCGAAGCCCTGCTCGCTCGCGTCGGCAGCCTCTGGAACATGTACGGCCCCACCGAGACCACCGTCTGGTCCACCACCTGGCGCGTGCAGCCGCCCCTCTCCTCCATCCGCATCGGCCGCCCCATCGCCAACACCCAGCTCTACCTGCTCGACGCCCACCTGGCCCCTGTGCCCGTCGGCGTCGCCGGTGAGCTCTACATCGGCGGCGACGGCGTCACCCTGGGCTACCTCCACCGCCCGGAGCTGACCCAGGAGCGCTTCCTGCCCAACCCCTTCCGCCAGGGCGAGCGCAT